>NZ_JAMDGY010000021.1 GCF_028656955.1 Pseudomonas fontis
AAAAAATCTGACAGTCCCCTGCAAAGTTCTACCGCATAGCAATAATTATTCAACTCCTTGGCGCGGGGGCCGCAATTGGTGCAATTTTTGCCGCCCCAAGCGCCTCACTACTGGGCACACTCGGCATAGCCATTGTACTGGGGATAGTAGTTTACAGCTTGATTAAAATAGCAGAGCGTAAAGAGTCCTCCCCATTAGAGCGCTGGGCAATGCGCTGCTATTTCGGAACTGCAAAGGAAACCCCTCCCATCAAATGGGAAACATCCGACCAAGCTGACATAGCATTTACCGAGCTCAACACCGCAACACTTGGAGTGGAGGCAAGCATTAAGTTTGAAACCACCATGGCAGACCCCACAACAACAGCAAAAATAGGCGGACTAGTCAGCCTGGAGACCGAGCAACGACTTAAATATTGGATTATTCTGCCGAATTTTCTCGAGACACAATCGAGTTACTGCTGGTCGCTAATAATCCATAGATTTGGAGATGGCCGACCTGAAAAGTACACAGGAGGCGAAGTAATCACAAATAGATCCCATCACCCCTTAGCAAGCAACACCCGAGCGTCTGAGTACATAGCAAATCTCGCACCATCCAAACCATCAAAATTCAAGGACTACAAGCAAGAAACAATCACAACCAGACAGTCTGATGCGGAAATCAGTTTCCCTGACGGCAAGACTTTGAAGTACCGAAACATCAACGGAATGCTTGAGCTAGTCCCAAGCATTAGAAAGCACAACATTGAGGCAGCCACACTGCTCCTCACTTACTGGCCAGACCGGGAAGCTCCCGACGCCTACATCGAGGTTCACTTACTGGAGACCAATCAATGAACAATAAAAACCCAAAACTAGAAATGCATGCACCGTCCTGGAAATTCGACTTGCCAGCCCCAAACGACAGCGTGGCTCCGAATATGAGCTTCACCCTGTTGGACATCACACCCAATCACATCGATGAGATGTACCTGGAGTTTCCAGTAGAAGAATTAAAAGCGCGCGGCTACTTCGCGATAGTCGGAACAATAATTTCTCTAGCCAACTTATACGTACTCGCCTTAACTATTCACGTTGACCTCACAACAGAAACCCCACTAGACAAAGGATCGATGCTTCTTGGCTATACAATTATATTATTGTTTTGGCCACTTGCCACACTAATTCGAATGGACCTAGAGACACCTCAATACCAACCCATTCGATTCAACCGATTGCGTCGAAAAATTTATGTGTACCGCTTCCATTTCAGTTGGTTCTACCCCTTTAGCAAAACAAAATGGGAAGTCCGACCTGCCGCATACAACTGGGATGACCTTCACGCCGAAGCCAGTAGTATCTATGGCCCTATGGGCACGGGTGGTTTGAAAGAAAGCATCAGCCTTTGCGCTCTAAAACCCGGCACTCTCGATGTGGTAGACCGCTTCCACTTTGCGGGCGACATTTTTGACGGTGAACGTTACTGGGCAATAATTCGCCTCTACATGCAACAAGGCCCCGAGGCTCTCCCCCCCTTCTCCTACGAACCCCGCGATTGGGATACCAATCCCGTCTGCCGCTGGGCCCCAAAAGTCCAATGGCCGGCCGACATGGACCTCGAATCACGAACCGCCCCCGCCCCTGGAGATGCCCCATGAAGCCCATCGTCCTGGTCGGCCACCGCCACGATTGTCCGCTGCACGGCCCCGGTGTCGTTGAAACAGGCGCCGCGTCATTCACTTTCAACGGCAAAGCCATCGCCCGGGTCGGCGACCGCATCAGTTGCGGCGCAGTGATTACCAGCGGCTCCGCCAACCATCGCATCGAAGGCAAAGCCATCGCCTGCCAAGGCGACAGCAGTGACCACGGCGGCCTGCTGGCCGAAGGTGACAACGGCTGGATGCTCGATTGAACAACCACAAGGAAGACGCCATGAAGACCTCACCCACATCAACACCAAAAGGGCCGACCCTGGATGTGCTTATCCACGATGCCAAGCTGGACACCCTGGGCCCGCATGCAGGCCAGACACAGGCTGAAATGAACGGCCTCTACCCGGCCGACCCCGACTTCGACTTGCGTGGAGGGTTCGTCAACCCGATGGTCGACGCCGCGATGCCGCTGATCGGCCTGGCCATACGCCTGCAAACCGTCGAGTGCCCCGATGACATCGGGCAGCTCTACAAGGATGTGCACACCAGCGTGACCACGGTGGTCGACGAGATGCGCCAACGCGGCTACGACCCCATCCACCTGGAGGCCTACTCCTACTCGCTGTGCCTGTTCCTCGATGAGGTCGTGATGCGCACGTCGTGGGGCAACAACTCGGTGTGGAGCCAGAATTCCCTGCTAAGCGACTTTCACAACGAGAGCGGTGGTGGCGAGAAGTTCTTCCGCGTGCTGTCGCGCATGATGCTGGAACCCGCCACATACCAGCAGCTACTGGAGTTCATGTACATCTGCCTGTGCATGGGCCTCAAAGGCAAGTACGCCCTTGAGCCCAAGGGCGATGAAGCGTTGCAGGCAATCATCGTGGAACTGCATAGGCTCATTCGTGAACTACGCGGACCGACCCCCGACTGGGCCTGTGACACCCTGCACAACGTTGTCTCGCGTAAACACCACATGCCCTGGCAATGGCCCTGGTGGAGCCCGCTGGTAATCGCCGCCCTGGCGCTGACGGCGATCTACAATATCTATGCGTATCGCCTTGATCTCATCACTGAAGAAGTCCTGCAATCACTGGACGTCATCCTGCGCCTGCAATGAGCGGCGGGTAAGCACCCAGGTGGTTCAGGAAGCTGCCGGCTGCGCTGCAACCTCAGCCACCTGCGCTGCATTGCGGCTGTAGTCACGCAGGTAGACGATGAATTCCTGCAACAGGCGATCCCACAGCACCAGGCTGCCCAGCAGGTATTTCTGGCTGACGCCATCAGCCACGAACACGTCCATTTCCATCACCAGGAACTCGCCCTGGACCGAAAGGCGGGCAAAACGGCGCGAGATGTTCCAGCGCTCGGCAAGGCCGGCTGGCAACTCACCCTGGATACGTAGCGCGCAACTGAAAGTGAAATCGAGATACTGCCCTGCCTGCGTAGCGTGCTGGTTACCGAAACGCACGGCATAACCGACCCCCTGGCTCGCGCTGAGCAACTGCACCACTGCGTTCTGCTCGGTACGATTGACCCGGCAGCCGGCGTCCTGCAACAGGGTGGTGAGGGAATCAGCGCTTACGGTTTCGATCAGTGCGGTTGCTGTCATGAGTCTTCTTCCTTGTGGTGTGGGGTACTTCAAAGCAAAACCAACTGAATGTGTAGCACATCAATGAGCAACGGTCAGGACCAGGCACGCCGTAAGTCTGCAAATGCCACCCCGGCCCACTGCTCGGGCTAGAGTAAATGCAGACGCGTTCGACCACACAGGGTGAGCTGCCATGCACAGAATAATGGCCTTGGTTCTGTTGATGATGCTCTCGATCAATACTTGGGCCGCACCCAATGATTTCGAGTACTTCGTCAATGGCGTGAACAGAATCCAGCAGGTGCTGGGCACTACGCCGACGCCAAGCCGTGTACAGCTGATTGAAGTGAGTACCACTGCCTGCAACCTGTTGAAGCAGCTCAACGAAGACTCCAGGTTCATCAGCGGGCTGCGCAAAGCCGCGCACCCTTCTGCGCAAACCCGCAACAGCCTTGAAGCAATGGCCAGAAACGAGGAGCTGTTCACCCAGTCATTCCTGCCGGTTGAAGAACGCGTATTGCTCGACGCCGGCTTGGACAAGGCAATGGTGAGCCATCTGATGGAGGTGCTGCACAAATTCCGACAGGGCATGGCACAACCTGTCGACCCGGAGAAAATCCAGGCCCGACTTGCGCAGATGCGCTCAGAGTTCTGTGCAACAGCCGTAGAGCTGCAAAACATCGAAGACGCGCAACTGGAGGCCGCCCGAGCAGCAGCCCTGGCACGCAAGACGCTTTGGCGTACGCGCGGGGTGGCCATGGTGGTCGCGGATGTCGGGCTGTCAATTGACTCGATAGTGGCCGGTAGCGTGGCTGCACCAGGCCCGGGTACGGCTGCCGGGGCAGCAGTTGCCGCCGTTGTCTTTACCGGCTCGACGGCATTGGGCGCAATGATCATTACGTTTGGCGATTGAACGCGGGAAGCACGCCGTGTACCAAAGTCGCCAGTCGTTTGTAGCTCATCGCCGACAAGGCCGGCTCCCACATGTACAGGGTAATCGCGCCTGGTCCGATGAAACCGCTACCGCCCGCGTGGCAAAAAGATCCTGAACTGCGCGCCACCCAGCGCCGATTGCCCCACGGTCAAGGTGCCGCCCTGCCCCTCGATCACGCGTCGGCTAATCGCCAAGCCCAGGCCGAACCCGCCCGTCGAACGATCGCGGCTGCGGTCCAGGCGGTAGAACGGCTGGAAAATTCGCTCGCGCTCTTCCTGCGGAATGCCAATGCCGTCGTCTTCCACGGTCAGCACACAGCCACCCTGCGCATCCGCGCTCAAGCGCAATAGCAGGCGCTCATCGCAATAGCGCATGGCATTGCGCACCAGGTTCTGCACGGCACGTGCAGTCAAGCGCGGGTCAAGGATGAAACGCGCTATGCCAGCGTCCGCACGCACTTCCCAAACGATCGCACGGCTATCGAGTTCCTCGGCAAAGCTGCCCAGGATACTGTCGACAAACTCCGACAAATCCACCTCGACCCGCTCGCCCATCTGCCCCGGCGTCTGCAAGCGGTTATAGGACAGCAGTTCAAGCACCAGCTCATCCAGCTCGCGCACATGCCCAACCAGCTGCAACAAGCGCTTGCGACTGGCCGGCGGCAGTTCGTCATACAACAGCACCAGGCCGAAATCCAGGCGCGTCAATGGCGTGCGCAACTCATGGGACACCGCGTTGAGCAGCTCGCGTTGCTGGGTCAGCAGTTGCTCCAGGTCATGCGCCATGGTGTCGAATACCTTGGCCAGCGCGCCAATGTTGGAACGTGGCGAAATGTGCGTGCGTTCCGCCAGGTTGCCCTGCCCGAGCAACTGCGCCGTGGCCTTCAAGCGCTGCAAGTCACGCCAGTGCGGCCAGATCCAGAACAGCAGGCAGGCCAGCAGTGCGGCACCGATCAATACGGTGATGACCCAGGACAGCAAGTTGATGTCGACCGGCTCCGGCGGGTTGCGCAGCGCCACCAGCCATTCACCGTCGAGCGGTGCCAGCGCCGTTTCGTAGTAACCCCAATCACCCAGGCGCACCACGTATTTGCCATTTTGTAGCTGCTCGTGCTCCTCAGCAGTCAATCCCGCGTCGTTCTGGCGCAGCAGCTCTACCCGCAAGGGCGCGAAGTCCTCCTCCAGGCCTTGGACGACCTGCGGCCAGTCCGCCTTGGGCGCCTGCTCGAACTGTTTGACCATCAGGCGCTGCACACCGCGCGCCTGCTCCAGGTTGTAGGCCACGTAGCGCTCAAGAAAGCACTGCACGATCAGCTCCGGGACCATGAAGATCGCCCCGGCATAGGCGATGATGGTCACCAGATACAAGCGAATGACGATTTTCAGCATGCTGTGTTCAACACCTCAGAATTCCCACTCGACCCGACTGAACAGGTAACCCTTGCCCCACACCGTCTTGATCTTGCGCGCCTCACCGGCGCTGTCGTCGAACTTGCGCCGCAACTTGGAGATCGCCACGTCCACCGAGCGGTCGGTGCCGTTGAACTCGATACCGCGCAGGTGCTGGAGGATATGGTCGCGGCTGAGCACCGTGCCGGCATTGCGCGCCAGCACCACCAGCAGGTTGAACTCGCCACTGGACAGTTCCACCGGTTCGCCACGCCAGTGCACGGTGCGCTCGGCGAGGTCGATGCGCAGGCCGCCGACGACGATCAGGTCGCTCTCCAGCTGCGGCTCGTTGATGCTGCTGCGGCGCAGCAAGGTGCGCACCCGCGCCAACAGCACGCGTGGTTCGCAAGGCTTGGTGACATAGTCGTCAGCGCCCATTTCCAGGCCCAGGACCTGATCGTGGCTGTCGTCGCGGGCGGTCAACATCAGGATCGGCAACGCCGCCGACTCGGCACGCAGCAGACGGCACACCTGCAAGCCATCCAGGCCCGGGAGCATCAGGTCGAGGATCACCAGGTCCGGCTTGAGCCGCCGCGACTCGTCGAGCACGTGGTCACCACGGGCAATTACGCTGACGCTGAAGCCGTTGCGCTGCAGGTAGCTGGCAATCAGTTCGGACAGGGCGCAGTCGTCTTCGACCAGGAGAATATTCGGCATGGGCTGTTTGACACACAGGGAAAGTCAGGCAGGATATATAACCTCACCGGACGCGGCGCAAATCTTCACACTTTTTCACATTAGGCCTACACAGCTTCACAGCAGCGCGTAGAACTACTGCCTTAGCATTGCCGGGTCACTTATGGAAGATCCGCATGCCCAGTTCAAGCCCCGTCCGTCTGCGCACCTTGTTCCCTCTGCTCGCCCTGACCCTGGCCCTCACCGGCTGCGGTGACGCGTCCCAGGAGGAAGAGACCCCGCCTGCCACCAATGTCTCGGTCGAGACCATCCAGATGCAATCGCTGGCGATCAGCACCGAGCTGTCCGGGCGCATCCTTGCGCCACGCATCGCCGAAGTGCGCGCGCGGGTGGCCGGTGTCGTGCTCAAGCGCGTGTACCGCGAAGGCAGCGACGTGAAACAGGGCGACGTGCTGTTCCGCATCGACCCGGCGCCGTTCCAGGCCGACTTCGACAGCGCCCGTGCGGCGCTGGCCAAGGCTGAAGCCACGCGCTTCCAGACGCGCCTGCAAGACCAGCGCTACCGCGAGCTGATCGCCATCAACGCGGTCAGCCGCCAGGACCACGACAATGCCCGCGCCGCCGCGATGCAGGCCGACGCCGATGTCGATGCTGCCAAGGCCGCGCTGGAGCGGGCCAAGCTGAACCTCGGCTACGCCACTGTCACCGCGCCGATTTCCGGGCGTGTGGGCCGCGCCCTGGTCACCGAAGGCGCGCTGGTCGGGCAGAACGAATCGACCCCGCTGGCGATCATCCAGCAACTGGACCCGATCCATGCCGACATCACCCAGTCCACCCGCGAGATCAATGCACTGCGCCGCGCCCTGCGCTCGGGCGAGCTGCAACAGGTCGGCCAGGACCAGGCGCGCGCCACGTTGATCCAGGACGATGGCTCGGTCTACCCGCAACCGGGCAAGCTGCTGTTCTCGGACATCAGCGTCGACCCGAGTACCGGGCAGATCACCCTGCGCAGCGAGTTCCCCAACCCGGACCTCGACTTGCTGCCGGGCAGCTTCATCCGCGTGCGCCTCGACCAGGCTGTGCAGCCCAAGGGCATCAGCGTGCCACAGCAGGCGATCCTGCGTGACAGCGCCGGCAAGCCGCGGGTGCTGCTGGTGGATGGCGAGCAGCGCATTAGCGAGCGCAGCGTGGTACTCGGCGCCGCACAACAGGACCGCTGGATCGTCAGCGAAGGCCTGAGCCCCGGTGACCGCGTGGTGACCGAAGGCCTGCAACACGTCAAGCCCGGCGACCTGGTGCAGGTCACCCCGGCCGGCAAGGATGCCCTTCCCATCGTTCAGCACACTGGCCAGTGAGGGCCTGATCCATGCCGCAGTTTTTCATTGACCGCCCGGTCTTCGCCTGGGTGATCGCGCTGTTCATCCTGCTCGCCGGCGCCTTGGCCATCCCCAAGCTGCCGGTGGCCCAGTACCCCAACGTCGCGCCGCCGCAAATCGAGATCTATGCGACCTACCCCGGTGCGTCCGCGCAATCGATTGACGACAGCGTGGTCAGCCTGATCGAGCAGGAACTCAATGGTGCCGACCACCTGCTGTACTTCCAGTCACAAAGCAGCCTGAACAGTGCGACCATCACCGCCACCTTCGAGCCCGGCACCAACCCGGAACTGGCCCAGGTCGACGTGCAGAACCGCCTGAAAGTGGTCGAGTCGCGCCTGCCGCGGGCGGTGATCCAGCAAGGCCTGCAGGTGGAGAAAGTCTCCACCGGCTTCCTCATGCTGGTGACCCTGACTTCGACCAGCCCGGACCTCGACGAGATCGGCCTGAGCGACTTCCTGGCGCGCAACGTGATGAACGAGGTGCGCCGCATCAAGGGTGTCGGCAAGGCGCAGTTGTATGGTTCGGAACGGGCCATGCGGATCTGGATCGACCCGCAGAAGCTGATCGGTTTCAGCCTCACCCCCGATGACGTGAACAACGCCATCGCTGCGCAGAACGCCCTGGTGGCGCCTGGCAGCATCGGCGACCTGCCGGGCCGCTCGACCCAGGAAATCACCGCCAACGTGCTGGTCAGGGGGCAGCTGTCGTCGCCACAGGAGTTTGCCGACATCGTCCTGCGCGCCAACCCCAACGGCTCCACGGTCACCGTCGGCGATGTCGCCCGGGTCGAGATCGGCAGCCAGGACTACCAGTTCGGCACGCGCCTGAATGGCAAGCCCTCCACCGCCTTCAGCGTGCAACTGGCGCCAGGCGCCAACGCCATGGAAACCGCCACCCTGGTGCGGGCGAAGATGGACGAGCTGTCGCGCTACTTCCCGGTCGGCGCCACGTACGACATCCCGTATGACACCTCGCCGTTCGTCAAGGTATCGATCACCCAGGTGATCACCACCCTGTTCGAAGCCATGGGGCTGGTGTTCCTGGTGATGTTCCTGTTCCTGCAGAACATCCGCTACACCCTGATCCCGACCCTGGTGGTACCGGTGGCACTGATGGGCACCTTCGCGGTGATGCTGGCGATGGGGTTCTCGATCAACGTGTTGACACTGTTCGGCATGGTGCTGGCCATCGGCATCCTGGTGGACGATGCCATCGTGGTGGTGGAAAACGTCGAGCGGATCATGGCCGAGGAAGGCCTGCCACCGCGTGAGGCCACACGCAAGGCCATGAGCCAGATCAGCGGGGCAATCATCGGCATCACCCTGGTGCTGGTGGCAGTGTTCCTACCGATGGCCTTCATGAGCGGCTCGGTGGGGATCATCTACCAGCAGTTCTCGCTGTCGATGGCGGTGTCGATCCTGTTCTCGGCGTTCCTGGCCCTGAGCCTGACCCCGGCCCTGTGCGCGACCCTGCTCAAGCCGCTGGCCAAGGGTGAGCACCACGAAAAGCGCGGCTTCTTCGGCTGGTTCAACCGCCGCTTCGAGGGCATGAGCAACGGCTATCAGCGCTGGGTGATCAGCGCCGTGGCCCGCAGTGGCCGCTACCTGCTGGTCTATGTGCTGCTGCTCGGCGCGCTGGTGTACAGCTTCAGCCAACTGCCTTCGGCGTTCCTGCCGACTGAAGACCAGGGCTACACGATCACCGACGTGCAACTGCCGCCCGGGGCGAGCCAGAACCGCACGATCGAAGTGGCCGAACAGATCGAGGCGCACAACGCCGGGGAAAGTGGCGTAGGCAACACCACGGTGATCCTCGGCTTCAGCTTCTCGGGCAACGGGCAGAACGCCGCGCTGGTGTTCACCACGCTCAAGGACTGGTCCGAGCGCACCGCCGAACATGGCGCCCAAGCCATTGCCGACCGCGCGACCATGGCGTTCAGCCAATTCAAGAATGCCGTGGCTTACTCGGTCCTGCCGCCACCCGTAGACGGCCTGGGCAACTCGACCGGTTTCGAGTTCCGCCTGCAAGACCGCGGTGGCCTTGGCCACCAGCGCCTGACCGAGGCCCGCGACCAGTTGCTGGCTGCGGCTGAAAAAAGCCCGGTGCTGATCAACGTGCGCGAAGGCGCCCTGGCCGACAGCCCGCAGGTGCAGCTGGAAATCGACCGCAAGCAGGCCAACGCCCTGGGCGTGTCCTTCGCCGATATCGGCATGGTGCTGAACACCGCCGTCGGTTCCGCCTACGTCAACGACTTCCCCAACCAGGGGCGGATGCAGCGCGTGGTGGTGCAGGCCGAAGGGGATCGCCGCAGCCAGGTTGAAGACCTGCTGAAGATCCACGTGCGCAACAGCAGCGGCAAGATGGTGCCCTTGTCGGCCTTTGCCCGCGCTGAATGGGTTTCCGGACCGGTGCAGCTGACCCGCTACAACGGTTACCCGGCGATTGCCATTTCCGGTGAGCCGGCGCCAGGCCACAGTTCCGGGGAGGCGATGCTGGAAATCCAGCGTTTGGTCGACCAACTGCCATTGGGCTACGGCCTGGAATGGACCGGCCTGTCGCTGCAGGAAAAACTCTCCGGCAGCCAGGCACCGATCCTCATGGGCCTGTCGCTGCTGGTGGTGTTCCTCTGCCTGGCAGCGCTGTATGAAAGCTGGTCGATCCCTACCGCAGTGTTGCTGGTGGTACCGCTGGGCGTGCTCGGTGCGGTACTGGCAGTCACCCTGCGCGGGATGCCCAACGATGTGTTCTTCAAGGTCGGCCTGATCACCCTGATCGGCCTGTCGGCGAAGAACGCGATCCTGATCATCGAGTTCGCCAAGAGCCTGGTGGATCAGGGCCACGACCTGGTCGACGCCACCGTGCAGGCCGCCCGCCTGCGCCTGCGGCCGATTGTGATGACCTCGCTGGCGTTCATTCTTGGTGTGGTGCCGCTGGCACTTGCCACCGGCGCCAGCTCGGCGAGCCAGCAGGCAATCGGCACCGGGGTAATCGGCGGGATGCTCAGCGCCACCCTGGCAATCGTCTTCGTGCCGGTGTTCTTCGTGGTGGTGATGCGCCTGACCGGCGTACGCACCAAAGCCGGCCACAAGGCTGAGGTCGCGAAAGAAAGCTGATGGACAGCGCGCCAGCGGTCATGGGATGGTGATCGGCGTCAACCGCCAGGACCCAACTCAATGACCGCTGTCGCTGCTCTGCCCTGCTCCATTCTGCTGCTGGCCGGCGGGCGCGGCCAACGCATGGGTGGCCAGGACAAGGGCCTGCTGCCCTGGCACGGGCAACCACTGATTGCCCATGTACAGGCAGTGGTCCGCCCACTGACCGACGACCTGATCATTTCCTGCAACCGCAACCAGGCAGCGTATCAGCCTTACGCCGACCGCCTGGTGAGCGATGTCGAAGGCGATTTCCCGGGCCCGATGGCAGGCGTGCGCGCCGGCCTGGCCGTGGCCCGACATGAGTGGTTGCTGGTCTTGGCCTGCGATGCGCCGCTGATCGACCACGCCCTGATCCGTGATCTGCAAGCCCTGGCCCACACCCGCCAACAGCCGGTGATGGTGCGCCAGGAGGGCCAGTGGCAGCCGATGTTCAGCCTGATCCCGCAACGCCTGGCCAGCGCCTTCGAACAGCGCTGGCAAGCCGGCGAGCGCAGCCTGCTGCGGGTATTGCTGGCCGAACCGCTGCAAGCGCTGGACTGTCCGCAGGACGATCCGCGCCTGAGCAACTTCAATACCCCGCAACGCCTGCTTGACCCACCCTCAGCGCAAGCGTGAACGGATCCGGTGACAGACATTGAGCACCTGGGCCACATCATCGTCACCCAGGTCGATCTTGCAGGCCATGCTACTGAATACCTGCGCCGCTTCGGCCTTCAGTTCGCGGCCCTTGTCGGTGAGCAGCAGGTTGCGCCGACGGCGGTCATTGGGGTCGAGGTACACCGTGATGAAACCGGCATCGGCCAGGCGCTTGACGATGGGCGTCAAGGTGCCAAGGTCGAACAGCGTCAGCTCGCTGAGCACACTGATGGAGACGTCATCCTGGCCCCACAGGCCAGCCATCACCAGCAACTGCGGGTAGGTCACGCCACGACGTTTGAGCGGTTCGGCGTAATCGCGAACCATGGCATTGGCGGTCGAGTACAACGAGAAGCAGAGCATCTTGTCGAAGTCGAAAGTCGGATCAAGCATGCACACCTCCTGCAACGCGGCTGAACTCATGCACCGCGTCGACCAGCACCGCCACCGCCTCGGGCGAGGTGGCTGGTGAAATTCCATGGCCCAGATTGAACACATGGCCAAACCCTATCCCCGACGGCCCGACAGACTTCAGTACCCGACGTACTTCGCGGCGGATACTGGCTTCATCGGCGAGCAATACGCTCGGGTCGAGGTTGCCCTGCAGGGCCACCCGGCTACCCACCAGTTGCCGCGCCCGGGCCAGATCACAGGTCCAGTCCAGGCCCAGGGCATCAGCGCCGCTGTCAGCCAGCACATTCAACCACGGCGAAGCGCCACGGGTATGAATCAGCGAGGGAATTCGCTGGCCATTATGGGTCTTGTGCAGGCGCGCCAGCACTTCACGCATGTAGAACAGCGAAAAATGCTGGTACATGCCGTCTGCCAGTGCCCCGCCCCAGGTATCGACCAGGATCACCGCCTGCACGCCCGATTCGATCTGTGCGTTGAGGTCGGCTGCCACCGCGTGTGCCAGGGTCCTGAGCAGTGAGTGCAATAACGCCGGCTGGCGATAGAGCATCTTCTTGATCAGCTGGAAGTCCCCCGGGGGCCCACCTTCGACCATGAAACAGGCCAGGGTCCAGGGGCTGCCGGCAAAACCGATCAGGGGTACCTGCGTGCCCAGTTCACGTCGGGTCTGGGCGATGGTCAGGTAAACGTGCTCCAGGGCATGCGGCTGCGGCAGGCGCAGGTTGGCAATGGCCTGCTCATCACGCAGCGGGTGGCGAAAACGCGGCCCCTCGCCGTTGACGAAATACAGGCCCAGCCCCATGGCATCGGGCAACAGGAGGATATCCGAGCAGACCACCGCCGCGTCCAGATTGAAACGGCGCAGCGGCTGCAAGGTGGCTTCGGTGGCGTAGTCCGGGGTACGCAGCAGGTCGAGGTAAGAGCCAGCCCGGGCGCGCAACGCCCGGTGCTCGGGGAGGTAGCGGCCGGCCTGGCGCATCAGCCAGACCGGGGTATGCGCCGTGGGTTGGCGCAGCAAGGCCTTGATGAACGTATTATTGTGCAAGGACGGGTAACTCATACGGGTTTGCGAAAATCGGCAAGCGCATTCAGGCCAGGTGGCGCGGGATGGCGTCGGCGATCGTGCTGCGCAAGGCAGTGATCGTAGCGCGGTAGTCGGCCTGGGCGAATATTGCCGTGCCCGCCACGAACATGTCGGCACCGGCCGCCGCGACCTGACCGATGGTCTGCAGGTTGACCCCGCCATCCACTTCCAGGCGGATGTCGCGGCCACTGGCGTCGATCAGCTTGCGCGCCGCCTCGATCTTGGGCAGCACCGACGGGATGAACGACTGCCCGCCGAAGCCCGGGTTGACCGACATCAGCAGCATCAGGTCGAGCTTGTCCAGCACGTAGTGGCTGACTTCCAGGCCGGTGGCCGGGTTGAAGGCCAGGCCGGCCTTGCAGCCGAGGTCCTTGATCAGTTGCAGCGAACGGTCCAGGTGCAGGGTCGCGTCAGGGTGGATCGAGATGTAGTCGGCCCCCGCTTCGGCAAACGCCTGGATCATGCTGTCGACCGGCGTGACCATCAGGTGCACGTCGATCGGCGCGGTGATGCCATGGGCGCGCAGCGCCTTGCAGAACATCGGCCCCATGGTCAGGTTGGGCACATAGTGGTTATCCATCACATCGATATGGATGACGTCGGCACCAGCGGCCAGGACCCGATCAGCTTCCTCGCCAAGGCGGGCAAAGTTGGCCGCCAGTATCGACGGTGCAATCCAGAACTCTTTCACGCGCGTACTCCGTTACTCATTGACTAATCGTTGCAGCGGGCCCCGTTCACTCTGGGCCAGTGCCGCATTGATCTGTTCTATCAATGCGACATTTGGTTCATCCAGATGGAAGTGGTGCCCCCCGTTATGCCAGTAGACCCGGGAGGCCCAGGGCAAGGCTTTTTTTCTTTTATCGAATTCAGGGCCGGCAAACAGGCCGTGGCGCCCCAGCATCACATGCAGCGGGCAACTGATCTGGCGCAGGAAATCGCAGGCCTGCTGCTCGGTCAGTTGCATCGGCTCGGGCAAGACCAGGCGTGGGTCGTGGCGCCAGCGGTAGCCGTCACCCACTGCCAGCAGGTCGCGCATGGCCAGCACGCGCGCGCCTTCAGCCGAGAGCGTGCCGTCGATGCTGTTGCGCCGCTCGCTGACGGCCGCCTCGACGCTGGTGAACTGCACGCTGTCGGGTGCGGAGAAACCATGCAGGCGCGTGCGCAGGGCCAGGCGCATCAGGCGATGGGATTTTTTCAGGTGCTCGACCGTGTCCTGCTCGTTGATGGTGAACGGCGCGCCCATGCCATCAATGAAGATCATGCTGTCGATCGACTTGTTCATTGCCGCCAGAATCGACGCAACGCCAGTGCCCATGGAGTGGCCCAGCACGGAAAACCGCTTCCAGCCCAGGCATTCGACCAGGCTGTTGATGTCGTCGGCGTGCTCCCACAGGTAGTAGCCGCTGTCACCACGTCGGTGCGAGGAGCGACCATGCCCGGCGAGGTCCGGAGCGACCACGAAACAGTTCTTCAGGTACGGCGCCAGGTGCTCGAACGAGGCAGCATTGTCCAGCCAGCCATGCAACGCCAGCACCGGATGGCCAGTCTCATCACCCCAGATGCGCAGCGCCACCTGGTTACCGTTGACGTCCAGCGATTGCTCCCTGGCGTTATTGCACTGATGCATGACATCACTCCCTTGGCCACTGTCCATGTGGGCGTCGCGCTCACGACGCCGTTCGTTCAACCGGCGAGCGCCAGCTGTGCACTACGGGCCTGCGCTTGCAGCTGACGCAGGTCGAACTTGCCATTGGCGGTGCGCGGCAAGCTGCTCTCGAGGGTGATCGACAGCGGCACCTTGTGCGCTTCCAGGCCTGCGCGGCAGCGTTCAAGCAGTTGCTCGACACTCAGCGACGCGTCCTCGCCCAGGCTGACGAAGGCCCACAGCCCCTCGCCCGCCGAGGCATGCTCGACACCCACTACGGCGGCGGCTTCTACGCCTTCGATGGCATACAGGAAACTCTCCACCTCACTCGGGCTGACCTTCATGCCGCGTGACTTGATCACGTGGTCCATGCGCCCGTGGAAGTACAGGTAGCCGTCTTCGTCCTGGGTGCAGTAGTCGCCGGTGTAGAGCACGCTTTCGCCGGGGAACAGGCCTGGCTTGAGCTTCTCGGCGGTGGCCTGCGGGTTGCGCCAATAGCCGGCCATTACCGTGGCGCCACGGATCACCAACTGGCCGACCTGGTGCGGCTGCTCGATGCGCTGGCCTTCCTCGTCCACCAGCCACAGTTCGGTGTTGGGGATGGCAATGCCAACGCTGCCCGGCTTGCTGTCGATGTCTTCCGGCGGCAGGTATGTGCAGCGCTTGCACTCGGTCAAGCCGTACATGGAGAAGATCTGCGCCTCAGGGAACAGCGACTTCATCTGGGCAATATGGTTGGACTTGAGCGCCGCCCCGGTGTTGGTGACCATGCGCACCTGGCCGAATGTCGCGTCACGCTTGTGTGCGTATTCATGCAGCAGCATCAGCATGGTCGGCACGAACGGTATGACCGTGACCTGGTACTGGCGGATCTTCTTGATCAGGAAGATCGGCCAGGTGAACTCCTTCTCCAGCACCAACGTGGCGCCGGCACTCAGGGCCATGATCATCTGGTACAGGCCGTAGTCGAACGACAGCGGTAGCGAGCACAGCACATTGTCGCGCTCGTTGTAGCCCAGGTAGGTGTGCAGCGAATTGAGCGCCGCAAGCATGTTGCGGTGGGTCAGCATCACGCCCTTGGGTGCCCCGGTGGAACCGGAGGTATAGATGATCGCCGCCAGGTCCAGGTCGAGCGTGCCGCACGGCACGGGAGCGGCGCCGCCTTGGCTCAGCACGCGTTCGAAAGTCAGGGTCTCGGCCGCATCGGCCACGCCATCGAGCAACACGATGGCACGCAGGTGGGCCAGCGCCGCAGTAGACGGCGGCAGGCTGGCGAATTTTTCCGAGGTGGTGATCAGTACCGACGCTTCGGCGTCGCGAACGATATAGTCGAGGCCGTCGGGCGGTGTTTCCAGCCCCACGTTGACCACCACCCCGCCCGCCTTGAGTACACCCCAGAAGGCACAGACGGTTTCTACCCGGTTGCCCAGGCACAGCACGACACGCTCCTGGCGTTGCAGGCCGAGCACTTGCAGCCCTGCCCCCAGGCGCGCACTGGCTTCATCCAGTTGCGCGTAGGTGTAGGTTTCGTCGGCATAGATGATCGCCGCCTTGTCCGGGTGCTGGCCGTTGCGCGCCTCCAGCACTTGCTGCAGGAGCACCTTAGACAGGTTCATGCTGCACCTCGGAACGCCCTTGTTCAGCGCGCACCGGTTGACTGTGGGCATCGACGTACTGGGCCAGGCTTGCAACGGTATTGAAGTGGCCCGGGGTGATGGTGTCCGGGTTGACGAAGAAACCTTCGATCTGGTCTTCCAGGGTCACCAGCAACTCCATGGAAGTCAGCGAGTCGAGGCCAAGGTCGTCACGCAGGTGCGACTCGGCGCTCACTTGGGTGTGCTCCGGCAGTTTCAGCACCACCCGCAGGATCTCGCCGAGACGACGCTGGGTCGCCACCTGGGCAACCGGGGCTGCCGCTGTCGGCAGGCTGACCACATTGGCGCCGAGCATTTCGCTGACCGGCACGTCGGTGTGGCTGTCGCGGATTTCCAGTGCGGTCTGGCGAGCACGCGCGAGGAACAACCGGCCATTGCTGGCAATGACTTCCGCCGGGTGGCCGTGGCTGTGGAACAAGGTCGGCGATGCGGTCGGGCCATAGGCACCAGAGGCGGTCACCGCCAACACGTCGCCCTCACTGATGGTCTCGATGCGCACGTCGCGGCCGAGCAGATCGTCCGGGCTACAGAGCGGGCCGGAGATATGGTATTCGCGCAGCGGTGCGCCGGTGCTGCCGGTCGCATGCACGATGCGGAAATTGCGCTTGAGCACCTGGCCGCTGCCGGCGGCGGCGCCGTGGCAGTTGGTCCCGCCATCGGTCACGGCGAAGGTCTTGCCGTGGTTTTCCTTGATGTTGTCGACCGTCACCAACAGTGCACCGCACTTGCCAGCCACAAAGCGCCCGGACTCGAGGATGATCCGGGTTTTCGGGAACTGGCGATGGAAGGTCTCGAACAGCGGGGCCAGCAGTTGCTTGAGCTGGTAGGTGTCGAGTTCCTTTTCGTTCTCGTAGTACTTGATGCCCAGGCCGCCGCCGACATCGACCATGGTCATGTCCAGGCCGTAGCGCAGGGTCAGGTTGCGGAACAGGTCAAGGATGTAGCTGGCGTTGTCGTAGACCGATTGGGCGTCGAGGATCTTGGTGCCGTTGTAGACGTGGATGCCCCGGACGTTCAGGTTCGGCAGCTTGACGTATTCGCCGAAATGCTCGATGGCGGTGTCTTCTTCGATGCCGAAGTGGGTCGGGCGCCCGCCCATCTTCCAAGGCGATCCGGAGGCGGAGAAATTCGGGTTGATGCGGATTGCCACCGGCGCCGTGACGCCCATCTCACCAGCCAGTGCCGAGACTTTGCGCAGCTCGGTCTCGGACTCGACGACAATTGCGAACACCCCGACTTCCAGGGCGCGGCGGTGTTCTTCGGGCTTCTTGTATGGGCCGAGGAAGATGATGTCCTGTGGCGCCACACCGGCCTTCAAGGCGATTTCCAGCTCGCCCAGCGAGCAGACTTCGGTGTTGCCGCCGTAGGAGCGGATCAGTTTTACCAACGACAGATTCGGGTTCACCTTCAGCGCGTAGAAGATGTCGACACAGTCCGGCAACGCGTGACGCAACTCGCTGAAACTGCTGCGCAACACGGTTTCGTCGTAGATATAGGTTGGCGTTCCGAACGTCGCTGTTGCTTGAAGGACGAGTTCCTTGGAAAGCTTCATCTGTTGCTCCCTTCGTTATTATTTTGCCGGTGCCGAGCGCCAACGCGGGACCGGCAAACAGAGCCTTTTCCCGGGGGACGCGGAGCGCGTGGGCATCAAGAGTGGGTTGCGCATGACAGACAGGTCGAATGGCGTCCTGCCGAAAACTTTGCGCGCAAAGTTTGTGAAATTCTCTATCGTCGTTCGCCGTGATGTCAAGATAATTCCACCGACTCCCGGCTGCGGCCGAACGTCGCTTGTTTGCCGGGTTGCAGCGCGGGTAACAGAGATTAAATTTCGTAACTTTTACAGATCAGCGGACATTTCACCCAGTAAATACAGGGGCTTTATCTGATCCGTATATATGCATGGTTTCTGAGTCTGTTTTGTATGCCGATGGCTTCCTAGAGTCTGCGCCTGCGTTCAACCCCAAGGTGGGGTGAGCCCTCAAAGGAACTGCGGATAAACAGCCATGAACACACATCAACAGGTGCAGGCCTATAACTACAAAGTGGTCCGGCAATTCGTCGTCATGACGGTGGTCTGGGGCGTGGTCGGGATGGCCATGGGGGTGTGGATCGCCTCGCAACTGGTCTGGCCTGACCTGAACCTCGATCTGCCATGGACCACTTTCGGTCGTCTGCGGCCGCTACACACCAGCCTGGTGATCTTCGGTTTCGCCGGCAGCGCCCAATTTGCTGCGAGCTATTACGCGGTGCAGCGCACCTGCCAGGTACGGCTCTACAGCGACTGGCTGACCAGCTTCACCTTCTGGGGTTGGCAGGCGACCATCGTGATCATGCTGGTGAGCCTGCCGCTGGGCCTGACCACCACCAAGGAATACGCCGAAATCGAGTTCACCGGTGCGGTGTGGATGGCGATTGTCTGGGTGGCCTATGGCGTGGTGTTCTTCGGCACCCTGCTGCGGCGCAAGGGCAAGCACATCTATGTTGGCAACTGGTTCTTCGGCGCGTTCATCGTGGTGATCGCGATGCTCCACGTGGTCAACCACCTGTCGATTCCGGTGAGCTGGTTCAAGTCCTACCCGGTGTATGCCGGGGCTACCGATGCCATGGTGCAGTGGTGGTACGGGCACAACGCGGTGGGCTTCTTCCTGACCACCGGCTTCCTCGGCATGATGTACTACTTCGTGCCCAAGCAAGTGGGCAAGCCGGTGTACTCGTACCGTCTGTCCATCGTGCATTTCTGGGCATTGATCACCCTGTACATCTGGGCCGGCCCGCACCACCTGCACTACACCGCCCTGCCCGACTGGGCGCAATCGCTGGGCATGGCCATGTCGATCATCCTCCTGGCACCAAGCTGGGGCGGCATGATCAACGGCATGATGACCCTCTCGGGCGCCTGGCATAAGCTGCGCAGCGACCCGATCCTGCGCTTCCTGGTGCTGTCGCTGGCGTTCTACGGCATGTCGACCTTCGAGGGGCCGATGATGGCGATCAAGACCGTCAACGCCCTGTCCCACTACACCGACTGGACCATCGGCCACGTACACGCCGGGGCATTGGGCTGGGTGGCGATGATCACCTTCGGTGCGCTGTATCACATGATCCCGAAAGTCTTCGGACGCCCGCAGATGTACAGCGTGGGCCTGATCAACATGCACTTCTGGCTGGCGACCATCGGCACGGTGCTGTACATCGCCTCGATGTGGGTCAATGGCATCACCCAGGGCCTGATGTGGCGCGCCACCAACGACGACGGCACCCTCACCTACTCCTTCGTCGAGGCGCTGGTGGCTAGCCATCCGGGCTTTATCGTGCGCTTTGCCGGTGGCGTGTGCTTCCTCGGTGGCATGCTGCTGATGGCCTGGAACATGTGGCGCACGGTACGGGTAGCTGATCCGGCGTTGGCGCTGAACAACGCGCAGACAGCCTGAGGAGCGCGGTGATGAACGAGTGGTTGTATGGCCTGTATTGCCTCAGTGGCGTGCTGTTCTTCTACCTGATCACCGCCAAGTGCCTGCAGCGTCATGACCTCGACGTGGAGGATCAGGCCAGCCTGATCCCCTTCGCCGATGATCCGGCGGTGGCGCGTCGGGTCGAAAAGGCCATCGGCAAGGCGGTGCCGGCCAGTGCGCCGGATGCCGCGCTGGATGCCTGAGGCGAGGGTGACGGGGTGCTGTTGGTCAGCTTAGGATAGGCAACCTTTTCCAAGACCAAGAGCCTGACATGACTTTGCACATCCGCCCTGCCCGCGTCGAGGATGCTGAACTGATCCTGGCGTTCATCACTGAGCTTGCCGAGTACGAACGTGCGCGGCACGCGGTGATCGCCAGTGTCGAGGATATTCGCCTTAGCCTGTTTGCCGATGGCGCGCCCGCCAAGGGGCTGATCTGTGAACTGGATGGCAAGGCGATCGGCTATGCCGTGTATTTCTACAGCTATTCGACCTGGCTGGGGCGTAACGGGATCTACCTCGAGGACCTGTACATCACACCTGGACAGCGTGGGTCGGGGTCGGGCAAGCAGCTGTTGCGGCACATTGCCCTGGAGGCGCTCGAACAAGGCTGCGGGCGGCTGGAATGGAGTGTGCTGGATTGGAATGAACCGGCGATTCAGTTTTACCAGTCGCTTGGGGCTGAACCGCAGGATGAGTGGGTGCGGTATCGGCTTGAAGGGGATACCTTGAGGAACTTTGCCCGCGGTTGAATTTGGCGCTTTTTTGGGGACCGGGTTTGCCGATGATGCTTTTGCTGGTTTGGCTATAGTTGGGTTTATCCATTTTTTTGAGGTGACTTGATGTCACCTTTCCGCCCGGGACTGTCAGA
>NZ_JAMDGY010000022.1 GCF_028656955.1 Pseudomonas fontis
CCCAGAGCCTGTCAAGCGTTTATTTTGAAGTCTTTCAGAATTTCCTGTTTAACTTCAAGCGCTTAACTCGCTACGATCTCTCGTCAGCGGGAGGCGAATTCTACAGAACTTATCGTTGCTGTCAACTGCCTTTTTCACCGCTGTCGATCTTTCGATCGAAGCATCCCAGCACTACCTGGAACATCTAACTCATTGAGTTTCAAGGAGTTTTCTGTTCCGACTACGCCGGAAGTGGGCGAATTATAGAGAAATCAAATGGGGCGTCAAGGGCTAATTCCAAAGGATTTCAAATTAGCTGCGCCCCTCTATATATAAGCAGCGTTACTCAGCTTTCAGGGTGATCCGCGCAAAGGCCTTCTTACCGGCCTGGCACACATGCGTTGCGCCCAGGGCAAACATGAAGCCGCGATCAACCGCCTCGCCATCGACACGTACGCTACCTGCCGCCAGCAGATCACGCGCCGCCGCCGAGTTCTTTACCAGGCCTGCCTTATTAAGGACAGCAGAGATCGGCATGTCTTCGCAGCCCAGCACTTCGATCTCAGGCAGGTCTTCCGGCAGCTCGCCTTCCTTCATGCGGTTGCCTGCTGCGCGATGAGCGTTGGCAGCAGCCTCCTCACCATGGAAGCGCGCGACGATCTCCTCAGCCAGCTTGATCTTGATGTCACGAGGGTTGGCGCCTGCAGCAACGTCCGCCCGGAAACCGTCAATCTCTTCCATCGAGCGGAAGCTCAGCAATTCGAAGTAACGCCACATCAGCGTATCCGGGATCGACACCAGCTTGCTGTACATCACACCCGGTGCCTCCTGGATGCCGACGTAGTTGCCCAACGACTTGGACATCTTCTTCACGCCGTCCAGCCCTTCGAGCAACGGCATGGTCACGATGTTCTGCGCTTCCTGGCCGTAGCTGCGCTGCAGCTCACGCCCCATCAGCAGGTTGAACTTCTGGTCGGTACCGCCCAGCTCCACGTCCGCCTTCAGTGCAACGGAGTCATAGCCCTGGACCAACGGGTAGAGGAACTCGTGAATGGCGATCGGCTGATTGGTGGTGTAGCGCTTGTCGAAGTCATCGCGCTCGAGCATGCGCGCCACGGTGTACTGCGACGCCAGGCGAATGAAGTCCGCCGGAGTCAACTGGTCCATCCAGGTGGAGTTGAACGCGACTTCGGTCTTGGCCGGGTCGAGAATCTTGAACACCTGCTGCTTATAAGTCTCGGCGTTGTCCAGCACCTGCTCACGAGTGAGCGGTGGACGGGTCGCACTCTTGCCGCTCGGGTCACCGATCATGCCGGTGAAGTCGCCGATCAGGAAGATGACCTGGTGGCCCAACTCCTGGAACTGACGCAGCTTGTTGATCAGCACGGTATGGCCCAGGTGCAGGTCAGGCGCCGTCGGGTCGAAACCCGCCTTGATCCGCAGTGGCTGCCCACGCTTGAGCTTCTCGACCAGCTCCGATTCGACCAGTACCTCTTCCGCACCACGCTTGATCAGCGCTAGCTGCTCTTCAACCGACTTCATAACAGACCCGTAAGGCTCGAATTCAAAGGGCCCCAACGATACAAGATCAGCCATCAATTACAAGTTCCCGGCCCGCATGTGACCCGATACCCGACTGATGACGTCTGCGCGCTTGCGCTGAAGGGGATTTGGTTATATTTTATACAGTTATTTCATCTTCATCATGTCATTCATCTTTTCCATTTCATCTTTTTCAAAGTCAACTTACCCATGATCAAAGAACCGCCTAAAGCGCCCCCGCTTTATCCGAAGAGCCACCTGTTGGCCGCGAGCGGCATTGCCGCCTTGCTCAGCCTGGCCTTGCTGGTATTTCCATCCAGCGAAGTAGAAGCCAAGAAAACCACCCTCAACCTCGAGCTGGAATCCCCAGCCGAACAGCTGAAACAACAGGAAAGCGCAGCGCCTCAAGCCACCGAAGAAGCTGCCCCGTCGCCATTTGCGCAAATCGAGAACACTACCCAGCCCACTGAAGAAGCGGCCAAGGCCGAGCCGGCACCGGCACCTGAAGCCACCGCCAGCAAGGACCCAAGCCACCGCGAAGTCACCGTCGCCCGTGGTGACACCCTGTCGACGCTGTTCGCCAAGGTAGGCTTGCCCGCCACTGCCGTGCATGAAGTACTGGCCAGCAACAAGCAAGCCAAGCAATTCAGCCAGCTCAAGCATGGCCAGGTGCTGCAGATCGAATTGGACAAGGACGGCCAACTGGCCAGCCTGCACAGCAAGGTCAGCGACCTGGAAACCATTCGCCTGACCAAGGCCGCAAACGGTTACGCGTTCAACCGTGAAGTCACCAAGCCCGTGGTGCGCTCGGCCTATATTCACGGCACCATCAAGAGCTCGCTGTCGGCATCGGCCCAGCGCGCCGGCATGAACCACAGCCTGACCATGGACATGGCGAGCATCTTCGGCTACGACATCGACTTCGCCCAGGACATCCGCCAGGGCGACGAATTCGACGTCATCTACGAGCAGAAAGTGGTCAACGGCAAGGTCGTGGGCAATGGCAACATCCTTTCTGCCCGCTTCACCAACCGCGGCAAAAGCTACTCCGCCGTGCGTTACACCAACAAGGCCGGCAACACCAGCTACTACACCGCTGACGGCAACAGCATGCGCAAGGCATTCATCCGTACCCCGGTGGATTTCGCCCGCATCAGCTCGCGCTTCTCGGCCGGCCGCAAACACCCGATCCTGAACAAGATCCGTGCACACAAAGGCGTCGACTACGCAGCCCCACGTGGCACCCCGATCAAGGCTGCCGGCGACGGCAAGGTCTTGCTCGCTGGCCGTCGCGGCGGTTACGGCAACACCGTCATCATCCAGCACGGCAACAGCTACCAGACCCTCTATGGCCACATGCAGGGCTTCGCCAAAGGCGTAAAAACCGGTGGCTCGGTCAAGCAGGGCCAGATCATCGGCTACATCGGTACCACCGGCCTGTCGACCGGCCCGCACCTGCACTACGAGTTCCAGGTCAATGGTGTGCACGTCGACCCGCTGGGCCAGAAGCTGCCCATGGCTGATCCGATTGCCAAGGTAGAGCGCCAGCGCTTCATGCAGCAGAGCCAACCGCTGATGGCGCGCATGGACCAGGAAAAGGCCACCATGCTCGCGTCGAACAAGCGCTAAGCCATGGCCCTCTATCTGGGTGTGATGTCCGGGACCAGCCTTGATGGCCTGGACATCGCCTTGATCGAACAAGAGCAACGCCTCACGCTGCTCGCCACCCATTACATCCCCATGCCAGAAACGCTGCGCCAGACCCTGTTGGGCTTGTGCAGCAGCGGGCCGGACGAAATTGCCCGAGCGGCGTTAGCCGAAGCCGAATGGGTGCGCCTCGCCGCGCAAGGCATCCAGCATCTGCTGCAAACCCGGCAACTCCAGCCACAGGCCATCCGCGCCATCGGCAGCCACGGCCAGACCATCCGCCACGAACCGGCGCGCGGCTTTACCGTGCAGATCGGCAACCCGGCGCTGCTGGCAGAACTGACGGGCATCACGGTAGTCGGCGACTTCCGCCGCCGCGATGTCGCCGCTGGCGGCCAAGGCGCTCCCCTGGCGCCAGCCTTCCATGAAACCTTGTTCGAGGCCCAGGGCGAACGCCTGGCGGTGCTCAACGTTGGCGGTTTCAGCAACCTGAGCCTGATCGAGCGTGACACGCCGGTCAGTGGTTTCGACTGCGGCCCGGGAAATGTGCTGCTCGATGCCTGGATCAGCGAGAAGCAAGGCCACGGCTATGACGCCAACGGCGCCTGGGCTGCCAGCGGCCAGGTCGTGCCGGGATTACTGAACAGCCTGATGAGTGACCCGTTCTTTGCCGGCACCGGCCCCAAAAGCACCGGTCGCGAAGTGTTCAACCTGCCCTGGCTGATGCAGCACTTGAGCAAACAGCCGACATTGCCAGACCAGGATGTACAGGCAACGCTGCTTGAAGTCACCGCGCTGAGCATTGTCAGCTCCCTGCAAGCAGCCCAGCAGAAGACCCAAGCCTTGCTGGTGTGCGGTGGTGGCGCGCACAACGGTACCCTGATGAAGCGCCTGGCCGAGCTACTGCCCAACGCCCGTGTCAGCAGCACTGCAGTATGCGGTGTCGACCCGGACTGGGTTGAAGCGATGGCCTTTGCCTGGCTTGCGCATTGCTGCCTGGAGGGGATTGCCGGAAACCGCCCCAGTGTGACCGGCGCACAGGGCCTGCGCATCCTTGGCGCCATCTACCCCGCCTGACCGCACAAAGCAAAACGCCGCGCATAAGCGCGGCGTTTTGCTGTAAGCCCAAACCTCAGATCGAGAACGACGAGCCGCAACCGCAGGTAGTGGTGGCGTTCGGGTTCTTGATGACAAAGCGCGAGCCTTCCAGACCTTCCTGGTAGTCCACTTCAGCGCCTGCCAGATACTGGAAGCTCATCGGGTCGACCACCAGGGCAACGCCCTCGCGCTCGACAATGGTGTCGTCTTCAGCAACGTCTTCATCGAACGTGAAGCCGTACTGGAAGCCCGAGCAACCGCCGCCCGTCACGAATACACGCAACTTCAGGCGCTCATTGCCCTCTTCATCGACCAGGGTCTTCACCTTGTGCGCAGCACCCTGCGTAAATTGCAAAATCGTAGGGGTGAAGGATTCGACGCTCATGCTGACTATCTCCCGGCGCTATGCCGCCATAATGCGTGATGGCGTGCATTATCCGCTTCTCCGAGAAAATCGGTCAACAATAGAAGCAGCGACGAAAGTCGAGCGACAGGCGCAGGCCTGCCACTCGAACGCTCGATTTAAGGCAGCAGCCCGGCGTGGGACAGGCCCATACGCTCGTCCAGGCCGAACAGGATGTTCAGGTTCTGTACCGCCTGCCCCGACGCGCCCTTGACCAGGTTGTCGATCACCGACAGCACCACGACCAGGTCGCCACCCTGCGGCCGATGCACGGCGATTCGGCAGACGTTGGCACCGCGCACGCTGCGGGTTTCCGGGTGGCTGCCCGCTGGCATTACATCGACGAACGGTTCATTGGCGTAACGCTTTTCGAACAGTGCCTGCAGGTCGACCGAGGTATCGGCAACGGTTGCATAGAGCGTGGAGTGGATACCCCGGATCATCGGCGTGAGGTGTGGCACGAAAGTCAGGCCGACATCGCCACCGGCTGCACGACGCAGGCCCTGGCAGATTTCCGGCAAATGACGGTGGCCCTTCACGGCATAGGCTTTCATGCTTTCGCCCGCTTCGCAGAACAGCGAACCCACCGCTGCGCCACGGCCAGCGCCGCTGACACCGGACTTGCAGTCGGCAATCAGGCGCGAGGCATCGGCAATGCCGGCCTCCAGCAATGGCAGGAAGCCCAGTTGGGTGGCCGTCGGGTAGCAACCCGGCACGGCGATCAGGCGGGCCTGGCGGATCTGCTCACGGTTCACTTCCGGCAAGCCGTAGACCGCGTCCTTGAGCAGCTCCGGCGCGCCGTGCGGCTGACCGTACCACTTGGCCCATTCTTCCGCGTCCTGCAGACGGAAGTCGGCCGACAGGTCGATCACCTTGGTGCCCGCTGCCAGCAGTTCGCCGGCCAATGCATGGGCAACACCGTGCGGGGTGGCGAAGAACACCACATCACAGGCCGCCAGGGCCTTGGTGTCCGGCACGCTGAAGGCCAGGTTGTCGTAATGGCCGCGCAGGTTCGGGTACATATCGGCCACCGGCAAGCCGGCTTCGGATCGCGAGGTGATGACCGCAACTTCCGCCTGTGGATGCTGTGCCAACAGACGCAGCAACTCGACACCGGTGTACCCCGTGCCGCCGACGATACCGACCTTGACCATAAACCTGCCCCTTTCAACGAACCGACTGGAAAGCCACCGATGATATGGGCCTACGCGACTGGTAACAACCGTTGAGATGACGCGCTAGCGCTCTAGCCACTACTATCTGACGACCGTGAACCCTGAAGGAACTAGAAACATGCTGTTATGGATCAAAGCGCTGCATATCGTCAGTGTGGTCTGCTGGTTTGCCGGGTTGTTCTATCTCCCGCGCCTGTTCGTCTACCACGCCCAGAGTGAAGACAAGATCAGCCAGGATCGCTTCGTGATCATGGAACGCAAGCTGTACCGCGGCATCATGGGCCCGGCGATGATCGCCACCTTTGTCTTTGGTATCTGGATGCTCAGCCTGGTCCCGGGTTACTTCAGCCAAGGCTGGATGCATGCCAAGCTGACCCTGGTGGTATTGCTCACCGGCTACCATCACATGTGCGGCGCCAACGTGAAACGCTTTGCCCGCGGCGAAAACACCCGCAGCCACACCTACTTCCGCTGGTTCAATGAAGTGCCGGTGGTGATTCTGCTGGCGATCGTAATTCTGGTCGTGGTCAAGCCGTTCTAATCGTTGTCACCATCCACTTCGAGGAACCACCATGTCATTGCCTGCCTTGCTTGAACAACGCCTGCGCCTACCCATCGTCGCAGCCCCGATGTTCCTGATCTCCAACCCCAAGTTGGTCCTGGCCTGTTGTCGCAATGGCGTGGTGGGTAGTTTTCCGGCGCTGAACCAGCGCGATAGCGCAGGCTTCAAGGCCTGGCTGGAAGAAATCGAAGCGGGCCTGGCTACCTTTGACAAGCCTGCACCCTATGCCGTCAACCTGATCGTCCACCCGAGCAACCCGCGCCTGCAGGCCGACCTGGCCCTGTGCGTCGAGCACAAGGTGCCTATCGTCATAACCAGCCTGGGGGCGGTTAAAGAGGTAGTGGACGCCGTCCACAGTTATGGCGGCCTGGTGTTCCACGATGTCACCACGCGTCGGCACGCGGAGAAAGCCGCTGAAGCCGGTGTTGATGGCCTGATTGCGGTGGCAGCGGGCGCTGGCGGACATGCCGGGACCTGGAGCCCATTCGCCCTGCTCGCCGAAATTCGTCAGTTCTTCGACAAGACCCTGCTCCTGGCCGGCTGCCTGAACCGCGGCCACGAAATCCTCGCGGCGCAGCTTCTGGGTGCCGACCTGGCATACCTCGGCACCCATTTCATCGCCAGCCAGGAAAGCGCGGCACCCGCGCCCTACAAGGACATGCTCCTGCAGGCCAAGGCTGCCGACATCATTCATACCCCCGCAGTATCAGGCGTGCCGGCCAGTTTCATGCGCCAAAGCCTGGAGCAAGCCGGCTACGACATGGCTGACCTCAAAGGCAAAGGCGCCGAGACCAAGCTCAAGCCGCTCGACGACGAAGCCAAGGCCTGGAAGACCGTGTGGTCCGCCGGCCAGGGCGCCGGGGCAATCGACGAGCAGCTTTCAGTCGACCAGCTCATTGCCCGCCTGGACGCCGAATACCGTCAGGCCCAGGCCTTTGCCAGCCAACTGGGGCAAAACTGGCCGCGTTGAGGCCGTGCGGGGCAGCCTTTGTCGCGGCCAGTCTGTAAACTAGCCGCTTCATCACGCCCCACCCTCTTTCTGGAGAACTGCATGTCCCGTTACGCCATGGTCACCGGTGCCTCCAGCGGTCTTGGCCTGGCACTGGCCGAAGCACTGGCGCGCCGTGGACGCAACTTGATCCTGGTCGCCCGTCAGCGCGATGAGCTGGAGCCGATTGCCGTTGAGCTGACCCAGCGTTTTGGCGTCGAAGTGCTGTTCCGCGCCTGTGACCTGGGCGAGCCACTGCGCTTGTCCGGGTTCCTGCTGGAGCTTGAAGAGGGTGAGCGACAGATCGACCTGCTGGTGAACTGCGCCGGCATCCGCTCCTATGGGCACTTCCTTGCACAGGAGTGGGCCGATGAGCAGGACCTGATCGAGGTGAACATCCTCGCCCTCACCCGTCTTTGCCATGCCCTGGGCAACGCCATGGCCGTGCAGGGTGGCGGGCAGATTCTCAATATCGCATCACTAGCAGCCTTTGCCCCCGGCCCCTGGATGAGCAGTTACGCCGCCAGCAAAGCCTATGTACTGCATTTCAGCGAAGGGCTACGCGAAGAACTGAAACGCACCGGGATCAAGGTGTCTGTGCTGTGCCCCGGCCCGGTACGTTCGGCCAAGCGCAACATTCCCCGCCTGCAGAAAGGCAATCGCTGCCTGAGCCCGGAAGAAGTGGCGCTCTACACCGTTCGGGCGCTGGACAAGAATCGCGCGGTGATCATCCCCGGGCGGCGCAATCGCTGGCTGGCCCTGAGCCCGCGCTGGTTGTCGCGCTGGATGGCACGCAAGCTGGCCGGTGCGATCAACCAGGCCTACTGCCCACGCTGAGGCGAAAGCTGCTGGGCGCCAGCGTACTGCCTGAGTACACTCAGCCGACCACCACCATGGAGCAAGCGTTGTGGATACTCTGTTCACCAAGATCATCAACCGGGAGATCCCCGCGAAGATCATTTACGAGGACGACCAGGTACTGGCCTTCCACGATATCGCCCCGCAGGCACCGGTGCACTTCCTGGTCATTCCGAAGAAGCCGATCCGCACCCTCAACGACCTGACTGAAGACGACAAGGGCCTGGCCGGACACATCCTGTTCACCGCCCAGCGCCTGGCCAAGGAACTCGGCTGCGAAGACGGTTTCCGCGTGGTCATGAACTGCAATGAACTGGGTGGCCAGACGGTCTACCACATCCATATGCACGTGCTCGGCCAGCGTCAGATGCACTGGCCGCCGGGCTGATCCAGCGCAAGCCCTGTCATAAGGTTTGGGTTAAACTGTCGGGCACATTCTTGCGGAGGTGCCCGATGGCTACCGAACGTCACTATTCGCCGCTCGACCGCTTGTTGCTGCAGGCCGACACCGCCATGCGCACCTTGCTGCCCTTCAGCGGCCAGCCCGGTCGGCCTTCGCCGGCAATCGTCCAGCCCGACGCCGAGCTCGATGAAGAGCAAACCCGCCACGTCGCCGGCCTGATGCGCATCAACCACACCGGTGAAGTCTGCGCCCAGGCGCTGTATCAGGGCCAAGCCCTGACCGCCAAGCTGCCTCAGGTACGCAAGGCGATGGAACACGCCGCCGAAGAAGAAATCGACCACCTGGCCTGGTGCGAACAACGCATTCGTCAGCTGGGCAGCCACCCAAGCGTGCTCAACCCGCTGTTCTATGGCATGTCCTTCGGTATTGGCGCCGTCGCCGGCCTGATCAGCGACAAGGTCAGCCTGGGCTTCGTGGCCGCCACTGAACATCAGGTGTGCAAGCACCTGGATGAGCACCTGGAGCAGATCCCGGCTGAAGACGAGAAGTCCCGGGCGATTCTTGAGCAGATGCGCATCGACGAAGAACAGCACGCCGATGCAGCACTGGATGCTGGCGGCTTCCGCTTCCCGGCCCCGGTCAAGTTCGGCATGAGCCTGATGGCCAAGGTCATGACCAAAAGCACCTATCGCATCTGAGGTCGGCTGACATGACCGAACGCTTCGACGCCAAGGACCTGGCCCGCGCCGTCAGCGCAGGCGTTCTGAACCCGGGCCAGGATCTGGCCCTGCTCGACTTCCTCAAGCAACAGCCCGCGCAACAGGCCAGTTTCCAACTGGCCCATGTGGCGTTCTACTTTGGTGCGCTGTTGATCATGGGTGCCATGGGCTGGCTGCTGAACGAGGCCTGGATGCGCATCGGTGACAGCGCGCTGCTGATGGTGGCCCTGCTGTATATCGCCTCGATGACCATTGCCGGCCTGGTACTTCAGCGCCGTGGCCAAGTGATCCCTGCCGGTGTGCTCGCGGCAGTGGCGGTGAGCATTGTGCCGCTGGCGGTGTTTGCCATCGAGCGTATCACCGGTTTCTGGCCGCTGGACGACAGCCAGGCAGACTATCACAACTACTACACCTACGTGCAGGGCGGCTGGCTGCTGATGGAAGCCGCGACGGTGCTGGCCGGCCTGTTGATGCTGCGCCTGATCCCCTTCCCGTTCATCGTCATGCCCATCGCCCTGGCGCTGTGGTTCATGTCCATGGACCTGACCGAATGGGTATATGGCGACCCGTTCAACTGGGAACAACGCCAGCAGGTATCCCTGTGGTTTGGCCTGGCTCTGCTCCTGGTGTTCCTGGTGGTGGATGGCCGCACCCAACGCGATTATGCCTTCTGGGGCTACCTGGCCGGGTTGCTGGCGTTCTGGGGCGCCCTGACCTCGATGAACAGCGACAGCGAGTTCGCCAAGGCGATGTACTGCCTGATCAACCTGGGCCTGATGACCGTTGCGGTGCTGTTGCGCCGCCCACTGTTCATGGTCTTCGGCGCGCTGGGCGTGGCGGCGTACCTGGGCTACCTGTCGTATGACGTGTTTGCCGACTCATTGCTGTTCCCGGTGATCGTGACACTGATCGGGCTGGGCGTGATCGGGCTGGGGCTGCTGTACCAGAAACATCGCGAACGCTTGAGTAGCAACCTGCGCAGCCGATTACCCGCCGCCTTGCTGCGTACGCTGCCGGGGCTGCGCCGCTGATGGTGCGCCGGCTGCTCACGCGCGTGCTGCAGAGCGTTGGCCTGCCCCTGGTCGGCTACCTGTACATTTGCCTGTCCAGTGCCCGCCTTGCCCACGAAGCGTTCACCCTGGAGCTTCCCTACCTGGTCGAGCCACAAAGCAACAGCAGCATCGAGCTGCTGATTTTCTCAGCGCCGGGCATGTTGCTGTTCGTGCTCCTGGGCTGCCTTGTGCGCCGTCATCTGGCGCTGATTGCAGCGTTCATCATATTGGCCGGCGCCAGCGCCTTCCTGCTTTGCCAGCTGTTTGCCGAAAGCGCCGGCGCCACCTGGTCGTCGCTGGAAATCGTCAGCCTGTTCGCCTATCAATTGCCATGGCTGTTGCTGGCCTTGGTCCCGGGGCTGATCTGGTTGCTCGCGCTGGAGCGCTGGCCAGGGCGACACCTGCCGGCGTATGGATAAAAAAGGGGCCCTGATCAGGGCCCCTTTCTTGTTGGCGGATTCAACCCAGCTCGACAATCTCGTAGGCGTGGGTGATTTCAACGCCCGCGCGCCCCAGCATGATCGACGCCGAGCAGTACTTCTCGGCAGACAGCTCGACGGCGCGCTTGACCTGGGCCTCTTTCAAGCCACGGCCCTTGACCACGAAGCGCAGGTGGATCTTGGTGAAAACCTTCGGGTCTTCGTCCGCACGCTCGGCTTCAAGGAACGCCTCGCAACTCTCAACGGCCTGGCGGGACTTCTTCAGGATGCTGACCACATCGAAGTTGCTGCAGCCACCCAGGCCCAGCAGCAACATTTCCATCGGCCGCACGCCCAGGTTGCGTCCACCGCTTTCAGGCGGACCGTCCATTACCACGACATGGCCACTGCCCGACTCACCAAGAAACATGGCTTCGCCTGCCCACTGGATACGCGCTTTCATCACCCGGCCTGCCTTGTAGTTAAAAAGGTTGCCAGCTTAGACCCTGCGACCCCGTCCGAAAAGGCTAAGCGTTCGAGTAAATATGCCGATACAAACGGAAGTGTCTGATAAGCTGACGCCAATTCACTGGCGCATCTTGCCAGGCAGCCTATAAAAAATGCTCACGCGTCGCGTCTTTCCGGGATTAGCCATGGTTGCTTCGAGCCTTCCAGCCAAGATCAAGAACATCGACAAGTTGCTTGCCCATTGCCAGCGCCGACGTTATCCGGCCAAGAGCAATATCATCTGCGCGGGTGATCGCGCCGAAACGCTGTCCTTTATCGTCAAAGGCTCGGTCACCGTCCTCATTGAAGACGATGAGGGCCACGAGATGATCATCGCCTACCTCAACAATGGCGATTTCTTCGGTGAGCTGGGGCTGTTTGAAGCGGTCGACCAGGAGCATCGTCGCAGCGCGTGGGTGCGCGCCAAGACCGAATGTGAAGTCGCCGAGATCAGTTACGACAAGTTCCGCGAACTGGCGCGCCAGGAGCCGGAGATTCTCTACGCCCTCGGCAGCCAGATGGCCCAGCGCCTGCGCAATACCACGCGCAAGGTCGGCGACCTGGCGTTCTTCGACGTGACCGGGCGCGTCGCCCGCTGCTTGCTGGAGCTGTGCAAGCAACCGGACGCCATGACCCATCCGGACGGCATGCAGATCAAGATCACCCGCCAGGAGATCGGCCGTATCGTCGGTTGTTCGCGCGAGATGGTCGGCCGCGTCCTCAAGGACCTTGAAGAACGCAGCCTGGTAAACGTGAAAGGCAAGACCATGGTGGTCTTCGGCACCCGTTAATCCCGGGCAATGCCTTTGATCACTTCGCCATAGGCCTGGGTGAGGCGCTCCAACAGTGGCGCCTCGGGCACCACTTCATGCAGTGCGATGTGGCTGTGGGCCAGGCAACGCTGCTCAAGGTTGCAGCATTCGTTGAAGCGATTGACCGCCGCCACCATCGACTCACGCTCGTTATCCAGCAACAAGGCGCCGTGCACCAGCACCACCGGGCGCTTGCCGCCCAGCCCCTGGCGCCAGCGCTGGGCCGTGCCGACCAGCTTGCGACCGTTGAGGTTGACGTTGTAGCGGCCATCGCAGAACGCGCCTTCGATTTCACCCACCGAGGCCATCCCGCCCCATTCGCTGAGTACTTCGCACAGCGGCTCGCAAAGACGCAGGTAGGCATTTTCGATGCGGTTCTGATCGCCTTCACTGTGTGGCGCCACATACACCAGCGCCACGTTGATCACCGCAGGCGACTGAGGCACCGGCTCGCCGCCGGTTTCGCGCAACAGCACCGGCCAACCGGCAATCGCCAGTTCGGCACAGGCCGCTTCAAAGCCATCGAGCCGGCTCATGCGCCGCGGCATGACCAGCGCCCGGTCGGTGGGCTGCCAGAACAACAAGCCAAACGCCTGTTCGCCCTTGCACACGGCACTGAGCAATTCCTGCTCGGCGTGCAGGCCGGCTTCGACAGTGACGGCAACAGCATTTATGGTCATCACGATTTTCCTGTGGATACAAAAAAGCCGGCATCGCCGGCTTTCGAGGAACGCTTCAGTCCAGGCCTGGCACCAGGTTATGCACCGCCCGCTCAGGGAAGAACAAGCGCTGCAACTCGGCCCCTGGATGCTCGGCACGCATGAACGCCTCACCGACCAGGAACGAGTAGACCTCATTGATTTCCATCAGCTCGACATCGGCACGGTTGAGAATACCGCTCTCGGTGATGGCCAGGCGGTCGCGAGGAATGCGCGGCAGCAGATCGAGGGTGGTTTCCAGGCTGACTTCGAAGGTGTGCAGGTTGCGGTTGTTGACCCCCACCAGCGGTGTGTCGAGGGTTTTCAGCGCGCGCTCCAGCTCATCACCGTCGTGCACTTCCACCAGCACGTCGAGGCCGACGCCTTTGGCGATGTCGGCCAGCTCCTTCATTTTCACATCGTCGAGCGCGGCAACGATCAGCAACACACAGTCGGCGCCCAGCGCACGCGCCTCGACGATCTGGTACGGGTCGATCATGAAGTCCTTGCGGATCACCGGCAGCTTGCACGCCGAGCGCGCCTGCTGCAGGTAGGCATCGGCGCCCTGGAAGTAGTCGATGTCGGTGAGTACCGAGAGGCAGGTCGCCCCGCCCTTCTCGTAGCTGACGGCGATGTCGGCCGGCACGAAGTTTTCGCGGATCACGCCCTTGCTCGGCGAAGCCTTCTTGATCTCGGCGATCACCGCAGGTTGCTTGCGCTTGGCCTGCTCGATCAGTGCCCGGGCAAAGCCGCGTGGTGCATCAGCAGCCTTAGCCAGGCGCTCGACTTCAGCAAGACTGACCAGCGCGCTGCGCTGGGCTACTTCTTCGGCCTTGCGGGCGAGGATCTTTTCCAGAACCGTCGGCACACTCATCCTTCATTCTCCACTTTGAATACCGCAGTAAAGGCGCCCAGCTCTTCCAGCTTTTCCCGGGCCAGGCCGGTGTGCAGCGCGTCATGGGCCAGTTCCACGCCCTGCTTCAAGGTCATTGCATGGTCGGCCGCATACAGTGCGGCGCCCGCATTGAGCACGATCATTTCAGCGGCTTTCTGGCCGTTCTCGGTTTTGCGCCGACCCAGGGCATCGCGGATCAGCTCCAGCGACAGCGCCGGGCTTTCCACGGCCAAGCCATGCAGGCTCTGGCTCTTCATGCCAAGGTCTTCGGGCTCGACCCAATATTCGGTGATCTGGTCGTTTTTCAGTTCTGCCACATAGGTCGGCGCGGCGAGGCTGAACTCGTCCAGGCCATCCTTGGAGTGCACCACCAGCACATGCTTGCTGCCCAGGCGCTGGAGCACCTCGGCCAATGGCCGGCACAGGGTCTGGGCAAATACCCCGACGACCTGGTGTTTGACCCCGGCCGGATTCGTAAGCGGGCCGAGCATGTTGAACAGGGTGCGCAGGCCCAGGTCGCGGCGCGGGCCGGCTGCGTATTTCATGGCGCTGTGGTGCGACTGGGCGAACATGAAGCCGATGCCGACGCTGTCGATGCAGCGTGCCACCTGCACCGGCGTCAGGTTCAGGTAGATACCCGCCGCTTCCAGCAAATCGGCGCTGCCACTCTTGCCCGACACGGCGCGGTTGCCATGCTTGGCCACCGTGCAACCGGCGGCGGCAACGACAAAGGCCGAGGCGGTGGACACGTTGAAGATATTTGCGCCGTCACCGCCGGTGCCGACCACATCCACCACGCCATCCAGCGTCTTGAGTTCGACGCCGTCCGCCAGCTCGCGCATCACCGACACGGCACCGACGATTTCATCGATGCTCTCGCTCTTCATGCGCATGCCCATGAGGAAGGCGCCAATCTGCGCCTCACTGCACTGACCGGTCATGATCAGGCGCATCACGTCGCGCATTTCTTCGGTGGAAAGGTCCAGTTGCCCGGCAATACGGGCCAGCGCGCTCTTGATATCCATGATCGATCCTTAGCGGCGGCCGCCGGTCTGTTTGAGGAAGTTGGCGAACAGCTCGTGGCCTTGCTCGGTGAGAATCGACTCGGGGTGGAACTGCACCCCTTCGATGTTCAGGGTCTTGTGCCGCAGGCCCATGATCTCGTCGACCGTGCCGTCTTCCCGAGCGGTCCAGGCGGTCACTTCCAGGCAGTCCGGCAAGGTCTCGCGCTTGACCACCAGCGAGTGGTAGCGGGTCACGGTCAGCGGGTTGTTCAAGCCAGCGAACACGCCCAGGTCGCGGTGGTACACCGGGCTGGTCTTGCCGTGCATCACCTGGCGGGCACGTACCACTTCACCGCCATAGGCCTGGCCGATGGACTGGTGGCCGAGACATACGCCAAGAATAGGCAGCTTGCCGGCAAAGTGCAGGATCGCTTCGATGGAAACGCCGGCCTCGGTCGGGGTGCACGGGCCAGGGGAGACGACGATGCGCTCCGGTTGCAGGGCTTCGATCTGGGCGATGGTCAGTTCGTCATTGCGAATGACCTTGACCTCTGCACCGAGCTCGCCGAGGTACTGCACGACGTTGTAGGTGAAGGAGTCGTAATTGTCGATCATCAGTAACATCTGGGGTCTACCTCTTGAATCTACTGACTTTGAATTCACGCCTTCCGTTGCTGGTGACATGCGCGCCAGCCCTGTGCAACGCGGCATAAGCCGGCGGTGGGAACAGGTGAAACACTTCGGAAAGGCAAAACGGTACTGGGCCGGGCAGAGCCGGCAAGAGATAAAGTCAGGCGCGCCAACGCCAACGGGCGTGGGCCTTGATAACGCGCATCAAGAGTTTGCTGACGATCAACACGGGGTAGGTCTCGTTCATACGTTCCCGCACAGTAGCCTACCGGCGCGGCGCGTGCAATATGGAGGGGACAAGGCGAGTAGCAAGGTAATGGAAACAATCCCTGCACCTTGCTAAGGTCAAGCGGCTTTGTCCTATAAAAATAAAGAAAAAGGATCTTTTCGATGGAGAAACGCCCGCGCTTTCGCTTTGCACTTGGCGCCCTGGCCCTGGCCTGCAGTCAGACCTTCGCCTCCCCCTCCCCGTATTCAACGATGATCGTGTTTGGCGACAGTCTCGCCGACGCCGGGCAATTCCCCGACACTGCCGGCCCACCCGGCAGCACCCAGCGCTTTACCAACCGCGGGCCGAACGGCCAGTTCGCCGCCACCTCGCCGATGATCCTCGGCGCACACCTGGGCCTGTCCGGCGCCGAACTGGGCGCCTCGACGTCTCCGGTCAATGCCGCGCTGGGCTTGCCAGATGGCAACAACTGGGCTGTTGGCGGCTATCGCACCGACCAGATCCTCAATTCGATCACCAGCACCTCGCAAGCCGTCATTCCACCGGGCAACCCCGGTGGCGGCACGGTCCTGCGCCAGCGCCCGGGTTATCTGGCCGGCGGAGCACTGGCCGACCCGAACGCGCTGTACTACCTCACCGGCGGCGGCAACGACTTCCTTCAGGGCCTGGTGACCAGCCCGGCGCAAGCCGTGGCCTCGGCCGATCGCCTGGCCGCCAGCGCACAAGCCCTGCAAAGTGGCGGCGCGCGCTACATCATGGTCTGGCTGCTGCCGGACCTGGGCCTGACACCGGCCTTCAGCGGGACACCGCAGTCTGGCCCACTGTCGCAGCTGAGCAGCGTGTTCAACCAGGAACTGGTCAAACGCCTCGGGCAGATCGATGCGCAAATCATCCCGCTGAACATTCCGTTGCTGCTGCGTGAAGCCATTGCCTCGCCGGGCGACTTCGGCCTGGCCACCGGGCAGAACCTGCTGGGCACCTGCTACAGCGGCAACAACTGTCTGCAGAACCCGGTGTACGGCGCCAACGGCACCAGCCCCGATCCGACCAAGCTGCTGTTCAACGACTCGGTACACCCAACCATCGCGGGCCAGCAACTGATCGCCGACTACGGCTATTCGATTCTCTCCGCCCCGTGGGAGCTGACACTGCTACCGGAAATGGCCCACGCCAGCCTGCGCGCGCATCAGGATGAACTGCGCAACCAGTGGCAAGGCAACTGGCAAGGTGTCGGCCAGTGGCAAGCAATCATTGCCACCGGCGGGCAGAAGCTCGACTTTGACGATCAACGCGGCTCGGCCAGCGCCGACGGCCATGGCTACAACCTCACCCTTGGCGGCAGCTACCGCATCGACGAGGCATGGCGTGCCGGCGTCGCGGCAGGCGTCTATCAGCAGAAACTGGAAGCTGGCGAACAGGACTCGGACTACAAGCTCGACAGCTACCTGGCCACCGGCTTCGTACAGTTCCAGCAGAACCAGTGGTGGGCCGATGCCGCGCTGACTGCCGGGCACCTGGACTACAGCGACCTGAAACGGACCTTTGCCTTTGGCGTGAATGACCGCAGCGAAAAAGGCGACACCGATGGCGAGGTCTGGGCCTTCGCTGCACGCCTGGGTTACGACCTGGCCGCTGCCAGCAGCCCTTGGCACCTTTCGCCGTTCATCAGCGCTGACTTCGCCCGGGTCAAGGTCGATGGCTACGCGGAGAAAGGCGCCCGCTCCACCGCGCTGAGCTTCGACGACCAGGACCGCAAGTCGCGGCGCCTGGGTGTGGGCCTGCAAGGCAAGTACCAGCTCGTCCCCGGCACCCAGCTGTTCGCCGAAGTCGCCCACGAGCACGAATTCGAGGACGACCGTCAGGACCTGACCCTGCACCTGAACAGCCTGCCGGGCAATGATTTCACCCTGACCGGCTACACCCCGCAGAGCAACCTGAACCGCGCCAGCATCGGCTTGAGCCATGAGCTGACGCCGGGGCTGAACCTGCGTGGCGGGTACAACTGGCGCAAGAGCGACGAGCTGACGCAACAAGGAATCAACCTGGCACTCAGCCTGGACTTCTGATCGCAAAAAAAACGGCGCTCAACCTGAGCGCCGTTTTTCACCTCACGGGTGTATTCAACCGCGTGGCGTTTGCTCGGCCAGTGCCACAGCGCGGAACATCGCGCGACGCTTGTTGATGGTTTCTTCCCATTCCAGCGCTGGCACCGAATCGGCCACGATACCGCCACCGGCCTGCACATGCAGTTCGCCGTCCTTGATCACTGCCGTTCGAATGGCAATCGCCGTATCCATGTTGCCGTTCCACGCCAGGTAACCCACCGCACCGCCATAGACGCCGCGCTTGACCGGCTCCAGCTCGTCGATGATTTCCATTGCGCGGATCTTCGGTGCCCCGGACAACGTGCCGGCCGGCAGGATCGCGCGCAGCGCGTCCATGGCGCTCAGGCCTTGCTTGAGCTGGCCGGTAACGTTGGAGACGATGTGCATCACGTTGGAATAGCGCTCGATCACCATCTTCTCGGTGACCTTGACCGTGCCGGTCTCGGAGACCCGGCCCGTGTCGTTGCGGCCCAGGTCGATCAGCATCAGGTGCTCGGCGATTTCCTTGTCGTCGCTGAGCAGGTCGTCTTCCAGGGCTCGGTCGGCTTCCTCGTTGGCGCCACGCGGGCGGGTGCCGGCAATCGGGCGCACGGTGACCAGGTTGTCTTCGACCCGCACCAGCACTTCTGGCGAGCTGCCGACGACATGGAAGTCACCGAAGTTGAAGAAGTACATGTACGGCGTCGGGTTGAAACAGCGCAGCGCCCGGTACAGGTCGATGGGCGCCGCCTTGAAGTCGATGGACATGCGTTGTGACGGCACCACCTGCATGCAGTCGCCCGCCAGGATGTACTCCTTGACGGTATCGACGGCGCGCTCGTAGTCAGCCTGGGTGAAGCTGGAACGGAACGCCGGCTCTGGCGCCGGCGGGCCGGACAAGTCCAGGCCGCGGCGCGGGGTGATCGGCTGGCGCAACTGCTCGAGCAGTTCCTCAAGGCGCGCCTGGCCGTTCTCGTAGGCGTTTTCCTGGGCAGGGTCTGCGAGGACGATTGCGTGGATCTTGCTGGCCAGGTTGTCGAACACCACCACGGCGTCGGAGACCATCAGCAGGATATCCGGAACGCCCAGCGGGTCTGGGTTCGGGCACTTGCCCAGGCGTTTTTCCACGTAGCGCACGCAGTCGTAGCCGAAGTACCCGACCAGGCCGCCATTGAAACGCGGCAGGCCGGCAATGGTCGGCACCGAGTAGCGTTCCTTGAAGGCTTCGACGAAGGCCAGCGGGTCTTCGACATCGTGGCGCTCGATCTCGACACCGTCGTGGGTAATCCGCACCTGGTGATCATGCACGCGCAGCACGGTGCGACATGGCAGGCCAATGATCGAATAGCGCCCCCACTTCTCCCCGCCCTGCACCGATTCGAGCAGGTAGGAGTTGGGCTGGTCCGCCAGTTTCAGGTAGATCGACAGCGGCGTGTCGAAGTCGGCCAGGGTCTCGCAGGCCAGGGGAATACGGTTGTAGCCGGCAGCGGCCAGGCGCAGGAATTCTTCGCGGGTCATGATAGCCTCGTGGCAGTGGAGCAAGGGGTCGGACGGGCAAACGTGCCGGGTCAAGCCGGCCAGATAGAAGTCAGGCGCGCCAACGCCAGCGGGCCAGGGCCTTGATGACTTTCATCCAGAGTTTGCCGGTTGCCACCACGATGGAGTCTCTATCAGGGGGGGATTGAACGTCCGCCAACGTTAGCTCAGTGGCTTCATCTAAGCAACCAGGCAACAACGCGCGCAGGTCGTCGATCACCAATGCCGGTGATTCTTCGCTGATCGGCCGGCCATGGTTGTAGCCGTAGCTCAACGCCACGCACTGCACCCCGGCGGCCTTGGCCGCCAGCACATCACTGCGCGAGTCGCCGATGAACAGCGCCTGGTCAGCCGGGACGTTGGCCATCTGCATGACAAACAGCAGCGCGGCCGGGTCGGGCTTTTTCTGTGGCAGGGTGTCGCCGCCGATGATCCAGCGGAAATAGCGACCGATTTTCATCTGGTCCAGCAGGGGCGCGACGAAGCGCTCCGGCTTGTTGGTGATCAGGGCCATTTCCACGCCCTGCTTGTGCAGCCACTTGAGCGTTTCGCTGACGCCTGGGTAGACCACCGTCAGCTCATGCCCTTCGGCGTAAGCTTCCATGAACACCTCGAGGCCGCGTGCGGCCTCGTCATCGTCCACGCCGCTGTGGTCCAGTTGCCCGGCCAGCGCCCGGCGCACCAGCACCGGTGCACCATTGCCGACCCACTCGCGCACAGCGCCCAGGCCGACAGGCTGTCGGCCCATTTCGAGCAGCATATGGTCCACTGCCGCAGCCAGGTCGGGGACTGAATCGATCAACGTGCCATCCAGATCGAACATCACCAGCCTGGGCAGCGCCCCGGGGAACAGCTGCTCGAAGCCGCTCATGGGCGAGCCAGGGCCAGTTCTGCGCGCATCTTGGCAATCACTTCCTGATAGTTCGGAGTGTTGAAGATGGCCGAACCCGCGACGAAGGTGTCCGCGCCTGCGGCAGCGATTTCGCGGATGTTGTTCACGTTCACGCCACCGTCGATTTCCAGGCGGATGTCGCGACCGCTGGCTTCGATCAGGGCGCGGGCTTCACGCAGCTTGTCGAGGGTGCCGGGGATGAACTTCTGGCCGCCGAAGCCCGGGTTCACGCTCATCAGCAGGATCATGTCGACCTTGTCCATCACGTACTTCAGCGCGTCCAGCGGGGTGGCCGGGTTGAACACCAGGCCGGCCTTGCAGCCGCCGTCGCGGATCAGTTGCAGCGAGCGGTCGATGTGCAGGGTGGCTTCCGGGTGGAAGGTGATGTAGCTGGCGCCAGCGTCGATGAAGTCGCCGATGATGCGGTCGACCGGGCTGACCATCAAATGCACGTCGATGGGCGCGGTAACGCCGTACTTGCGCAGGGCGGTGCAAACCATCGGGCCGATGGTCAGGTTGGGGACGTAGTGGTTGTCCATCACGTCGAAGTGAACGATGTCGGCACCAGCGGCCAGCACGTTGTCGACTTCCTCGCCCAGGCGAGCGAAATCGGCAGAAAGAATCGAGGGGGCAATAGCGTAGGGCTGCATGGCGCACCTGTTGGCAGAATCACGGTGGTGCGCATTGTACCTCAGGCTGCCGGTCTGGGGCTGACCGGTATCAAGCACTGCGACGGGTGCCCCACATCTACCTGCGTGGGAGCCGGCGTTGCCGGCTCCCACAGGGGCGACAGCAGATGCCTGTGTTATGCGGGCTGTTGGGTCCGCAGTTTTTCGCTGCGCCCGCGCAGCCATTCCAGGGTCAGCAGCAAGACCACCGAGAAGGCAATCAACAAGGTCGCCGCCGCCGCAATGGTCGGGCTGAGGTTCTCGCGGATGCCGCTGAACATCTGCCGTGGCAGCGTCGCCTGCTCGGGGCCGGCCAGGAACAACGTCACCACGACTTCATCGAACGAGGTGGCAAAGGCAAACAGCGCCCCGGAAATCACCCCCGGCGCAATCAGCGGCAAGGTTACCCGGCGGAACGCCGTCAGCGGCGAGGCGCCGAGGCTGGCCGCCGCCCGTACCAGGTTGTGGTTGAAGCCCTGCAAGGTCGCCGACACGGTAATGATGACGAACGGCACACCCAGCACCGCATGCACCAGGATCAACGAGATAAAGCTGTTACCCAGGCCCAGCGGGGCAAAGAACAGGTAGCTGGCCACCCCGATGATCACCACCGGCACCACCATCGGCGAAATCACCAGCGCCATCACCAGCGACTTGCCGGGGAAGTCGCCACGGGTCAGGCCGATGGCGGCCAGGGTGCCGAAGATCATCGCCAGGGCAGTAGCGGCCGGGGCGACGATGATGCTGTTCTTCAGCGCCCGCATCCACTCGGCCGAGGCAAAGAAGTCGTGGTACCACTGCAGCGAGAAGCCCTGCAGCGGATAGACCAGGAAGCTGCCGCTGTTGAACGACAGCGGAATGATCACCAGTACCGGCAACACCAGGAACAACAGGATCAGCCCGCACAGGATGCGCAAGGTGTAGAACCAGACCCGCTCGACGGGCGACATGTAGGGGCTCAGCATGAATAGCTCCTCAGCTCAGACGCAGGCGGCTGGCGCCGACCAGCCAGCTATAGATCAGGTACAGCAACACGGTCGCAAGCAGCAGCAACCCACCCAGCGCGGTGGCCATGCCCCAGTTGATGCTGGTGTTGGTGTAGAAGGCGACGAAGTAGCTGACCATCTGATCGTTCGGGCTGCCAAGCAGCGCCGGGGTGATGTAGTAACCAATCGCCAGGATGAACACCAGCAGGCAACCGGCGCCAACACCGGCATAGGTCTGCGGGAAGTACACCCGCCAGAAGCTGGTGAACGGATGGCAGCCCAGCGAGATGGCCGCACGCATGTAGGTGGGCGAGATGCCTTTCATCACGCTGTAGATCGGCAGGATCATGAACGGCAGCAGGATGTGCACCATGGAGATGTACACACCGGTGCGGTTGAACACCAGTTCCAGCGGCTTGTCGATGATGCCCAGCGCCATCAGGGCGCTGTTGATCAACCCGCCCGATTGCAGCAACACGATCCAGGCCGCGACCCGCACCAGGATCGAGGTCCAGAACGGCAACAACACCAGGATCATCAGCAGGTTGCTCTGCCGGGTCGGCAGGTTGGCCAGCAGGTAGGCCAATGGGTAGGCCAGTAGCAGGCAGATCACGGTGATCACCACACCCATCCACAGGGTGCGGGCAAAGATGTCCAGGTAAATGGCCTGGTCTGGCGTGGTGCGCGCCAGCTCACCGAGGTCGTCGATGCGATGATCGACCGCCGCCAGCAGGTAGAACGGGGTGACGGTGCTGGTGTTGCGACGGATCGCCTGCCAGTAGGCCGGGTCGCCCCAGCGCTCGTCGAGTTCTTGCAGCGCTTCTTTATAAGAGGCCGGCTCGGTCTTGAATGGCAGCGCGCGGGCGGTTTTCGCCAGCAGGCTGCGGTAGCCGGCCAATTCCATGTTCAACCGCTTGGACAGGTCGCCCAGGGTCTGGTTCTTGCGTGATTCGGCGAGGTCTTCGCTGAGGGCCTTGTACACCGGTTCGCCCGGCAGGCTCTTGCCATCCCATTCGGCCACGGCGAGCACCGTGCGCGGCATGCCGTTGACGACCTCGGGGTTACCGACACTCTTGTACAACAGCGCAGCAATCGGCACGAGAAACACCAGCAGCAGAAACAGCGCCAGCGGTGCAATCAAGGCCTGCGCTTTCCAGCGGTTGACCCGCTCGGCACGCGCCAGGCGCTGCTTGAGGTTTGGACCGGCGCCTTCGTTCAGGGGCACTGCGATGGCCATAGCAAACTCCGAAAATCGAGGAAACAGGGAGCGTCAGCAGCACGCTGACGCTCCATCAGCACGGCTTACTTGGCTGCCCAGGCGTTGAAGCGTTGCTCCAACTGCTCGCTGTTGTCAGCCCAGAACGCCACGTCGATCTGCACCTGGTTGGCGATGTTTTCCGGGGTGGTCGGCATGTCCTTCTTGATCTCGTCAGACAGCAACGCAACCGCCTTGGAGTTGGCCGGGCCGTAGGCGATGTTTTCGGAGTAGATCTTCTGCTGCTCGGGCTTGACCGAATAGGCGATGAACTTCTTCGCCTCTTCAGCATTTTTCGCGCCCTTCGGGATGGCCCAGGCGTCGAAGTCGTAGATGCCGCCGTTCCACACGACCTTCAGGTTGCTCTCTTTCTGCACGGCGGCGATGCGACCGTTGTAGGCCGAGCTCATCACTACGTCGCCCGAGGCGAGGTACTGCGGCGGCTGTGCACCGGCTTCCCACCACTGGATGCTTGGCTTGAGTTCGTCGAGTTTCTTGAAGGCGCGGTCCTGGCCTTCCTTGGTGCCCAACACTTTGTAGACATCCTTCGGCGCGACACCATCGGCCATCAGGGCGAATTCCAGGGTGTACTTGGCGCCTTTGCGCAGGCCGCGCTTGCCCGGGAACTGCTTGGTGTCCCAGAAATCAGCCCAACTGGTCGGTGCGGTCTTCAGCTTGTCGGCGTTGTAGGCCATGACCGTGGACCAGACGAAGAAGCCCACGCCGCACGGCTGGATAGCACCCGGCACGTAGTCAGCTTGATCACCGAACAGGGCCGGGTCGAGCTCCTCGAACATGCCTTCGTCACAGCCGCGCGCCAGCTCTGGCGATTCGACTTCCACCAGGTTCCAGGACACGCTCTTGGTGTCGACCATGGCTTTGACCTTGGCCATCTCGCCGTTGTACTCACCCGCAACGATCTTGCCGTTGCCCGCCTTTTCCCACGGCTCGTAGAACGCCTTGACCTGCGCCGCCTTGTTCGCGCCGCCGAAGGAAATCACGGTCAGGTCGGCTGCCATCGCCTGGGACGCCGCGAACAGGCCCAGGGTCAGGGCGGTCAACTTCAAGTGCTTGAGCATTCTTATTCTCTCCACAGTGCAGGGTTGGTGAAGCAAACCTCAATGGGCTTCCAGGATAGGATCGAGCGCACGACCGTGCTCGACTGCCCAGCCCAGCGGTACCACATCGCCCACGGCCAGCGCCGGGTCGAGTTCGGCAATCGGCTGCTTCACGAAGAAATCGGCCTTGCCGCAAACTTCCAGGCGCACCCGCACGTGGTCGCCCAGGTAGATGAATTCGGCCACACGGCCTGAGAATCGGTTGCTGCAATGTTCGCTGTGGCCGTTCAGGCGTACGCGCTCCGGGCGAATCGACAGGGTCACCGGCTCGCCGGGCTGGCCGACGTTCACCGCCAACGCCTCGACCTTCTCGCCACGCGGCAGGGCCACCAGGCAGCGGTCGCCGTCCTGGCTGAGCAGACGGCCATTGATGCGGTTGTTCTCGCCGATGAAGTTGGCCACGAAGGTGTTCTTCGGCTCTTCATACAGGGTGCGCGGGTCAGCGATCTGCTGGATCTCGCCCTGATGGAACACCGCGACACGGTCAGACATGGTCAGTGCTTCGCTCTGGTCGTGGGTCACGTAGACCACGGTCACGCCCAGGCGCTGGTGGATATGCTTGATCTCCATCTGCATGTGTTCACGCAGTTGCTTGTCGAGCGCACCCAGCGGTTCGTCCATCAACACCAGCTGTGGCTCGAACACCAGCGCACGGGCCAGGGCCACCCGCTGCTGCTGGCCGCCGGAAAGCTGGCCGGGGTAGCGCTGGGCGAAGCTGTCGAGCTGGACCATGTTCAGCACGCGCTTGACCCGTTCGCTGACGTCGGTCTTGCTCAGGTTGCGCACGCTCAGCGGAAAGGCCAGGTTCTCGGCCACGGTCATGTGCGGGAACAGCGCGTAGTTCTGGAACACCATGCCGATGTCGCGCTTGTGCGGCGGCACGTTGTTGATCGAGCGACCGGCCAGCAGTATCTCGCCGGCGGTGGGGGTCTCGAACCCGGCCAGCATCATCAGGCTGGTGGTCTTGCCCGAGCCAGAGGGGCCAAGCAGGGTCAGGAATTCGCCTTTGCGAATGTCCAGGTTGAGGTCTTTGACGATCAGCGATTCGCCGTCGTAGCTCTTCTGCACACCACGGAAGCTGACCAGCACTTCGCCGGTTGCAGCGCTCGAATTCACCTCACTCATACCCGTACCTTTTTGTTGGATGACTGCTGTGTTCAAAGCCTAGAGAAGGCCGGCAGCCAGGCAAATCGGGGGGGCTGAGAGATTGCTATCAGCAGGGTGGAAGCGTGGGGGTAGGGATTGCCCTACAGGTATGTCGCTTTCAGGCATCCATCCTGAAATACCCCTGTTCCCTGTGGGAGCCGGCCTTGCCGGCGATGCGAGGCAAAGCCTTGCCAATCGGGGCCGCCTTGCGACCCATCGCCGGCAAGGCCGGCTCCCACAGAGGAAGACGAGGTCGCAAACAGAACACTTACACCAGCTTGTGTTCCATGGCGTACTTCACCAGCTCGGCCAGCGAATTCACATTGAGCTTCTGCATCAGCCGCGCCTTGTGCGTGCTGATGGTCTTGTTGCTCAGCGCCAGCTGCTGGGCAATGTCATTGACGTTGGCACCCTGGGCCAGGCGCTCGAACACCGAGAACTCGCGCTCCGACAACAACGAATGCAAGGGCCGCGAATCCGTCAGGCCAACCTCGAAGACCATGCGGTCGGCAAGGTCCGGGTCGATGTAGCGCCCGCCTCCCGCCACCCGCCGGATCGCCGTCAGCAGCAACGCCGGGTCGCTGTCCTTGGTGGCATACCCGGCAGCGCCGATCTTCAAGGCCCGCGCGGCCATCTGCGCCTCATCATGCATCGACAGCACCAGAATCGCCGGCGGCGCCGTCATCGCACGAATCCGCGGGATCGCCTCAAGCCCGTTCACCCCGGGCATCGAGATATCCAGCAAGACCACTTCGCACGCCTTGTGACGCAAGGCCTCCAGCAACTGCTCGCCATTACCGGCCTCGCCCACCACTTGCATGTCCTTGGCCAGGCCAATCAACTGCTTGATGCCTTCACGGACAATGGTGTGGTCTTCGGCAACCAATACTCGAATCACGGTTCAGCTCCTGTCTCGGTTCAGCGGTATGCGTACGCTCAAACTGGTGCCCTCGCCCGGCTCGCTGTCCAGGCGCATGCTGCCGCCCAGCATCAATACCCGCTCGCGCATGCCGACCAGGCCAAACGAGGTCGGCCGGCTGTCGCCAGGGCTGAAGCCGACACCATCGTCGCTGATCGTCAGGCACAGCTGGTTGTCTTCCAGGCTCAGGCTGATTTGCACAGTATGCGCCTGGGCGTGGCGCATGACGTTGGTCAGCGCCTCCTGAAGAATGCGGAACAGGCTGGTGGCCTTGGCGTCGCTCAAGGGCGGGAGGTTCTCCGGCACCTCGACCAGGCACGGGATCTGTGTGCGCGCCTCGAAACGCCGGGCCTGCCACTCAATGGCCGAGGCTATCCCGGCATCGAGAATCGGCGGGCGCAACGCCGTCGCCACGTCGCGCACCAGCTGGAACAGCTGGGCGATCAGGCGCTTCATGCTGCCCAGGCGCTCGTTGAGCCCGGGATCGAGCTCGGCATAGGCCAGCTCGCACATGGAGGTTTCCAGCTTGAGCACGGTGAGCATTTGCCCCAGCTCGTCATGTACCTCGCGGGCGATCCGGGCCTTTTCTTCTTCCCGCACGCTTTCCAGGTGCGCCGACAGCTCGCGCAGCTGTTCCTGCGAGCGCGCCAGTGCCTGCTCTGCCTGCTTGCTCTGGCTGATGTCCCAGACAATGCCGTCCCACACCACCCGGCCATCGCCCAGCACCCGGGTACTGGCCTTGATGTCCGCCCAGCGCTGCTCGCCCTGGCGCGTGAATATCCGCCCCTGCCAGGACCAGTCACTGTCGGATTCCAGTGCACGGTCCTGGACCTGGTGGTAGTCAGCGCGGTCCTCGGGGTGCACCAGGCTGCGCAAGCCGACATCCGGATGCTGCAGTTCGGCAGGCGTGTAGCCGACCAGCGCCGCGCTGCCTTCACTGATATAGGGGAACTCCAGCTCACCGGCCGCCGGGTTGCGCTCCAGGCGGAACACCAACCCCGGCACGTTGCCGGCAATCCCTTTCAGCCGCGCCTCGCTTTCACGCAGCGCAGCCAGGGCACGCCGCCGCTCGGTGATGTCGGCGAGAAACACCACCAGGTATTCGGCATCGCGAAAACGCAGAAAGCTCAGCGACACATCCACCGGCAGCAGGCGCCCATCGGCGCGCAGGCACTGGGTCTCGAAATGCTGCGCCGCCTCATCGTTGGCCCGGGCGCGCTTCCACAGGTCAAGCCAGCGGTCCATGTGCAGGTTGGGTTCGAAGTCGATCAACGGCCGGTCGATCAGCGCCCCGGACGGGTAGCCGAGCATCGCTTCGGCCGCGCGGTTGGCGTAGCGCACATGGCTGTCCCAATGCACCCAGAGAATTCCCACGGTGCTCTGGTCGATGGAAAACTGGCTCAGGCGCAACGCTTCCTCACGCGCCTGGCGCTGGGCCAGCGACTCGCGCGCGGCCAACAGGCTCTGCTCCAGCTGATGCTGCTGGCGGCGCTGCCAGATCACGATCGCCATGCTGCTGAACAGCAACGCGGCCAGCAGCAGGGCCAGGTTCTGCCAAAAGCCGGGGGACTCACTCAAACGCGGGTACTTGGGCTGCAGCCAGCGGTTGTGCAGTTGTTCCAGGTCCTTGGCCGGGATGGCTTGCAGGCCGCGCTCGAGGATATCGGCCAGTTGCGGCCAGTCACGGCGCGAGGCAACCCGCAGCAACTGCGGCAGGCCGATATCGCCCACCACGACCAGATCACTGAATTCGTTTTCCCGCGACAGCCGGCTCAACTGCGCCTCATCCACCACGGCATAGCGGGCCTGGTCACTGAGCAGCAATTGCAGGGCCTGGCGCTCGGCCGGCACGCCTTGCAGGTTGAGGTTCGAATAGGTCGCGCGCAGATAGTCGGCCACCGCGCTGGGCATGCGCACGGCGACCCGGTCGGTGCTGCCGAGCTTTTCCAGGTCGACCGCCACCGCCCCGGTGCGCGGCCCGACGATCAATTGCGGCACACGCATGTAGGGGTCGCTGAACAGCCACAGGCGCAAGCCGGCCGGTGTTTGCGTCAACCCCGGTGCCAGGTCGATTTCACCGCGTACCAGCGCGACTTCCAGTGCAGCCTGGTCGTTGAAGTTGCGCCAGGTCAGGTCCAGCCCGAGTTGGCGGGCCAGCCAGTTCATCAGCTCGACGTTGACCCCGGACAGCTGTTGCAGGCGCCGGTCGAACTGGGCGAAGGGCGCCTGCAACACCAGGCCGACCCGCAGGCTGCGATGCTGATCCAGCCACTGTTGCTGCGCCGGCTCCAGTTGCACACCGGGCGTAGAAGCCACGGGCGCCGCTCCCGCCATCAAGGGCAGCCACAAACAGCCGATAACCAACAGGCAGCGCAAACGCTTCATCTGGAATCTCGTCAATGAACGGACGGTCGCCGAACTTGGCCGTCCCGGACAAATACCTTTAGGCTGCCGGTATCTCTCTGGCCTGGATCGATCAATGTTCTTACTTTATCGCACGACGCTTCCTGCGTTATGCCTGTCCTTGATACTACCTTGTACCGCACAAGCACTGGCCGGCGAAACGCCAGAAGCGCCGGAGCAGGCACCCGCCAAGCAGGTGCAGCGCCAGGCCTTGGCCGAGCGCAGCCTGGAAGATGCCCAGGCCCTGGAGCGCCAGGTGCCCAAGGACGAGCAACAAACCCTGCAAGCCGGCAGCGAGGCGTTCCTGGCCTTGTGGAAACCGGCCAACACGCCAAACCCGGAAGGTGCGCTGATCATCGTGCCCGGTGCCGGCGAAACGGCTGACTGGCCCAAGGGCGTGGGCCCGCTGCGGCGCAAGTTCCCGGATGTGCAATGGTCGACGCTGAGCCTGAGCCTGCCAGACCTGCAAGCCGACGCGCCGATCGCCCGCACGCCAGCACCCGCGCCGGCTCCTGCCAAGGCGCCCGCTGACGACTCCAAGGCCGCGCCCGCCAAGGACACCCCGGCCGACGCCAACGCCAATATCGCCCAGGCCACTGCCGCAGAAACCGAGAACACCGACAGCAACGAGCCAACCCCTGAGCCGGGCGCCGACGACAAGGCCGACGCCGAGCGGATCTTCGCCCGTATCGAGGCCGGCATTGCCTACGCCCAGCAGCAGAATGCACGCAGCATCGTGCTGCTCGGGCACGGTAGCGGCGCCTACTGGGCCGCGCGCTTCCTCAGTGAACGCCAGCCGGCGCAGGTACAGAAGCTGGTGATGGTCTCGGGGCAAACCCCGGCACGGGTGGACAGCACCCTGGAAAGCCTGACGCCGACGCTGAAGCTGCCCACTGCCGACTTCTATTACGCGACCTTGCCGCAGGTGCGGCGTGCCGCCGAGCAACGCCTGCAAGCGAGCAAGCGCCTCAAGGACAGCAGCTACCGTCAGGTCGCCCTGAATGCCCTGCCCAACCAGGCCGCAGAACAGGAGCAACTGTTCCGGCGCATTCGCGGCTGGTTGAGCCCGACACCGAGCAACTGACTAGAAGCCGTGGCGCTTGCGCACGATCGAATAGGCCTGGTGCAGCTCGCGGGTCCGTTCGGTCGCCTCGCGCACCTGGGCCGGGCTTGCACCGTTGCCCACCAGCTTGTCCGGGTGGTGGCGGCTGAGCAGCCGCCGATAGGCCTGCTTGATCTGCTTGGAATCGGTGTCGACGGTAATCCCCAGCAGGCGTAACGCATCCGGGTAGCTCGACGCGCCGTTGCCCAGCGCCGGTTGGTAGGGTTCGTACTCACCCGCCAGGGCTTGCACCTTGGCCTGGCTCCAGCCCAGTTGCCTGCCCCACAGCATGAGCAACTCGCGCTCCTGCCGGCCCGCCCGCCCATCGGCCCAGACCATGCGCCAACAAGCCCGCAACATGCCTTCAGCGGCATGCGGCTGTTGCTTGAGACGTCGTAGATGGCCGTCCAACCGCTCACGCCCGCCCTTGCCACGGTTGAACGCACTGATCGCCCGACGCCTGGCCGGGTCGCCCATTTCCAGGCGCATCATTTCCAGGCGTGCTTGCTGTATATGCCCCTCGCCCACCCGGCCATCACTCTTGGCCAGGCGCCCCAGCAGCACGAACAGTACTTCGTCATCGCGCAGCACAGGTCGGCCACCCAGGCGCTCACGCAGGTGTGCCCAGCTGTGCAATTGCAAACGGCGATCCATCGCCTGACCAAGCAAAGCCCCCAGCAATGCACCCGGAATACTGGCGATTGCGAAGCCCGCTCCCGCACCAATCACTGTGCTAGGCCAGAGCATGTCAGCGTCCTTCGACGAGCAGTTGCTCGACTTCAGCAAGACGCTCCAGGGTACCGACGTCAACCCAGTGCCCACTGAAGTGCTCACCGCTCACTTCACCGCGCGCCATGGCTGCACGCAACAGCGGGGCCAGCTTGAAGGCGCCCGGCTGGCAGCCTGCGAACAAGGCCGGGTCGAGCACGGCAATGCCGCTGTAGGTCAACGTATCAGCGGTGCCATCAGCGTCTTCGACGCGCGCCTCAAGCAGACGGAAGTCGCCGCGCCCGTGGTGCCCCGGGTTGTCCACCAGCACCAGGTGCGCACGCCCTTGCAGCGGCGTGTGCAACTGGCTGAAGTCGAACGTCGTCCAGATATCACCATTGACCAGCACGAAAGGCTCATCACCCAGCAACGGCAACGCCTTGAAAATCCCCCCGCCGGTCTCCAGCGGCTCACCTTCAGGTGAATAGCGGATGTTCAAGCCCAACTGCGCGCCATCCCCCAGGTAGTCCTCGATCTGCTGGCCGAGCCAGGCATGATTGATGACGATGTCCTTGAACCCGGCCTTTGCCAGCGCCCGCAGGTGGTATTCGATCAGTGGCACCCCGGCTACGGGGACCAGCGGCTTGGGGGTATGCAGGGTAAGCGGACGCATCCGCTCGCCCTTGCCGGCGGCCAGAATCATCGCTTTCATGGGCGCGTCCCGGCAGCAGCCAGCAGGCTCTCGATGAGCTCATCAAGTTCGGCCAGTTCCGGACGGCGGGCGATCACTTCATCTATATAGGCAAAGAAGCGCGGCACATCGGCGAGGTAGCGCGGCTTGCCGTCGCGGTGGCAGATGCGCGCGAAGATGCCGATGACCTTGAGGTGGCGCTGCACGCCCATCAGGTCGCTGGCACGGTGGAAGTCTTCGAAGTCAGCCTGTACCGGCACACCGCACGCCTGTGCACGCTGCCAATACGCCTTCAGCCAGCCTTCGACCCGCGCCTGTGGCCAGCTGAGGAAGGCATCCTTGAACAGGCAGGTAATGTCGTAGGTCACCGGGCCATACACCGCATCCTGGAAATCCAGCACGCCAGGGTTCGGCTCGCTGACCATCAGGTTGCGCGGCATATAGTCGCGATGCACCAACACTTTCGGCTGGGCCAGGGCGCTATCGATCAGCACCGCGCTGATGCGCTGCCAGGCAGCCAATTGCGCATCGTTGAAGACTACACCGAGCTCGCGACCCACATACCACTCGGGAAACAGCTCCAGTTCACGGCGTAGCAAGGCCACGTCATAGCTGGGCAAAGGCGCCTGCATCGGCAATTGCTGGAAGGCCAGCAGGGCCTCGATGGCAACATCGAACAGCCCATCGGCGCTTTCGCCATTGATCACGTCGAGGTAGGTCTGGTGGCCCAAGTCGCTCAACAACAGGAAGCCGCGCTCCAGGTCCTGGCCATGAATAACCGGCACATTGACCCCGGCACTGGCCAATAAATGCGCAATATCAACAAAAGGACGGCAGTTTTCCTGCGGCGGCGGCGCGTCCATGACAATAAAACTGCGGCCTTCGCCCTGCCAGCGGAAGTACCGCCGGAAGCTCGCATCGCTGCTTGCCGCCGTCAGGCTACCCGCTGGAACCGGGCCCCAGCCGTGTGTGTGGAATAGTTTTGCCAGTTGCTCATCGAGCCAGACATTCAGGTGTTGCAGGCGTACATCGTGATCGGGCATTACATGGGTCTCCGACGGCCCTAGCCGTCAAGCGGGTCATGCTTTATTATCCAGCATCTTTTTCAGACCATCGAGAGGCGTGCGGCCCCACACGCGGGCAGATGGCACGCAGGAAGCCCGGACTAATAAGATGGCATTGAAATCCCCCGCGTTTCGTAAAAAATTCCCGTTGCTGGTTACCGGCGGTTTGCTGGCCATGCAACCTCTCGCCACGTCGTACGTGGTAGCTGCCGAGCAGTTCGACTGCCAAGTGTCCGCTTCCGGAGGTTGGGACTGCAAGCCCAAGTCCAGTGCCAACACCTTGCCGCCGCGCCCGGTGCATGATGGTGCGGCCGTTAGTTCGGCCAATCCGACGCCCGAGCAGAGCGCCGAAGGCGTTGTCGAGCAGAAGGGCCAAGGCCCGATGCTCGTCACCGAGGCCAAGGGCCGTGGTCTGAAGTCGCGCAGTGCCGACTACAGCCACCTCGACTGGGTCCCACGCGACCAGCTCACCCCTGCCCAGCTCGCAGAGACCGGCCCGTATTGCGCCGGTGCCTATATCGAGCCGATCCGTCCGGGCATGAACGACAACACGCCAAAAGACGAGTCGCCGACCTTCATCGGTGCCAAGGCTTCGCGCTACCAGCAGGAGCAGCAGATCGCCACCCTCGCCGGTGACGTGGTCATGCGCCAGGGCAGCATGCAGGTCGAAGCCGACGAGGCGAACCTGTACCAGGCGGAAAACCGTGGCGAGCTGAGCGGCAACGTGAAGATTCGCGACAACGGTTCGCTGGTCGTGGGTGACCACGCGGAAATCGAACTGGACACCGGCGCGGCCAAGGTCGACAACGTCGAATACGTGATGCACAAGTCGCGTATCCGCGGTAACGCGCTGTACGCCAAGCGTGCCGAGAACGCCATCATTCGCCTCAAGGACGGTACCTATACCACCTGTGAGCCGAACAGCAACGCCTGGCAGCTGAAGGGCAACAACATCACGCTGAACCCGGCCACCGGCTTCGGCACCGCGACCAATGCCACCCTTCGAGTAGCGGATATTCCGGTGTTCTACACACCGTACATCTACTTCCCGATCGATGACCGTCGCCAGTCCGGCTTCCTGCCGCCATCGTTCAGCACCAGCAGCGACACCGGCTTCATGCTGGTCACACCGTACTACTTCAACCTGGCACCCAACTACGATGCCACGTTGTACCCACGCTACATGGCCAAGCGCGGCTTGTTGATGGAAGGCGAATTCCGCTACCTGACCAAGTCCAGCGAAGGTCAGTTCGGTGGTGCGTACCTGAATGACAAGGATGATGAGCGCAAGCTGCAGACGGACTACAAAGATCAGCGCTGGATGATCAACTGGCAGCACAAGGGTGGCCTGGACGAACGCATCATGACTGAAGTCGACTACACCGACATCAGCGACCCTTACTACTTCCAGGACCTGGAAACTGGCCAGATTGGTGTCGAAAGCACGGACTACATCAATCAACGCGGGGCATTGAGCTACCGTGGTGACTCCTACGTTACCGGCATCAACCTGCATGCCTACAAACTGGCGACCATCACGCAGACCACCCCCTACGACCGCCTGCCGCAAGTCTACTTCAACGGCACGCTGCCTTATCACCCAAGCGGCCTGAACTTCGGTTACAACACCGAATTTGTAAGGTTTGATCGCGACCTGCGTAACGGCAACTTCATCAACGAAGATGGTTTTGCCCAACCGTGGTACGACAACAATGTCTTCGGCCTTGCTCGTGCAAATGGCAACCGGATGAACATTGCCCCGGAAGTCAGCTTGCCGCTGAATGCGACCTACGGCTACCTGAAGCCTTCCATCAAGTATGCCTACACGCATTACGACCTGGACCTGGACGGCCGAGGCAAAGCCCAGGCTGAGACTGCCGACCCGTTGCTCGGCAAATTCAGCAGCTCACAAGATCGCAATGTCCCGATTTTCAGTGTGGACAGCGGCCTGTACTTCGATCGTGATACCCAGTGGTTCGGCAAGAACTACCGCCAAACACTCGAACCGCGCCTGTTCTACCTGTACGTACCGTACAAGGATCAGAAGGACATCCCGATTTTCGACTCCGTCGAAAGCACCTTCAACTATGCCTCGCTCTTCCGCGACAATCGCTTCTCGGGCACCGACCGCATCGGCGACGAGAACAAACTCTCGCTGGGCGTCACCAACCGCTGGATTGAAGAGAACGGCTTCGAGCGTCAACGCATCAGTGTTGGTCAGGCACTCTACTTCAAGGACCGCAAGGTTCAGCTGCCGGGCATTGACTACCGCACCCGCGACGACGCACTGGCCAATGTTTCTCCCTATGCGCTGGAGTACGAATATCGCTTCAACCGCGATTGGCGTGTGAACTCCGACTTCAACTGGGATCCGGACAGCCGCAGCACCCGCTCGGGCAGCGCGATGTTCCACTACCAGCCTGAAGACAACGTCAACAAGGTCGTCAACCTGGGTTACCGCTACCGCAACGACATGGTCCGTTACGACCAGTCCACCGGTAAGTGGTCGGTGGGTGGTGGCGCCTACGGCACGCCGGGTAAGGACTACTACAAGATCCAGCAACATGACTTCTCCGTCATGTGGCCGATCGTCCCGCAGTGGACGGCCATCGCCCGCTGGCAGCACGACTACAACCGCAACCGCACCCTGGAAGCCTTCGGTGGCTTCGAGTATGACAACTGCTGCTGGAAGCTGCGCCTGATCAACCGCTACTGGGTTGACTACGACGAGTTCAGCCAGGATGCACCGCAAAACGAAAAAGGCGACCACGGCGTCTTCCTGCAGATTGTGCTGAAAGGCCTCGGCGGCGTAGTGGGCAATAAGGTCGAGTCGTTCCTCGACCAGGGCATTCAAGGTTATCGTACACGTGAAGACCAAGCTTATTGATTGTCTGCGCCCGCTGATGCTGGGCGCTGTAATGCTGAGCAGCACGGCGTTTGCCGCCGTGCAACCTCTGGATAGCGTTGTGGCCATCGTCGACAACGACGTGGTCATGAAGAGCCAACTGGACCAACGCGTGCATGAAATACAGCAAACCATCGCCAAGCGCGGTGGTGCTGTACCTCCGGCAGGCGTGCTCGATCAGCAGGTTCTGGAGCGCTTGATCGTCGAAAACCTGCAATTGCAGATCGGCGATCGCTCCGGCATCCGTATCACTGACGAAGAGCTGAACCAGGCTATCGGCACCATTGCCCAGCGCAACGGCATGAGCCTGGAGCAGTTCCGCGCAGCACTGGCCCATGACGGCCTGTCCTACGATGATGCTCGCGAGCAGGTTAAGCGCGAGATGATCATCAGCCGCGTGCGCCAGCGTCGTGTGGCCGAGCGTATTCAGGTATCGGAGCAGGAAGTGAAGAACTTCCTCGCTTCGGACATGGGCAAGATGCAGCTGTCGGAAGAGTTCCGCCTGGCCAACATCCTGATCCCGACACCTGAGAGCGCCAACTCGACGGCCATTCAGGCAGCAGCCCAGCAAGCCGCCGAGATCTACAAGCAGCTCAAGCAAGGTGCCGACTTCGCTCAAGTGGCAATCGCCCGTTCGGCGAGCGACAACGCCCTGGAAGGTGGTGAGATGGGCTGGCGTAAAGCAGCCCAGCTGCCTCCGCCGTTCGACCAGATGCTGGCCCGCATGTCGGTGGGTGATATCACCGAACCGCTGCGTACCCCAGGCGGCTTCATCATCCTCAAGCTGCAGGAAAAGCGCGGCGGCCAGGCGATGATGCGTGACGAAGTGCACGTCCGTCATATCCTGATCAAGCCAAGCGAGATCCGCAGCGAAGCGGCGACCAAGCAACTGGCAGAAAAGTTGTATGACCGCATCCAGAATGGTGAAGACTTCAGCGAACTGGCGAAGAGCTTCTCCGAAGACCCGGGTTCGGCCCTCAACGGCGGCGACCTGAACTGGATTGACCCGAATGCGTTGGTACCCGAGTTCCGCGAAGAGATGGCCCGCGCCCAACAAGGCGTAGTGACCAAGCCCTTCAAGACCCAATACGGCTGGCACGTACTGGAAGTCATGGGCCGTCGTGCAACCGACAGCACCGAGCAAGCGCGTGAGCAACAGGCAATGAACGTACTGCGCAACCGCAAGTACGACGAAGAGCTGCAAACCTGGCTGCGTCAGATCCGTGACGAAGCCTACGTTGAAATCAAGCTTCCTGGCGCCGATCAGGCTGCCCAGTGAAACACCAGCGCTTCGCCCTCACACCCGGTGAGCCGGCCGGCATAGGTCCTGACCTGTGCCTGCTGCTCGCCGCGCAAGCCCAGCCTTACCCCCTGATTGCCATCACCAGCCGTGACCTGCTCGTCGAGCGGGCCGCGCAGTTGGGTGTGGCAGTCACACTCCTGCCGGTCAGCCCGGACGCCTTCCCGGACTCACCTGCCCCTTCGGGCAGCCTGTACGTCTGGGATACGCCATTGGCCTCGCCGGCAGTTGCTGGCCAGCTGGACAAAGCCAACGCTGCCTTCGTCCTCGAAACCCTGACCCGTGCGGGTCAAGGCTGCCTGGATGGGCACTTTGCCGGAATGATCACCGCGCCCGTGCACAAGGGCGTGATCAATGAAAGCGGCATACCGTTCTCTGGACACACCGAATTCCTGGCCGAGCTGACCGCCACTGAACAAGTGGTGATGATGCTCGCCACGCGCGGCCTGCGCGTGGCCCTGGTGACCACGCACCTGCCGCTGCGGGACGTGGCCGATGCCATCACCGTCGAACGCCTGGAGCGTGTTGCGCGCATCCTGCATGCCGACCTGCAACACAAGTTCGGCATCGCCAGCCCGCGCATCCTGGTCTGCGGCCTGAATCCGCATGCTGGCGAAGGTGGCCACCTGGGCCACGAAGAAATCGACATCATCGAACCCACATTGGCGCGCCTGCGCCTCGAAGGCATGGACCTTCGCGGCCCGTTGCCCGCCGACACCCTGTTTACCCCCAAATATCTGGAGCACTGCGACGCAGTGCTGGCGATGTACCACGACCAGGGCCTGCCGGTACTCAAGTACAAGGGCTTTGGCGCTGCACTGAATGTCACCCTGGGCCTGCCGATCATCCGCACCTCCGTGGATCATGGCACCGCCCTGGACCTTGCCGGCACCGGCAGGATCGACACCGGCAGCCTGCAAGTCGCCCTGGAAACCGCCTACCAGATGGCCGAGACCCGATTATGACCGAGCAATACCAACACAAGGCGCGCAAGCGTTTTGGCCAGAACTTCCTGCACGACGCCGGCGTCATCGACCGCATCCTGCGTTCGATCCATGCCAAGGCGGGCGAGCGCATGCTGGAAATCGGCCCGGGCCAGGGCGCCCTGACCGAAGGCCTGCTGGGCAGCGGCGCGCAGCTGGACGTGGTCGAGCTGGACAAGGACCTGGTGCCGATCCTCAACCAGCAGTTCGCGGGCCGTGACAACTTCCGCCTGCACCAGGGCGATGCACTGAAGTTCGACTTCACCAGCCTCGGCGCCGAGCCGCACAGCCTGCGCGTGGTCGGCAACCTGCCCTACAACATCTCGACGCCGCTGATCTTCCACCTGCTGTCCAACGCCGAGCTGATCCGCGACATGCACTTCATGTTGCAGAAGGAAGTCGTCGAGCGCCTGGCTGCCGGCCCCGGCGGCGGTGACTGGGGTCGCCTGTCGATCATGGTGCAGTACCACTGCCGTGTGGAGCACCTGTTCAACGTCGGCCCGGGCGCGTTCAACCCGCCACCGAAGGTCGACTCGGCCATCGTGCGCCTGGTCCCGCATGCCGTCCTGCCCTTCCCGGCCAAGGACCACCGCCTGCTGGAGCGCGTCGTGCGCGAAGCCTTCAACCAGCGCCGCAAGACCTTGCGCAATACCCTCAAGGCCCTGCTGACCAGCGAAGACATCACGGCCGCCGGTGTCGATGGCAGCCTGCGCCCGGAACAACTGGACCTCGCCGCCTTCGTGCGCCTGGCCGACAAGCTGGCCGAACAGAGCGCCAACTGAGTCACCGTTCAGGCCAGTCATGCCCGGCATGACTGGCCGTCGGCCCCGCCGATAGCCTAGACTGACGCCATCGCCGTATTCGCGTCAGTTTCTAAGGCCCCTTGCATGTCTGATCCCCGCTACCAGATCGACGTCAGCGTCGTGACCCGTTTCCTCAAAGAACAATCCGATCCTGAAAACAACCGTTTCGCGTTCGCCTACACCATCACGGTGGCGAACAACGGCTCCCTGCCCGCCAAATTGTTGGCCCGGCACTGGCTGATCACCAATGGCGATGGCGGTGTCGAAGAGGTGCGTGGCGAGGGCGTGGTCGGCCAACAGCCGCTGATCGCGCCCGGCCAGAGCCATACCTACAGCAGCGGTGCGGTAATCAACACCCGGGTTGGCACCATGCAGGGCAGCTACAAGATGTTTGCCGAAGACGGCAAGCGCTTCGATGCCTTGATCGCGCCGTTCCGCCTGGCCGTGCCGGGGGCCCTGCACTGATGGCAACCTACGCCGTTGGCGACCTTCAAGGTTGCCTGCAGCCGCTCAAGTGCCTGCTCGAACGCGTCAACTTCAACCCTGCCGTCGACCGCCTGTGGTTGGTGGGTGATTTGGTCAATCGCGGCCCCGAATCGCTGGAAACCCTGCGCTTTCTGTATGCCATGCGCGAGTCGCTGGTCTGCGTGCTGGGCAACCATGACCTGCACCTGCTCGCCACCTGGCACAACGTCGAGCGCCTGAAAAAGAACGACACGCTGCGCGAGATTCTCGACGCGCCCGATGCCGGCGAATTGCTCGATTGGCTGCGGCGCCTGAAGCTGCTGCATTACGACGAACAGCGCGGCATCGCCCTGGTACACGCCGGTATCCCGCCCCAGTGGACACTGGGCAAGGCACTGGAGCTGGCCGGCGAAGTCGAGCAAGTGCTGCGCGACGACAACCGCTTCAAGCCTTACCTGGACGGCATGTACGGCAACGAGCCGAGCAAATGGCACAAGGACCTGCAAGGCGTGAGCCGCCTGCGCGTCATCACCAACTACTTCACTCGCATGCGCTTCTGCACTGCCGACGGCAAGCTCGACCTCAAGGGCAAGGAAGGCGCCGACACTGCCCCGCCAGGCTACAAACCCTGGTTCGCCCACAAGGACCGTCGCTCGCGCCATGTGAAGATCATCTTCGGCCACTGGGCCGCCCTTGAAGGCAAGTGCAAGGTACCGGGCGTGATCGCCCTGGATACCGGCTGCGTCTGGGGTGGCGCCATGACCCTGTACAACGTCGACAGCGGCGAATTCCATCGCTGCGAATGCACCGACGAAGGTACGATCCGCCCCCAACCCGTGCCGGCACAACCGGTTAGAATGTCTGACCAGCCCTGAAGGAAGCCGTACCCATGAGCGAATTCAAACGCATCCCTCCCGAACAGGCCCAGGCCCTGCGTGAGCAAGGTGCGGTCGTGGTCGATATTCGCGACCAGCCCACCTTTGCCAATGGCCATATCCCTGGCGCGAAGCACCTGGACAACCACTCCGTGGCCGACTTCATCCGTGGTGCCGACCTCGACGCCCCGACGCTGGTGGTCTGCTACCACGGCAACTCCAGCCAGAGCGCGGCGGCCTACCTGGTCAGCCAGGGTTTCTCCGACGTCTACAGCATCGACGGCGGCTTCGAACTATGGCGCAGCACCTACCCGGCCGAAACCGCCCAAGACAACGCCGAATAATTTTTTTCATCTCCCGCAGCCCGCGCCCCGTGCGGGCTCGCGCCTGACCAGACGAACGGTCGTGGCGAACTTCATGTGCAACCGCCCTTGACCTCCCCGATTACCAACTATCCTTAAGCCCAGGCCATCCAAAAAGGGGAGAGCCGGTACACCGGCGTACGGGTCATCGGTAGCGACTTTAGGTGTTCTGGGGGGTATACAGCAGTCGACAGTGTCGGCTGCATGCCAGCATCAACTGACTGATCCGGCGCCGGCTCCACGTATCGAGCGAGGTGACGTCATGAGTATTTTTAGCCACTTCCAACAACGTTTCGAGTCCACCCGCCAGGAAGAGCTCTCGCTGCAGGAGTATCTGGAGCTCTGCAAGCAGGACCGCAGTGCCTACGCTTCGGCGGCCGAACGCCTGTTGATGGCTATCGGTGAACCGGAGCTGGTCGACACCTCGAACAACTCCAGGTTGTCGCGGATCTTCTCCAACAAGGTCATCCGTCGCTACCCGGCCTTCGAAGACTTCCACGGCATGGAAGAGTGCATCGACCAGATCGTCTCCTACTTCCGCCATGCTGCGCAGGGCCTGGAAGAGAAGAAGCAGATCCTGTACCTGCTCGGCCCGGTAGGTGGCGGTAAATCGTCGCTGGCCGAAAAACTCAAACAGCTGATGGAGAAGGTGCCCTTCTACGCGATCAAGGGCTCACCGGTCTTCGAGTCGCCCCTGGGGCTGTTCAACGCCACTGAAGATGGCGCCATTCTTGAAGAAGACTTCGGCATCCCCCGGCGTTACCTGAGCACCATCATGTCGCCTTGGGCAACCAAGCGCCTGGCCGAATTCGGCGGCGACATCAGCCAGTTCAAGGTGGTCAAGCTCTACCCTTCGATCCTCAACCAGATTGCCGTGGCCAAGACCGAGCCGGGTGACGAGAACAACCAGGACATCTCGGCACTGGTCGGCAAGGTCGACATCCGCAAGCTTGAGGAATACCCACAGAACGACGCCGATGCCTACAGCTACTCGGGCGCACTGTGCCGGGCCAACCAGGGCCTGATGGAATTCGTCGAGATGTTCAAGGCGCCGATCAAGGTGCTGCACCCACTGCTGACTGCCACCCAGGAAGGCAACTACAACAGTACCGAAGGCCTGGGGGCGATCCCCTACTCCGGGATCCTGCTGGCCCACTCCAACGAATCGGAATGGCACAGCTTCCGCAACAACAAGAACAACGAGGCGTTCATCGACCGGATCTACATCGTCAAGGTGCCGTACTGCCTGCGCGTCAGTGACGAGATCAAGATCTACGACAAGCTCTTGTTCAACAGCTCGCTGGCCAAGGCCCACTGCGCACCCGACACCCTGAAGATGCTGGCCCAATTCACCGTGCTGTCGCGCCTGAAAGAACCAGAGAACTCGAACATCTATTCGAAAATGCGCGTCTACGACGGTGAAAACCTCAAAGACACCGATCCAAAGGCCAAGTCGATCCAGGAGTACCGCGATTCGGCCGGCGTCGATGAGGGCATGAATGGCCTGTCGACCCGCTTCGCGTTCAAGATCCTCTCCAAGGTCTTCAACTTCGACCCGCATGAAATCGCCGCCAACCCGGTGCACCTGCTGTATGTGCTGGAACAGCAGATCGAGCAGGAGCAATTCCCGGCAGAGGTGCGCGAGCGCTACCTGCGCTTCCTGAAAGAGTACCTGGCGCCGCGCTACATCGAGTTCATCGGCAAGGAAATCCAGACCGCGTACCTGGAGTCCTACAGCGAATACGGGCAGAACATCTTCGACCGCTACGTGCTGTACGCCGACTTCTGGATTCAGGACCAGGAATACCGCGACCCGGAAACCGGCGAGATCCTCAACCGTATCGCCCTCAACGAGGAGCTGGAGAAGATCGAGAAACCGGCCGGCATCAGCAACCCGAAAGACTTCCGCAACGAGATCGTCAACTTCGTACTGCGCGCCCGGGCCAACAACAACGGCAAGAACCCGACCTGGCTCAGCTACGAGAAGCTGCGTGTGGTCATCGAGAAGAAAATGTTCTCCAACACCGAGGACCTGCTGCCCGTCATCAGCTTCAATGCCAAGGCCAGCAAAGAGGATCAGCAGAAACACAACGACTTCGTCACGCGGATGGTTGAGCGTGGCTACACCGACAAGCAAGTCCGGTTGCTCTCGGAATGGTACCTGCGGGTCAGGAAGTCCCAATAAGACAGAGGTGAGCTACAAGCTGCAAGCTACAGGGGGCACGCCGTTTGTCCGGAGGGTCGCGGCTTCGCCGGTAGCTTGCAGTTCATGCTCTAACTTGCAGCGTGAAGCTTAGAGCTTGCAGCTACTGCTGCCTTCCGGAGGCGCCCAATGAGTTACGTAATTGACCGACGTCTGAACGGCAAGAACAAGAGCACGGTAAACCGCCAGCGTTTCCTGCGGCGCTACCGTGACCACATCAAGAAGGCCGTCGAAGAGGCGGTAAGCCGCCGCTCCATCACCGACATGGAGCACGGCGAACAGATCAGCATCCCGGGCCGCGATATCGACGAGCCCGTGTTGCACCATGGCCGCGGCGGCAAGCAGACCGTGGTGCATCCCGGCAACAAGGAATTCACTGCGGGCGAACACATTGCCCGGCCACAAGGGGGTGGCGGCGGCGGTGGGCGCGGCAAGGCCGGCAACTCCGGCGAAGGCATGGACGAGTTTGTGTTCCAGATCACCCAGGAAGAGTTCCTCGAATTCATGTTCGAAGACCTTGAGCTGCCCAACCTGGTCAAGCGCCACCTGACCGGCACCGACACCTTCAAGACCGTACGTGCAGGCATCAGCAACGAAGGCAACCCGTCGCGCATCAACATCATCCGCACCCTGCGCTCGGCCCATGCACGGCGTATCGCCCTGTCCGGCAGCAGCCGCGCGAAACTGCGCGAAGTGCAGGAAGAACTGGCCCGCCTGAAACGCGAAGAACCAGACAACTTCGGCGACATTCAAGCCCTTGAAGCCGAAATTGAGCGCTTGAGCGCACGCATTCACCGGGTCCCGTTCCTCGACACCTTCGACCTCAAGTACAACCTGCTGATCAAACAACCCAACCCCAGTTCCAAGGCGGTGATGTTCTGCCTGATGGACGTGTCCGGCTCGATGACCCAGGCCACCAAGGACATCGCCAAACGCTTCTTCATCCTGCTGTACCTGTTCCTGAAACGGAACTATGACCGTATTGAAGTGGTGTTCATCCGCCATCACACCAGCGCCCGCGAAGTGGACGAGGAAGAGTTCTTCTACTCACGCGAGACCGGCGGCACCATCGTCTCCAGCGCCCTGAAACTGATGCAGGAAGTCATGGCCGAACGCTACCCGGCCAATGAATGGAACATCTACGCCGCCCAGGCTTCCGATGGCGACAACTGGAACGACGATTCGCCGATCTGCCGCGAGATCCTCAGCAAGCAGATCATGCCGTTCGTGCAGTACTACACTTACGTCGAGATCACCCCTCGCGAACACCAGGCCTTGTGGTACGAGTACGAGCGCATCGGCGAGTCATTCCCCGATACGTTCGCGCAGCAGCAGTTGGTGTCGGCCGGCGATATCTATCCGGTCTTCCGTGAACTCTTCCAGCGCAGGTTAGTGACATGACCGCTAGAGAGCAGAAACGCCAGCCCCTTTCGACCGGGTCCGAATGGACGTTCGAGCTTATCCAGGCCTATGACCGAGAAATCAGCCGCCTGGCCGAGCGCTACGCCCTGGACACCTACCCCAACCAGATCGAAGTGATCACGGCCGAGCAGATGATGGACGCCTACGCTTCCGTCGGCATGCCCCTGGGCTACCACCATTGGTCCTACGGCAAACACTTCCTCAGCACCGAGAAGTCCTACAGCCGGGGCCAGATGGGCCTGGCCTACGAGATCGTGATCAACTCCGACCCGTGCATCGCCTACCTGATGGAAGAAAACACCATCTGCATGCAGGCACTGGTGGTGGCGCATGCCTGCTACGGGCACAACAGCTTCTTCAAGGGCAACTACCTGTTCCGCACCTGGACCGATGCCAGTTCGATCATCGATTACCTGGTGTTCGCCAAGCAGTACATCACCCAGTGCGAGGAGCGCCACGGCATTGATGCGGTCGAAGACCTGCTCGACTCCTGCCACGCCCTGATGAACTACGGTGTAGACCGCTACAAGCGCCCCTACCCGATTTCCGCCGAAGAGGAACGGCGTCGCCAGAAAGATCGTGAAGAACACCTGCAAAAGCAGATCAACGACCTTTGGCGGACCATCCCCAAGGGCAACGACAAGTACAACGAGAAAGACAACGCCCGCTTCCCGGCCGAGCCGCAGGAAAACATCCTGTACTTCATCGAGAAACACGCGCCGCTGCTGGAGCCCTGGCAGCGGGAAATCGTGCGGATCGTGCGCAAGATTGCGCAGTACTTCTACCCGCAGCGGCAAACCCAGGTGATGAACGAGGGCTGGGCCACCTTCTGGCACTACACCCTGATGAACGACCTGTATGACGAAGGCCTGGTCACCGAAGGCTTCATCATGGAGTTCCTCCAGTCGCACACCAGCGTAGTCTTCCAGCCTGGCTTCGACAGCCCGTACTACAGCGGTATCAACCCCTACGCGCTGGGCTTTGCCATGTACCGGGACATCCGGCGCATGTGCGAACACCCCACCGAGGAAGACCGCCACTGGTTCCCGGACATCGCCGGCAGTGACTGGCTGTCGACCATCAAGTTCGCCATGAGCAGCTTCAAGGATGAGAGTTTCATCCTGCAGTACCTGTCGCCCACGGTAATCCGTGACCTGAAGCTCTTCAGCATCCTTGATGACGACCAGAAGGACGACCTGCTGGTACCGGCGATTCACGACGAGACGGGCTACCGGATCATTCGTGAAACCCTGGCCGCGCAGTACAACCTGGGCAACCGCGAGCCAAATATCCAGATCTGGAGCATCGACCGTCGCGGCGACCGCTCGCTGACCCTGCGTCACCAGCAGCACGACCGCAAACCCCTGGGCGACTCCACCGAGGAAGTGCTCAAGCATCTGCACCGCCTGTGGGGCTTCGACATCCATCTGGAAACCCTGCAAGGCGACCAGATCATGAAAACCTTTCACGTCCCCCCAAAGGGTGAACACGGCAGCGAAGGCGACTATGGCCGCCTGGACCTCGCTGTCGTGCACCTCTAGCGCAGCCGACCTCCGTTGCAGCCAGACAGGGTATCCTGTGGCTTCAACGGAGGTTTTTCATGCAGATCTATAAAGTCGGCGGTGCCGTGCGCGACCGCCTGCTCGGCAGGCCGGTCACCGATATCGATCGGGTGGTGGTTGGGGAGAGCGTCGAACAGATGCAAGCCTTGGGCTATCGCCCGGTAGGGTCGGACTTTCCGGTGTTCCTGCACCCGCAAACCGGCGAGGAATACGCCCTGGCCCGGACCGAACGCAAAAGCGGTCGCGGCTATGGCGGCTTCACCTTTCACGCCAGCCCCGAGGTTACCCTTGAGCAAGACCTGATTCGTCGGGACCTCACCATCAACGCCATGGCCGAAGATGACGACGGGCACATCACCGATCCGTACAACGGCAAGAAAGACCTCGAAGATCGAATTTTACGCCACGTATCGCCGGCGTTTGCCGAAGATCCCCTGCGCGTCCTGCGCGTCGCACGCTTTGCCGCGCGCTATGCCGGGCTGGGCTTTACCGTGGCCCCGGACACCCTTGAGCTGATGCGCGAGCTGAGTGAGTCGGGCGAGCTTCAAGCCTTGACCGCCGAGCGCAGCTGGAAGGAGATCGCCCGCGCGCTGATGGAAGACCAGCCCCAGGTGTTTATCCAGGTGCTGCGCGACTGTGGTGCGCTCAAGGAACTGATGCCGGAGGTCGACGCGCTGTTTGGTGTGCCTCAACCGGAAGCGCATCACCCGGAGGTGGACACCGGGGTGCACACCCTCGCAGTGCTTGAGCAGGCGGCAAAGCATCAGCAGCCGCTGACTGTGCGCTGGGCCTGCCTACTGCACAACTTGGGGAAAGGCCTGACCCCGCCAGAGGAATGGCCACGGCATATTGCTCACGAGCACCGTGGGCTCAAGCTGATCAAGGCGGTGAACCAGCGCTTCAAAGCGCCGCGCGACTGCCAGGAGCTGGCGCTGCTGGTGGGGGAGTACCACACCCACGGGCACCGGGCGCTGGAGCTGAAGGCGTCAACCTTGCTTGAGCTTTTGCAGAGCTTTGATGTGTATCGGCGACCGCAGCGTTTCGAGGAATTTATCGCTGCGTGCGAGATGGATGCACGCGCAAGACTGGGGCTGGAAGCACGGGAGTATCCGCAGGCCGCATATCTGCGCGGCGCGGCAGAGGCAGCGCGCGCGATAGCGGTGCAACCGCTGGTGCAGCAAGGCTACACCGGTCAAGCCCTGGGCGAGGCGATCAAGAAGGAACGACTGAAGGCGCTGAAAGCCTACAAGGACAATGCCGGTAGCTGAGCCCTACCCTGACTTCACCTGTGGGAGCCGGCCTTGCCGGCGATGAGGCCCGGATGGCTGGCGACCGATACTCGGTCGATCGCTGGCAAGGCCAGCTCCCACAGTGCCCCAAGCAAGGCTGTTACCCCGGCAGAGCAGCGCTACACCGTCAGTTGCCGCCCGTGCCACTCAAACGGCACCGGGGCCAAGACCTGATCGATCTGCGCCTCACCCCACAACTGCGCCATTGTCTTGCCCGCCCCCGGGTGCACCAGCGTTGGCGCAATCAACGACAACGGCCACAGCACGAAGGCATTCTTCAGAATCTCCGCACGCGGCAGCACCAGCCCGTCGAAACTGCCGTGCAAGTCGCCATACATCAGCACGTCGATATCCAGCGGCAAGCCTTTGCGTTCAGGCGCGTAGCGGCCGTTGTCGGCCTCGATGAACTTGAGCCGACGATCCAGCTCCATCAGCGGCAAATCGCTCAGACCAGACACCACCAGATTGAAGAACGGACCGCTCTTGATGCCCACCGCCTGGCTTTCGAATACCGCCGAGCAGCGCATGTCCTGCAGCAGGCCGGCCAGCGCATCAAGCCCGGCCGTCAGGTTCCGCTCACGCTCGACATTGCTACCGAGACCAAGGTAGACCAGGGTCAGAGACATCCGCGCTCGATCTCCACGCCAACACCGCTGGCAGCCGGAACGGCGCCCGGCTTGGTCAGCTTCAAGTGCAACCAGGGAATCTGGAACTCGGCCATCAGCACCTGGGCCAGGCGCTCGGCAAAGGTCTCGACCAACTGGAACTGGGCCTGCTCGGCAAACGCCTGGATACGCGCCGAAACACTGGCGTAATCCAGTGCCAGGGTCAGGTCATCGCCCGCCGCTGCCGGGCGATTATCCCAGGCAAACCGCAGGTCCAGGCGCAGGCACTGACGAATGCCACGCTCCCAATCGTAGGCGCCGATCACGGTGTCGACTTCCAGCCCTTCGATGAACACTCTGTCCAAGCACTTCTCTCCACAGCACGACAAGGGCGCCTAGCGCCGTTAGAATCAGGGCGTCCTCGCCCGGAATAGTTAGCATGTTTTGGTTACTGGCACTGCTCGCCTACCTGCTTGGCTCGCTGTCCTTCGCCATCGTCCTCAGCCGCCTCAACGGCAGCCCAGACCCGCGCATGAGCGGTTCGGGGAATGCCGGCGCGACCAACATGCTGCGCCTGGCAGGCAGGAAGCTGGCTGTCCTGACCCTGCTCGGCGACCTGCTCAAGGGCCTGCTACCGGTGCTGATCGCACGCCTGTTCGGCATGGACCAACAGGAACAAGCCTGGATCGGCTTGTGCGCGGTGATTGGCCACCTGTTCCCGCTGTACTTCCGCTTCCGTGGCGGCAAAGGTGTTGCCACCGCCGCCGGCATGCTGCTCGGCCTGTATCCACCGGCCGCCTTGCTGGCCATCAGCGCCTGGCTGCTGACCTTCTACCTCACTCGCACCAGCTCTCTGGCCGCGTTGATTGCCACCCCGCTCATCCTGCCATTGCTGGCCTGGCGTGAGCCGGAGGCGCTGCTGCCGATGAGCGTACTGACCGTGCTCATCGTGTGGCGCCATCGCGGCAATCTACGCGACCTTTTTGCCGGGCGCGAACGGCATTTCTAAACACTGCACATGAATCCTGCTCAGGTTCACAGCGCCGGCAACTGCTCCATCGGCCAACGCGCCTGCACGCTGATGGCCAGGGTTTCGTGCTGGCCAGCCGCCAAACGCTGACAGCCCGCGTAGGCGATCATCGCGCCATTGTCCGTGCAGAACTGCGGCCGAGCGTAGTACACGTTGCCATTCAAACCGGCGAGCATTTCTTCCAGCGACGTGCGCAGCGCCTTGTTGGCACTCACGCCGCCAGCGATCACCAGGCGCTTGAGCCCGGTGTGCTTGAGGGCGCGCTTGCACTTGATGGTCAGAGTCTCCACCACCGCCTGCTGGAAGGCCAGCGCGACGTCGCAACGGGTCTGTTCGCCGTCGTCCCCAGTACGCTGGCACTGCTGCCAGGTGTTCAGGGCGAAGGTTTTCAGGCCACTGAAGCTGAATTCCAGGCCAGGACGGTCAGTCATTGGCCGCGGGAAGACGAAACGCCCCGCCACGCCCTGCTCGGCCAACCGGGCAATTTCGGGGCCGCCCGGATAATTCAGGCCCATCAGCTTGGCGGTCTTGTCGAACGCTTCGCCCGCGGCATCGTCGAGTGTCTCGCCAAGCAGCTCGTATTGGCCGATGCCATCGACTCGTACCAACTGCGTATGCCCACCCGACACCAACAAAGCGACGAACGGGAACTCCGGTGGCTGCTCCTCGAGCATCGGGGCCAGCAGGTGGCCCTCCATGTGGTGCACACCGAGGGCCGGAATGCCCCAGGCAAACGCCAGCGCCTGGGCGCACGAAGCGCCCACCAGCAGCGCACCGACCAGGCCAGGGCCCGCGGTGTAGGCGATCGCGTCGATCTCGGTGGCGACACAGTCGGCTTCGGCCAACACCTGTCGGATCAGCGGCAGCATGCGCTTGACGTGATCACGCGAGGCAAGCTCCGGCACCACACCGCCATACGCGCGGTGCAGGTCGATCTGGCTGAACAATGCGTCGGCCAGCAGGCCGCGTTCACTGTCGTATAATGCGACGCCGGTTTCATCGCAGGATGTTTCCAATCCCAGTACTAGCATGGGTCTGCGCCTTGTTGAGGCTGAATTCGAAGGCGCGCATGATAGTCCCCACTCCGGGTGCCGACCAGCGGTTTTCGATCAGAGGCTTTGCATTCCGGGCAGCTAAGGGTTAACATCCGCAACCCTTAAAAACCGACGTTCTCCAGTGCACATTTTTGCCACGAGTTCGTTGACCCCGGTAATGAATGAAGGTAGCTCTGGATGCCAGCCGTCAAAGTTAAAGAGAACGAACCCTTCGACGTAGCTCTGCGTCGTTTCAAGCGCTCCTGCGAAAAAGCCGGTGTACTGGCTGAAGTTCGTAGCCGCGAATTTTACGAGAAGCCGACTTCTGAGCGTAAGCGCAAAGCAGCAGCCGCTGTTAAGCGTCACGCCAAGAAAGTTCAGCGCGAACAGCGCCGCGCCGTTCGTCTGTACTAATACAGACTAGCGTCGCAAGCTTCTGCCATGCCCGGCCTTCAAGCCGGGCTGTCGGCAGATGCTGCTGTTTTTCTCTGTCATGCCTGCCTTCGGGCAGTCGTAGCAGAGACGTCCAAGCTGTTTCGCAGCAAGGACAAGCCTGCCTAAACGTCAGAACTGGTTTAATCGCCAGACGTGCACGTCACCCTGACGAGCTTTAACCGGCTGCAGACGAGCACACCCTTCCGATTTTTGTGTTACGCCATTCGACATCGCTTCGAATGCGCAGCCGTCCCTGCAGCATTAGCGATTACACTTGTTTGTCGCCTGATGATGAGAGTGCCATGGCCGGGCTGATCCCCCAAAGTTTTATCGACGACCTCCTTAACCGCACCGACATCGTCGACGTGGTGAGTTCGCGCATTCAACTGAAAAAAGCCGGCAAAAACCACACCGCCTGTTGCCCGTTCCACAAGGAGAAGACCCCCTCCTTCAGCGTCAGCCCCGACAAACAGTTCTACTACTGCTTCGGTTGCGGCGCCGGCGGCAACGCGCTCGGTTTCATCATGGACCACGACAACCTGGACTTCCCCCAGGCCGTCGAAGAGCTGGCCAAGGCCGCCGGCATGGAAGTGCCGCGTGAAGAAAGCGGCCGCGGGCACAAGCCCCGCCAACCGACCGACTCACCGCTCTACCCGTTGCTCGAAGCTGCCGCCGAGTTTTATCGCCAGGCGCTGAAAGGCCACCCGACCCGCAAATCCGCCGTCGAATACTTGAAAGGCCGTGGCCTGTCTGGCGAGATCGCCCGCGATTTCGGCCTGGGCTTCGCCCCGCCTGGCTGGGACAACCTGTTCAAGCACCTGAGCAGCGATACCCTTCAGCAAAAAGCCATGATCGATGCTGGCCTGCTGATCGAGAACGCTGAAAGCGGCAAGCGCTACGACCGTTTCCGTGACCGGGTGATGTTCCCGATCCGCGACAGCCGTGGCCGGGTGATCGCCTTTGGTGGCCGCGTGCTCGGCGATGACAAGCCCAAGTACCTGAACTCCCCGGAAACCCCGGTGTTCCACAAGGGCCAGGAGCTGTACGGGCTGTACGAAGCGCGCAAGTTCAACCGCAACCTCGATGAAATCATCGTGGTTGAGGGCTACATGGACGTTATCGCCCTGGCCCAGCAAGGCCTGCGCAACGCCGTTGCGACCCTCGGCACAGCGACCAGTGAGGAGCACCTGAAGCGCTTGTTCCGCGTGGTGCCGAGCGTACTGTTCTGCTTCGACGGCGACCAGGCAGGCCGCAACGCCGCATGGCGCGCCCTGGAAGCGGCGCTACCGAGCCTGCAAGACGGGCGCAAGGCGCGCTTCCTGTTCCTGCCGGAAGGCGAAGACCCGGACACCTTGGTCCGCGCCGAGGGCACCGATGCCTTCCGCGCCCGGATCAACCAGCACGCCCAGCCCCTGGCCGACTATTTCTTCCAGCAGCTGACCGAAGAAGCTGACCCACGCTCGCTCGAAGGCAAGGCCCATATGGCCACCCTCGCAGCACCGTTGATCGAAAAAGTGCCGGGCGCCAACCTGCGCGCACTGATGCGCAATCGCCTCAAGGAAATCACCGGGCTGGACAACCAGCAGGTCGAGCAACTGAGCCACAGCGCACCCAATGAGGCGCCGCCGGCGTACGATCCGGGCATCGACTACGATGCGGTTCCCGACTACAGCCCCGACTTCAGCGACTTCCACCAGGGCGAACACTTCCAGCCGCAGCAACAGCCGTGGACCCCGCAGCAAGGCGGGCAGAAGAAAAAGTGGGAAGACAAACCCTGGGACAAGAACCGCAAGGGCAAGCCGTGGGACAAGAATGGCAAGCGCCAGGAATTCCACCCGCCGCGCGTTCCGACCTCGGTAGAACCGCCGACCTTGAGCGCCCTGCGCACCCTGCTGCACCATCCGCAGTTGGCCAAGAAGGTCGAAGATGCCAGCCATTTTGCCGCTGAAGAGCACGTCTACGCCCAGTTGCTGATCGCCCTGCTCGAGGCGTTGCAAAAGAATCCTGAGCTACGCTCACTACAGTTGATTGCCCGCTGGCACGGCACCGAGCAAGGACGCCTGCTGCGGGCCCTGGCGGAAAAGGAATGGCTGATCGATGCCGACAACCTTGAACAACAGTTTTTCGACACTATAACTAGCTTGTCCGCTCGCCAACGCGAGCGAAGCCTGGAACATCTGCTCAGGAAAGCACGTCAAAGTGAGTTGAGCGCAGAGGAAAAAAATCAGCTGCGCGACCTGTTAAGCCGGAATGTTCCCGCACAAACCCCGACCTCAGCTGGCGTGTGAGGTCCATGCTCGGGTATAATCCTCGGCTTGTTTTTTGCCCGCCAAGACCTTCAGTGGATAGGGTGTTATGTCCGGAAAAGCGCAACAGCAGTCTCGCATCAAAGAGTTGATCACCCGCGGTCGTGAGCAGGGTTACCTGACTTACGCGGAGGTCAACGACCACCTGCCTGAGGATATTTCAGATCCAGAGCAGGTGGAAGACATCATCCGCATGATCAACGACATGGGGATCAACGTATTCGAGAGTGCTCCGGATGCGGATGCCCTTTTGTTGGCCGAAGCCGATACCGACGAAGCCGCCGCTGAAGAAGCCGCTGCAGCGTTGGCGGCTGTGGAGACCGATATCGGTCGTACCACCGACCCGGTGCGCATGTACATGCGTGAAATGGGTACCGTCGAGCTTCTGACCCGTGAAGGCGAGATCGAAATCGCCAAGCGTATCGAAGAGGGTATTCGTGAAGTGATGGGGGCTATCTCCCACTTCCCGGGTACTGTCGATTACATTCTCAGCGAATACGACCGCGTGACCACCGAAGGCGGCCGCTTGTCGGACGTCCTCAGCGGCTACATCGACCCGGATGACGGCATTGCCGCGCCGGCCGAAGTACCGCCTCCGGTTGATCCGAAAGCACCGGCCAAGGCCGACGCTGAAGATGACGAAGAAGAGAAAGAAAGCGATGACGAAGAGGAAGAGACCGAAAGTGGTCCCGATCCTGAAATCGCTCGTCAGCGCTTTGGTGCCGTCCAGGAACAACTGAACGCCACCCTCAAGGTACTGAAAAAGAACGGCCGTCAGCACAAGGACAGCATCAAGGCGATGCTCGAACTGGCTGAACTGTTCATGCCGATCAAGCTGGTGCCTAAACAGTTTGAAGTGCTGGTTGAGCGTGTTCGTAGCGCCCTGGATCGTCTGCGTCAGCAAGAACGCGCCATCATGCAGCTGTGTGTGCGTGATGCCCGTATGCCGCGCGCCGACTTCCTGCGCCTGTTCCCGAGCAACGAAACCGACCAGACCTGGAGCGGTGATCTCTCCAAGCGCAGCACCAAGTGGGCTGCGGCGCTGGGTGAGAAGAACGACGCCATCGTCGCCTGTCAGCAGAAGCTGATCGATCTGGAGACCGAGAGCGGTCTGACGATCGCCGAGATCAAGGACATCAACCGTCGCATGTCGATCGGTGAAGCCAAGGCTCGTCGCGCGAAGAAAGAGATGGTCGAGGCCAACTTGCGTCTGGTGATCTCGATTGCCAAGAAGTACACCAACCGCGGCCTGCAGTTCCTCGACCTGATTCAGGAAGGCAACATCGGCCTGATGAAGGCGGTGGACAAGTTCGAATATCGTCGTGGCTACAAGTTCTCGACCTATGCGACCTGGTGGATCCGTCAGGCAATCACCCGTTCGATCGCCGACCAGGCGCGCACCATCCGCATTCCGGTGCACATGATCGAGACGATCAACAAGCTCAACCGTATTTCCCGGCAGATGTTGCAGGAAATGGGCCGTGAACCGACCCCGGAAGAGCTGGGTGAGCGCATGGAGATGCCTGAGGACAAGATCCGCAAGGTATTGAAGATCGCCAAAGAGCCGATCTCCATGGAAACCCCGATCGGTGACGACGAAGACTCGCACCTGGGTGACTTCATCGAAGACTCGACCATGCAGTCGCCAATCGATGTCGCCACGGTTGAAAGCCTGAAAGAAGCGACCCGTGACGTGCTCTCCGGTCTGACCGCTCGCGAAGCCAAAGTGCTGCGCATGCGTTTCGGTATCGACATGAACACTGATCACACCCTCGAAGAGGTCGGTAAACAGTTTGACGTGACCCGTGAACGGATCCGTCAGATCGAAGCCAAGGCGCTGCGCAAGCTGCGCCACCCGACGCGAAGCGAGCATCTACGCTCCTTCCTCGACGAGTAATGACAAACCCCGGCACCCGCCGGGGTTTTTCTTTTCTGCCCGTCCATCTTTAAGCCTTTGGCCACTGGCCCATGCGCGAAAGCCCCGTCTACACTCGAATCTACCCACACGTGTGACGAGGCCGTTATGCCCAGACTGCCGGTCCTCTTGTTGCAGCTCCTGCTGTTCTGGAGCGCGACGGCCGGCGCCTTTACCCTGACCGATGAAGAACAGGCCTGGCTCAGCGCTCACCCGCAGCTGCGCCTGGGCGTTGATGCCTCATGGCCTCCCTTCGAATACAGGGACCAGGAAGGCCGTTACCAGGGACTGGCCGCCGACTACATCGAATTGCTCCAGGAGCGCCTGGGCGTTGCGTTCAAGCCGATCGAACCGGTCAGCTGGACAGCCGTGCTCGAACAGGCGAAACAAGGCACGCTCGACGTACTGCCCGGCATCATGTCTACCCCCGAACGGCAGAGCTACCTGGCATTCAGCCGCCCCTACCTGGACTTCCCGATCGTCATTCTGGCCCACGAAGGCGGGCCCCAGCCGCGCACCCTTGAGCAGTTGTATGGCCTGAAGATCGCCGTGGTGGAGAACTATGCCCCGCATGAACTGCTGCGCACCCATCACCCCGACCTGAACCTGGTCGCCATGCCCAATGTCAGCTCGGCGTTGCAGGCACTGGCCACCGATGAAGTGGATGCCGTGGTCGGCGACCTCGCCTCCAGCGTCTGGAGCCTGCGCCAACAGAAGCTAGAAGGGCTCTACGTCAGTGGCGAGACGCCCTATCGCTATCAACTGGCGATGGGCGTACCGCGTAACCAGAAAATCCTGGTGGGCATTATCGACAAGGTGCTCGCCGACATGAGCCCCGAGGAAGTCAGCAATATCCAGGAGCGCTGGGTGGGTAAGGTGCTCGACCATCGCACGCTCTGGTATGACCTGTTGATCTATGGCTTGCCGACGGTATTGCTGCTGGTGGCCATCCTGGTGGCGGTGATTCGCGTCAACCGCCGCCTCAGCTCGGAAATCTCCCGGCGCATCGCCCTGGAGCAGGAGCTGCGCAGCAGCGAATACCACTACCGCGGCCTGGTCGAGAGCCTGTCGGCGATTGCCTGGGAAGCCGACGCCAACGATTTCACCTACAACTATGTATCGCCGCACGCCGAGGATCTGCTGGGTTATCCACTGAGCCAGTGGTTACAGTCCGGGTTCTGGCGCAGCATCCTGCACCCCGAGGACGCACTCTGGGCCCAGGCCTACTGCGACAGCGAGACCGCAGCCGGGCGCGACCACAGCCTCGATTACCGGGTGATCCGCGCTGACGGGCGAATCCTTTGGGTACGTGACATCGTCAGCCTGATCGAACACGGCCACAAGCCGGTGATGCGCGGCATCATGATCGACATCAGCGAAGCCAAGAACACCGAGCAGGCCCTGCGCCTGTCCGAGGAGAAATTCGCCTCGGTATTTGAACAATGCCCAGACATCCTGGTGATTGCGCGAGTCAGCGATGGCTGCCTGCTGGAGGTCAACGAAGCCTTTGAGGAACAGATCGGCCTGAGCTCCGCCGATGTCATAGGGCGAACCGCCACCGAGCTGAACATCTGGGGCAAGGAGGATTTCGGCCCGAGCACCCTGCAGCGTCTTCAGGCCGGCAGCATTCGCAACCTGGAAATGCTCTTCCGGCGCAGCAACGGCCAGCTGTTCACCGGCCTCACCTCGGCGGAAACCTTTGACCTGGACGGCACCCCGGCGCTGGTTGTGGCAGTGCGCGATATCAGCCAGCTCAAGGAAACCCAGGCGCAACTGCAAATATCCGAAGAGAAGTTTGCCAAGGCTTTCCATGCCTCGCCCGACGGCCTGCTGCTGTCGCGCCAGAGCGATGGCATGCTGCTGGAGGTCAACGAGGGTTTCTGCCGGCTCAGCGGCTTCGACTCGAAGACGTCGCTGGACCACACCTCACTCGACCTGGGGATCTGGGTCGACCTCAGCGAGCGGCGCCGGCTACTGGAACTGCTCAAGCGCGATGGTTTTGTACGTGACTACAGCTGCCATATCCGCCGTGCCGATGGCCAGATCCGCCTGTGCGAACTGTCTGCCCGGCCCCTGCCGATTGGCGGTGTCGACTGCATGCTGACCATCGCCCGCGACATCACCGAGCGCCACCTGATGCAGGAGAAGCTGCAACTGGCAGCCACGGTCTTCGAAAACACCGCAGAAGGCGTGTTGATCACCGACACCGAGCAACACATCAGCGCAGTGAACCGCGCCTTCAGCGAGATCACCGGCTACAGCGAGTTCGAGGCCCTGGGCCAGACCCCTCGCCTGCTTGCTTCCGGCCATCACGACAGCGCCTTCTACGTCGCCATGTGGCATCAGTTGACGGCCGAGGGCCATTGGCAGGGGGAAATCCAGAACCGGCGCAAGAGTGGCGAGCTGTACCCGGCATGGCTGACGATCAGCGCCGTACGCAACAGTGATCGCGAGATCACCCACTTTGTTGCCGTGTTCGCCGATATTGCCAGCCTCAAGCATGCACAGGCCAAGCTCGACTATCAGGCGCACCACGACCCGTTGACCGGCCTGCCGAACCGCACGCTGTTCGAAAGCCGGCTGCAATCTGCATTGAACTGCCCGCAGGAATCGGGGCGCCAGGGTGCGGTGTTGTTCCTCGACCTGGACCGTTTCAAGCACATCAATGACAGCCTGGGGCACCCGGTCGGCGACTTGCTGCTCAAGGCCATCGCCCATCGCCTGAAAGAGCAGGTGCGCGATATCGACACCGTCGCCCGCCTGGGTGGTGATGAGTTCATCATCCTCCTGCCCGGCCTGCATGAGCCCAGCGATGCCGAGCATATTGCCAACAAGCTGCTGGCCTGTTTCGGCGCGCCGTTCCAGGCGGGCGAGCATGAGTTCTTCACCAGCGCCAGCATCGGCACCAGCCTGTACCCGCAGGATGGTTGCGACGTCGCTTCGCTGATTCGCAATGCGGACGCGGCGATGTACCGCTCCAAGGCCAAGGGCCGCAATCGGGTCGAGTGCTATACCCGCGACCTGACTGCCCAGGCCAGTGAGCGCATCGCCCTTGAGCACGAGCTGCGCCGGGCCATCGAGCGCAACGAACTGAGCCTGTGCTACCAGCCCAAGTTCAGCCTCAAGACCCAGAGCCTGGTCGGTGCCGAAGCGTTGATCCGCTGGAGCAACCCGACCTTTGGTGACGTGCCGCCCGAGCATTTCATTCCATTGGCCGAAGAGAACGGCATGATCCTGCAACTGGGCGACTGGGTGCTGGAGCAGGCTTGCCGGCAGATGCAGGTGTGGAAGCAGAGTTACCGCGCCTTCGGCCCGCTGTCGGTGAACCTGGCCGGTGCCCAGTTGCGCCAGCCAGGGCTGGTCCGGCGGATCGAGCAACTGCTCAGGGCGCATCAACTCAGGGCTGGCGACTTGCAACTGGAGATCACCGAGAACTTCATCATGAGCCAGGCTGAAGAAGGCCTGGCCATCCTGCACCAGCTCAAACGCCTGGGGGTGCAACTGGCCATCGATGACTTCGGCACCGGGTATTCCTCGCTGAGTTACCTCAAGCGGTTGCCGCTGGACATTCTCAAGATCGACCAGTCGTTTATCCGTGGCCTGCCGGATGACCCGCATGATGCGGCGATTGCCCGGGCGATCATTGCGCTGGGGCGCAGCATGCAGTTGACGATTATTGCCGAGGGCGTGGAAACCCAGGCGCAGCAGCAGTTCCTCGCGGCGGAGGGGTGTGAGCAGATCCAGGGCTACATCGTCAGCCTGCCGTTGCCGGCCCAGGAATTCGCTGCGACGTTTTTGCGCTTAGCACTTTCGGATCTTTCGGATAGCACAGCCTGGAAACCCTCGTTATAATCCGCCTCCACTGGGGCCTATAGCTCAGTTGGTTAGAGCAGAGGACTCATAATCCTTTGGTCCACGGTTCGAGTCCGTGTGGGCCCACCAGTTTTCTCAAAAGCCGCGCGAATGCGCGGCTTTTTTGTGCCTGGAATTTGAGACCTGCCTTCCTCTTACCACACTGCAACTGGACGGTGAGCCGAATACCCCGCACAATCGGCTCACTTAATGAGCCGAATAAGCCTTTTATTCGGCTCACAGCATGAGCACCAGTTATGCGCGATTTTCTGTGGATCTGGCAGCACCCGAACTGGCCGCACTTCACCTGGCAAGCTGAACGCCTTGCGCCGCTCCTGCGTGCCTGCACACAACTGCAAGGCCGCCTACAAGGCATCGCCAGTGCAGTCGACCGCGATGCCGAGACGCGCAACAGCCTGGACACCCTGCTACAGAACATCGTCACCTCCTCCGCCATCGAGGGGGAGCAGCTCAACGTCAGTTCGGTCCGCTCATCACTGGCCCGCCGCCTGGGGCTCGTCGAGAACGCCCGAACGACGGCACGCAGCGAAGCATTGGCCGAGTTGCTGTTCGATGCCACAGCCGGTTTCAACCGACCATTGACGCAACAACGGCTGTTTACCTGGCACCACTGGCTATTCCCCAATGACCCCGCAGCGCTGTCTCGGCCAATCAATATCGGAACATTGCGTGGGGACGAGCCCATGCAGGTGGTCTCAGGACGCCTGGACCGGCCCACAGTGCATTTCGAGGCGCCACCACGGGAAGGGCTGACAGAGCGATTGCAGGCGTTTCTCGACTGGTTCAACAGCAGCCAGACTGACGCCACGCTTGATCCACTCATTCGCGCCGGGATCGCGCATTTCTGGTTCGTGACGCTGCACCCCTTCGATGACGGAAATGGCCGACTTACCCGCGCCCTTACCGATCTCGCGCTCGCCCAAGGCGAACACCAGGCCATTCGTTTCTACGCAATGTCGGCGAGCATCCTTGATGATCGCAACGGCTACTACCACGTGCTCGAAAGTAGCCAGAGAAGCTCTCCAGATATCACCCTCTGGCTGGAGTGGTTCCTGTCGACATTGCTCAAGAGCCTGGAGCAGGCACTAAAACGAATTGACCGGGTTCTGGGCAAGGCTCGTTACTGGCAGTCTCATCGCAGCGACAGCCTCTCTCCAGAGCAGATCAAAGTACTCAATCGCCTGCTTGATGGTGGTGAGCGCGGCTTTGAGAACGGCATCAGCGCAGCCCAGTATCAAGCCGTCGCGCAGGTTTCCAAGGCCACAGCAACCCGCCACCTGAGCGATCTTCTTGAAAAGGGCTGTATTGTTCGCCTCCCTGGCGGGGGGCGAAGCACCCGCTATCAGGTGAATGTGCTCGAAGGGCTTAACCAGTAACAACCCCTCCACGCCCCAACCCCGCCGCATACACCCCCGGCGTCTTCCCATAATGACGCTGGAACAATGCAATAAACGCCGACACCGAGTCATACCCCAGCTCATTGGCCAGCACCGTCACGCTCATCCCCTCGGCCAGCAGCGGCAACGCCGCCAGCAACCGCAAGCGCTGGCGCCAGGCCTGGAACGACAACTGCGTCTGCGCCTGGAACAGGCGCACCAGCGTGCGCCGCGACGCCCCGACCTGCTGGGCCCAGGCTTCGATGCTGCGGTTATCCCCAGGCTCGGCCTGCAAGGCATCGGTGATCCGCCGCAAGCGCGGGTCACTCGGCAATGGCAGGCTGAACGGCGCCTCCGGCAATTCGCGAAGCTCATCGACCAGCACCCGCAGCAAGCGCGCCTGCGGCCCGTCCGCCGGATACTCCAGCGGGAAGCCGCTGGCCTTGTCGATCAGTTCGCGGACCAGCGGGGTAACCTGCACCACCGCACCGTCACGGCGATAGCCATCGAGCACCGAGTCATCCAGGTACAACCCACGAAACGCCAAGGTCTGCGCGCTATAGGCGGTGTGCCGTACCCCCGGTGGAATCCACAGCGCACATTGCGGCGGCAGCAGGTAGCTGTGACGCTCCGTCAGCACCTGCATGATCCCGGCACTGGCATAGGTGAACTGAACCCAGGCATGGCTGTGCATCTCGACGTGGTACCCAGCCGGAATGCTGAACATGCGCCCTTGCACCGGTTGCGACAGCAACGTCGGCACCGGCGGCACCGGCTGTTCTTGTCCCATATACGGCATTACCCGTCCCCTTCGCTCAAGTGAGCCAACAAACCCCGATGGTAGCCTGCGCCGCGTCCCTTTGAACAACTGACCGGAGTACTGCCATGAGCACCCACGTGCGTGAAACCCGCCTGACCATCCCGGCCATCCAGCAGCGCAAAGGTGCCGGTAGCCTGGTCGCCCTCACCGCCTACAGCCTGCCGATGGCACGTTGGGTCGATGCCCAGGCCGACGTGATTATCGTCGGCGACTCCGTGGGCATGGTGCTGTATGGCATGCCAAGCACGCTGGGGGTAACCCTCGACATGATGATCGCCCACGGCCAGGCGGTGATGCGCGGATCGCAGCGGGCCTGCGTGGTGGTCGACTTGCCATTTGGCAGCTATCAGGCGTCGCCTGAGCAGGCGTTCCACAGCGCCGCGCGGCTGATACGCGAGACCGGTGCCCAGGGCGTCAAGCTCGAGGGCGGCGAGGAAATGGCCGAGACCGTGGCGTTTCTGGTTCAACGCGGCATTGCGGTGATGGCGCATATCGGCCTGATGCCGCAGCAAGTGCATACCCAGGGCGGTTTCAAGGCCCAGGGCCGGGATGAAGACAGCGCGGCAAAAGTGCGCCGCGATGCCTTGGCGATGCAGGCTGCCGGGGCGTTCTCGGTTGTTGTCGAAGGCACTGCCGAGCCCTTGGCCAGGGAGTTGAGCGAGACCCTGAGAATTCCTACCATCGGCATCGGCGCATCGCCCGCGTGTGATGGCCAGGTCCTGGTGACCGAGGACCTGCTGGGGTTGTTCGGCGAATATCAGCCGCGCTTCGTCAAACGCTATGCCGACCTGCAGCCGCTGATTCAGCAAGCATTGGAGTGTTATGCAGGTGAAGTGCGCGCCGGAACGTTCCCGCAATTGCAGCACTGTTTCGGCGTCGTTCGCTAAGTGCCGCTCGGTGGACAGTGAGCCGATTAGCTGCGTTAATCGGCTCACTGTCACGCCAGAGCCTCCCATGTCCGATACACGCCCGCCTGCCCTCGACGAAATCGATCGCCAACTGATTGCCGCCCTGCAAATCAACGCCCGCGAAAGCGTGGCCACGCTGGCCCGGCAGCTGGGGATCGCCCGCACCACGGTAACCTCGCGACTCGCCCGCCTGGAGAAAACCAAGGTCATCAGCGGGTACGGCGTGCGCCTGGGTCAGCGGGTGATCGATGGCGGGTTGCAGGCCTACGTCGGCATCACCGTGCAACCTCGCTCAGGCAAGGATGTGGTACGCCGGCTGAGTGCCATGGGCCAGATCCAGCAGTTGTGCGCGGTGAGCGGTGAGTTCGACTATGTCGCCTGGCTGCGCAGCGACTCGCCGGAGCAACTGGATCAGTTGCTCGACCAGATCGGCAGCGTCGACGGGGTAGAGAAGACCACGACGTCGATCATCCTCAGCAGCAAAGTTGATCGCGGGCAGCCGATGTAGCGGTTACATTTTGACCGCTTAAAGATACGCAGATAACGTATATTAAAACCCGAAATCAGACTATCGTTGCTCCCAGGAAACGAGGGTAAGCAATGAAACGTGACATCTTTCCCGAACTGAGCGAAGGCTTCGAAGCACTGGCCGATGAACGCCAGGGCAAGCTCACCTTGCGCACGCATAAAGTGCAGCTCGCCGCACTGCAAGACATCGATGCTGCGGAACTGGTGGATATCCGCGAGCAACTGAACATGTCGCGGCCGGTGTTCGCGATGTACCTGCGCACCAATACTCGCACCCTGGAAAACTGGGAGCAGGGCCGGGCCAAGCCGAATGCCCAGGCCGTGGCCTTGATTCGCCTGGTGCAGAAGTACCCGCAGACGGTGGAACACCTGGCGGCACTGGGCTGATCAAGCTGCACCGTAGCCCCTGACATTCGCCGGCAGCGCCGGCTCCTACACTAAGACCGGTGTACGTTGTGACGAGGCCGATGCAGTTAAAAAGCATCACAACTTCGTCACAATGACCAAAATCATCACAAATCGACAACACTCTGCATCTTAATAACGAACACCCCTCCCCCTAAAATGACCGCCAGGCATTTCCTATACTCAAGCGGCGCACCCTGCGTAGCCCCCGGCAAGGTCAATCATGAACAACAACAATCGCCACCCCGCCGACGGCAAGAAGCCCGTCACCATCTTCGGCCCGGACTTCCCTTTCGCCTTCGACGACTGGATTGAACACCCCGCCGGCCTGGGCAGCATCCCCGCCGCACGCCATGGCGAGGAAGTGGCGATTGTCGGGGCAGGTATCGCCGGCCTTGTCGCCGCCTACGAACTGATGAAGATGGGCCTCAAGCCCGTCGTCTACGAAGCCTCGAAAATGGGCGGCCGCCTGCGCTCGCAAGCCTTCGCCGGCACCGAGGGCATCGTTGCGGAACTGGGCGGCATGCGTTTCCCGGTGTCTTCCACGGCGTTCTACCACTACGTCGACAAACTCGGCCTGCAGACCAAGCCCTTCCCCAACCCGCTGACTCCCGCCTCCGGCAGCACCGTGGTCGACCTTGAAGGGCAAACCCACTACGCGGAAAAACTTGCCGACCTGCCCAAGCTCTTCCAGGAAGTCGCCGACGCCTGGGCCGATGCCCTGGAAGATGGTGCGCGCTTCGGGGATATCCAGCAGGCCATTCGCGAACGCGATGTGCCGCGCCTGAAAGCGCTGTGGAACACCCTGGTGCCGCTGTGGGACGACCGCACCTTCTACGATTTCGTCGCCACCTCGAAAGCCTTCGCCAAGCTCAGCTTCCTGCACCGCGAAGTGTTCGGCCAGGTCGGCTTCGGCACCGGCGGCTGGGACTCGGACTTCCCCAACTCGATGCTGGAAATCTTCCGCGTGGTCATGACCAACTGCGACGATCACCAGCATCTGGTCGTCGGCGGTGTCGAGCAGGTGCCACTGGGCATCTGGCGCCATGTGCCGGAGCGTTGCGCGCACTGGCCTGCCGGTACCAGCCTCAGCTCGCTGCACCGTGGCGCGCCACGCGCCGGGGTGAAGAGCATCACCCGCAACAGCGACGGTATGCTCGCCGTGACCGACACCTGGGGTGATACCCGCCATTACGCGGCGGTCCTCACCACCTGCCAGAGCTGGCTGCTGACCACCCAGATCGAGTGCGAAGAATCGCTGTTCTCACAGAAGATGTGGATGGCCCTCGACCGCACCCGCTACATGCAGTCCTCGAAAACCTTCGTGATGGTCGACCGCCCATTCTGGAAGGACAAGGACCCGCAAACCGGTCGCGACACCATGAGCATGACCCTCACCGACCGCCTCACCCGCGGCACCTACCTGTTCGACAACGGCGACGACAAGCCGGGGGTGATCTGCCTGTCCTACTCGTGGATGAGCGATGCCTTGAAGATGCTCCCGCACCCGGTGGAAAAACGCGTGAAGCTGGCCCTGGATGCGCTGAAGAAGATCTACCCGAAGGTGGACATCGCCGGGCATATCATCGGCGACCCGATCACCGTGTCCTGGGAAGCCGACCCGCACTTCCTCGGCGCCTTCAAGGGCGCCCTGCCCGGCCACTATCGCTACAACCAGCGCATGTACGCGCACTTCATGCAGCAGGACATGCCGGCGGAACAACGCGGCATCTTCATTGCCGGCGACGATGTATCCTGGACCCCAGCCTGGGTCGAGGGCGCCGTGCAGACCTCGCTCAACGCGGTGTGGGGCATCATGAACCACTTCGGCGGCAGCACCCACCCGAGCAACCCGGGCCCGGGCGATGTATTCAACGAGATCGGCCCGATCGCCCTGGCCGACTGACAGGAGAAACCGCATGCGCATTGCTCTGTTCCAGGGCGCACCGCTGCCACTGGATGTGCCCGGCAACCTCGAACGCCTGCACCAGCAGGCGCAAGTGGCCACCGCCCGTGGCGCCGAGTTGCTGGTGTGCCCGGAGATGTTCCTGACCGGCTACAACATCGGCAGCGAAGCCGTAGCACGTCTTGCCGAAGCCGACGACGGCCCCTCGGCGCTGGCCGTGGTGGAAATCGCCCAGAGCAACCGCATCGCCATCGTCTATGGCTACCCGGAGCTGAGCGAGGACGGCCAGGTCTACAACAGCGTGCAGTTGATCGATGCGCATGGCAGCAGCCTGGGCAACTACCGCAAGACCCACCTGTTCGGCGGCCTCGACCGCGCGATGTTCAGCCCCGGCCCGGATCATTACCCGGTGGTCGAGCTCAACGGCTGGCGGGTGGGCATGTTGATCTGCTACGACATCGAGTTCCCGGAGAACGCCCGGCGCCTGGCCCTGGCTGGCGCCGAGCTGATCCTGGTGCCCACGGCAAACATGGTGCCCTACGATTTCATCTGCCAGGTCACCGTGCGCGCCCGGGCCAACGAAAACCAGTGCTACCTCGTCTACGCCAACTATTGCGGCGCCGAGGACGAGATCCATTACTGCGGTCAAAGCAGCATCATCGGCCCGGATGGCAGCATCCTGGCCATGGCCGGGCGTGACACGGCGCTGCTGGTCGCCGACCTCGACCTGCAACGTGTGCATGAAGGCCGCGCCAGCACGCCGTACCTGCACGACCTGCGCCCGGAGCTCTATCAGCCACCGCGCAGCGCCTGATTTTTCCGCTAGCATGACGGTTCGAGCCTCGCTGGAGCCGTCATGCCCACCGCTGTTCAGCACCTCACCCTGGCCAACGGCCTGCAGGTCACCCTGCGTCACGCTGCACACCTCAAGCGCAGCGCAGCGGCGTTGCGCGTGCACGCCGGTAGCCATGACGCACCTCGCGCCTGGCCGGGGCTGGCACACTTTCTTGAACACCTGCTGTTTCTCGGCACCGACGCCTTCCCCCTCGACGATGGCCTGATGCGCCATGTGCAGCGCCAAGGGGGACAGGTCAACGCCAGTACTCGTGAGCGCACCACCGACTTTTTCTGCGAGGTCCCAACGCCGGCATTTGCCGGTGCTCTGGAGCGGCTGTGTGACATGCTCGCGCACCCACGCTTCGACCACGAGCGCCAGTTGCGCGAGCGCGAAGTGCTGCATGCCGAGTTCATCGCCTGGTCACGCAACCGCCAGGCACAGCGCCTGCACACACTGCTGCAAAGTGCCCAAGATGGTCACCCGCTGAGCGCGTTCCATGCCGGCAACCGCTTCAGCCTGCCGGTGCACAGTGCAGCTTTTCAGCAGGCGCTGCGCCGCTTCCATCAGCAGTTCTACCAGGGTGGGCAGATGACCCTGAGCCTGGTCGGGCCGCAGTCGCTGGCAGCCCTGGAAGCCTTGGCCCAACAGTTCGGCGCGATGCTTCCCGGCGGCGAGAAGATCATCCCCGCGCGACCACCGAAACTGACCGCACAAGCGCCGGCCCAATCCACGCGACAGCTGGATGTGTTGTTCGCCTGCGAGCATCTGCCAGAAGGCTATGAGGCGGCCATCGCCTTTCTCGGCACCTGGATGGCCGACACGCGGCCAGGAGGCCTGTTGGCCAAACTGCGCCAACGCGGCTGGCTGGACGACTTCCATTTCACGCCGTTGTATCAGCACGCCGGGCAAGCGCTGCTGCAAGTGCATTTCGGGCTGAGTGCAACGGCCCTGGCGGACGAGGTCAATCGCTTGCTGCGGGACTGGCTGCGGTTCTTGAGCAAGGCCGACCTGCAGGGTTTGAACCAGGAATATGCCGCGATTCAACAGTGCCGGGAACAGGCCGCCAGTGCACTGGAACTCGCCCGCCAGGACAGTAGCGGGCAACCGTTCCAGGCCTTGGACACGAACGCCCTGAACGCCTTTGCCTGCCTGCTCGACAGCAGCCTCGGCGGCGGTCGGCAGCACGCCAACGCCTGGAAGCTGCCCGACCCGGAACCGCTGCTCGGTGTCGCAAGCCGGCCAGCAACCCACTGCCCTCTGCCAGCAGGCCTGACGCTCAGCACGGCGCTACCCAGCAAACGCTCACACGGTGTGCTGTATCTGCGCTGGCACAGCTCGTCCTGCCTGCGTGATCGCCTGTGGAAGGTACTTGAGCGCGCGTTGCGCCCCCTGGCAGAGCGTGCCAGCCGCGCCGCCGTGACGCTGGAATTCAGCGCATGCCAAGGCTTCTGGCAGATGCGCTGTGCCGGCAACCCCGCCGCTGTCGTGGCGGTGGTCGAAGAGGCGCTGACTCACCTTCAAGCACCTGCGCCGTCCAGTTGGCAGGCGGGGGCCGACACAGCAGAACCACTCATTCCCATCCGGGCCCTGCTGCAACAATTGCCGCAGGTGATTGCCGGGCGCCATGACGGACCACTGCCGTCGTGCATCCTCACCCCGGACGACCTCCGCGCGCTGTGGCAGCACGCCACCTGGCAGGGCATGGCGAGCGGCTTCGCCAGCGCAGACCAGCACAACCTGAACGCCGTGCTCGCGCAGATACCGGGTACGCCCGGCATGCATCCACCCACCCAACTGGACAACACATTGCGTTGGGAGCAGGCCGCGCCGGCCGATAGCGAAAGCGCCGTGCTGTTGTTCTATTCGATCCCGGCACACAGTGAGGCAGCCTGGCGCCTGCTGGCGCAGCTGCTGCAAGGCCCGTTCTATCAACGCCTGCGGGTTGAACTGCAACTGGGCTACGCCGTGTTCAGTGCCGTGCGCCAGGTACAGGGCTGCACCGGCCTGGTATTGGGCGTGCAATCGCCCGGCGCCAGCCAGGCTGAAATCATCGATCACATCGTGCAGTTCCTGACGGCGTTTGCGGCAGGTTGCACACTCGATGAGGCAGCCCGCCTGGCGTTGGCCAGCCAGTTCGACGAAACCCTGATGAGCAATACCGACGTGGCCGAATGGGCCTGGCAGGCACAGCTCGCCGGTCGTCCCGAGGCGACGCTTGAGGCCATGAAAGCTGCGATGCTCAATGTCACCGAGGCACAACTCGAACGCGCCCTCCAACACCTGTGCAGCAGCGAGTTAGGCGTTTTGTGCCTCGCCAACAGCCCTGCCCCTGACTCGGGCTGGCCACTGGAACCGCGCAGCGCGAGGGTGGACTAAAAGAGTAGTTACCCACCCCTGGACCTGTCCGGAAGGAGTAATCCCATGCGCGACATTCCTGCATACACTGACTGGCGTATGGGCGTTGAATTGACGCAGGAGCAGCCATGTACATCCAGGTTCTAGGTTCGGCCGCCGGGGGCGGCTTCCCGCAGTGGAACTGCAACTGCGGCAACTGCAAGGGCTACCGCGACGGCACGCTGCGCGCCAGCGCGCGAACCCAGTCGTCGATTGCCCTGTCCGACGACGGCATCCACTGGGTGCTGTGCAATGCCTCACCCGATATCCGCGCCCAGCTGCAAGGCTTCGCCCCGATGCAGCCGGGCCGTGCCCTGCGCGACAGCGGGATCAACGCGATCATCCTGCTCGACAGCCAGATCGACCACACCACCGGCCTGCTCAGCCTGCGCGAAGGCTGCCCGCATCAGGTGTGGTGCACCGACATGGTCCACCAGGACCTGAGCAGCGGCTTTCCGCTGTTCAACATGCTCAGCCACTGGAATGGCGGGCTGGAGTGGAAGCGCATCGCGCTGGAAGGCAGCTTCGTCATCGACGCCTGCCCCAGCCTGCGTTTCACCCCCTTGCCCCTGCGCAGCGCCGCGCCGCCCTATTCGCCGCACCGCTTCGACCCGCACCCCGGCGACAACCTGGGGCTGATCGTCGAAGACCTGCGCAGCGGCGCCAGGTTGTTCTATGCCCCCGGGCTGGGGCAGGTCGATGCCCCGCTGCTGCAACAGATGCACAGCGCCGATTGCCTGCTGCTCGACGGTACGCTGTGGGACGACGACGAAATGCAGCGTCGGGGTGTCGGCAGCCGCACCGGCCGCGAGATGGGCCATCTGGCGCAGAACGGCCCGGGAGGCATGCTGCAAGTGCTCGAAGCCTTCCCCAGGCAACGCAAGGTACTTATCCACATCAACAACACCAACCCGATTCTCGATGAGGACTCGGCCGAACGTGCCGAACTGGAACGCCGGGGCATTGAAGTGGCCTTCGACGGCATGAGCATCGAATTGCAGGAGCCGACATGAACGACGCTACCCCGTTGTCACCGGCCGCCTTCGAGCAGGCCCTGCGCGCCAAGGGCGCCTACTACCACATCCATCACCCCTACCATGTGGCGATGTATGAGGGCCGCGCGACCCGCGAGCAGATCCAGGGTTGGGTAGCCAACCGTTTCTACTACCAGGTGAACATCCCCATGAAGGATGCCGCGATCCTGGCCAACTGCCCGGACCGCGAAGTACGCCGCGAATGGATTCAGCGCCTGCTCGACCACGACGGCGCGCCCGGTGAAGACGGCGGAATCGAAGCCTGGCTGCGCCTGGGGCAAGCGGTGGGGCTGGACCCGGACCAACTGCGCTCCCAGGAACTGGTGCTCCCCGGCGTGCGCTTCGCCGTGGATGCCTATGTCAATTTCGCCCGGCGCGCCAGCTGGCAGGAAGCGGCCAGCAGCTCGCTGACCGAACTGTTCGCCCCGCAGATCCACCAGTCCCGCCTGGACAGCTGGCCGCAGCATTACCCGTGGATCGACCCGACCGGCTACGCGTACTTTCGCACCCGCCTGGGCCAGGCCCGGCGCGATGTGGAGCACGGCCTGAGCATCACCCTGCAGCACTACACCAGCGTGGAAGGCCAGCAGCGCATGCTGGAGATCCTGCAGTTCAAGCTGGACATCCTGTGGAGCATGCTCGACGCCATGAGCATGGCCTATGAACTCAATCGCCCGCCCTACCACAGCGTCACGCGCGAGCGGGTATGGCACAAGGGGATCGCCCTATGAGCTTCGACCGCCACCTGACGCCACGCTGGCGTCCCGGCTATCGCTTCCAGTACGAGCCGGCGCAAAAGGCCCATGTGCTGCTCTACCCCGAGGGCATGATCAAGCTCAACGAGAGCGCAGCCTTGATCGGCGGGCTGATCGACGGCGAGCGCGATGTCGCCGCCATCATTGCCGCGCTGGACGAACAATTCCCCGGAGTACCCGAGTTGCCCGAGGACATCGAGCAGTTCATGGAGGTCGCCCGTGCTGAACACTGGATCGAACTCGCCTGACGTCCCGGCCACGCCGGAGGTCGGATTGCCGCTGTGGCTGCTCGCCGAGCTGACCTACCGCTGCCCGCTGCAATGCCCGTACTGCTCCAACCCGCTGGACTTTGCCGCGCAGGGCCAGGAGTTGAGTACCGCGCAGTGGTTCAAGGTAATGGCCGAAGCTCGCGAAATGGGCGCGGCGCAGCTGGGTTTCTCCGGTGGCGAGCCGCTGGTGCGCCAGGACCTTGCCGAGCTGATCGGCGAGGGCCGTCGCCTGGGCTACTACACCAACCTGATCACCTCCGGCATCGGCCTGACCGAACAGAAGATCGCCGACTTTAAGCAAGCCGGCCTGGACCATATCCAGATTAGCTTCCAGGCCAGCGACGAGCAGGTGAACAACCTGCTGGCCGGCTCGAAGAAGGCCTTCGCGCAGAAGCTTGCGATGGCCCGTGCGGTGAAAGCCCACGGCTATCCGATGGTGCTGAACTTCGTGACCCACCGGCACAACATCGACAAGATCGATCGCATCATCGAGCTGTGCATCGCCCTGGAAGCGGACTTCGTCGAACTCGCCACCTGCCAGTTCTACGGCTGGGCGCATTTGAACCGGGCCGGCCTACTGCCGACCCGCGCGCAGCTGGAACGCGCCGAGCGGATCACCAACGAATACCGCGACAAGCTCCAGGCGGCTGGCAACCCGTGCAAGCTGATCTTCGTCACCCCGGACTATTACGAGGAGCGCCCGAAAGCCTGCATGAACGGTTGGGGCAGCGTATTCCTGACCATCACCCCGGACGGCACCGCCCTGCCATGCCACGGCGCACGGCAACTGCCGGTGCAGTTTCCCAATGTGCGCGAGCACAGCCTGCAGCACATCTGGTACAACTCGTTCGGCTTCAACCGATTTCGTGGCTATGCTTGGATGCCGGAGCCTTGCCGCTCCTGCGACGAAAAAGAAAAGGACTTCGGTGGCTGCCGCTGCCAGGCCTACATGCTTACCGGCGACGCCAGCAATGCGGACCCGGTCTGCGCCAAGTCGGCGGATCACCGGGTCATCCTTGCAGCACGCGAGGAGGCCGAAACCGCCAGCCAGCCCCTCACCGAGATGACTTTCCGCAATGATCGAAACTCCCGCCTCATCGCCCGTAGCTGAGCGTTTCAGCGCAGAACAGGCGGTTGCCGCCGGCACCGACTACGCCGAACTGAAAGTCGGCCCCCTGGGCTTGTTCTGGAACGAGTTCAGGCCCCAGGACGGTGCCTGCCGGATCTGGCACTGGCGCGATGGCCAGGCCCATTGCCTGACGCCGGATGGTTTCAGCGTGCGCAGCCGGGTCTATGAATACGGCGGTGGCGGCTTCTGCCTGAGCGACGACGGCCTGGTGTTCGTCAACGAAGCCGATCAGCAGCTGTACCACCAGGACCTGCTCGGCGGCCAGCCGCAGCCGCTGACCCACGGCGAGCGCCACCATGGCGATCTGCGTTGGGCCGATGGCCAGGTATTGGCCGTTGAAGAGACCCACGCGCCAGGGCAGGTCGAACACCGCCTGGTGGCACTGCGAAACGGCGAGCGTCGGGTGCTGGCCGAAGGTGCGGACTTCTACGCCGCGCCCACCCTGAGCGGCGATGGCCAGCGCCTGGCGTGGATCGAATGGAGCCGCCCCGAGCAGCCGTGGACCATCACCCGCCTGATGTGCAGTGCGCGCGGCGTCGATGGCCAGTGGCAAACCGCAGATTGCGTGGCCGGCGAGGCCGAATCCTTGCAGCAACCGTGCTTCGATGCGCAAGGCCGGTTGTACTGCCTGTCTGATCGCAACGGCTTCTGGCAGCCGTGGGGCGAAACGCCCGAGGGCTGGGCGGCCTTGCCGGCACTGGCGGCCGACCATGCCAGTGCACCGTGGCAACTGGGCGCCAGCAGCTGGCTTGCGCTGGGTGAGAACAGCTACCTGGCCAGTTGGTTCGAAGGTGGCTTCAGCCGCCTGGGAGTGCAGCGCGCGGACGGCTCGCTCGACGAGTTCAGTGGCGCCTACACGCGCTTTCGCAGCCTGGATCAGGATGGCCAGTTCATCTACGCCATCGCCGCCTCGGCCAGCAGCCCGGCGGCGGTGATTGCCATTGATCGCAGCAGCCATGCCGTTCAGGTGCTGGCCGGCGGGGTACTGCCGTTGCCCAGCGAACAGATCAGCCAGCCGCGCAGTATCAGCTATCGCAGCGGCGATGGCGTTGCCCACGGGTTCTTCTACCCGGCGATGGACGGCTCATCTACACCGCCTTTGGTAGTGTTCGTCCACGGTGGCCCGACTTCGGCCTGCCATCCGGTGCTCGACACGCGTATCCAGTACTGGACCCAGCGCGGCTTTGCCGTGGCCGACCTGAACTATCGCGGCAGCACCAGCTATGGCCGGGCCTATCGTCAGGCCTTGCATTTGCGCTGGGGTGAAGTGGATGTGGAGGATGCCTGCGCAGCGGTGAGTTACCTGGCGGGTGAAGGGTTGATCAACCCGCAGCAGGCGTTCATTCGCGGTGGCAGTGCCGGTGGCTATACCACCCTGTGCGCCTTGGCGTTCCGTGATGTGTTCCGGGGCGGGGCGAGCCTGTACGGGGTCAGCGACCCGCTTGCATTGACCCGCGATACGCACAAATTCGAAGGCGATTACCTGGACTGGCTGATCGGCGACCCGCAGGTCGATATCGAGCGCTATCGCGCGCGCACGCCGTTGCTGTATGCCGGGCAGATCAAGGTGCCGGTGATTTTCTTCCAGGGTGAGCTGGACGCCGTGGTAGTACCGGCGCAGACCCGCACGATGCTGGAGGCGTTGCTGGCCAACGGGATTGCCGCGCAGGGGCACTTTTACGCCAACGAACGCCATGGTTTTCGCACGGCGGCGAACCTGGCGCATGCGCTGGAGGAGGAGTGGAAGTTCTACTGTGAAATATTGGGCAAGTGCTGACCGCCTACCCCTGTGGGAGCAACTGTCTTGCACCTGTGTCTTGTAGCCGCTGCCGACAGGCTGCGCTGGAGCCCGTGAGGGCTCCCAAAAGCGGCACCTGCTATGCAGGCGAGCGCAGCCTCACGGCAGCGGCTACGTTTACCGGCTCCCCGCTGACACTGTGGGAGCTGGCCTTGCCAGCGATGAGGCCCGCACTGCCAGTCAGAATCAACAGAAACCGGTGGCGGCCAGCTACTCATCTCATACCTCAGGTTCAGCGCTTGGCGATGATGTACACCGCGTGCACGATCCCCGGAATGTACCCCAGCAGGGTCAGCAAGATGTTCAGCCAGAAGGCGCCGCCAAAACCCACCTGCAGGAACACGCCCAGCGGCGGCAGAAGAATCGCGATGATGATGCGGATCAGGTCCATGAGCAGCTCCTTGGTAGTCTCCTGACAACAGACTCACCGCCCAGGCCATTCGTTCCCGCGCAAATCACAGGCAAAAAAACGCCCCAAGCCGAAAAGATCAGGCCCGAGGCGATGCGCAGGAACGCGAGACGGTTCGTTTGAATTCGGTTAACGCAGGCTCAACTGCGCGGTATGCACCCGGGCAAAAGCCCGCGCCAGGCGCAAAAGCATTTCATCGATATTGCCGTGGCTCACCGTCAACGCCGGCGAGAAGCGCAGCACGTTCGGCTGCGCGGCATTGAGCAGCAGCCCTTCCTGCAACGCCGCCTTGACCACGTCAGGGGCCAGCTCGTCGCTCAGCTCCAGCGCCCAGAGCAAGCCCTGCCCTCGCACTTCACCCTGGCCATAGCGCCCGGCGAGTCGGCTGAGCCCATCGCGCAGATGGCGGCCGGAAGCCTGCACCTGCTCGAAGAAGCCCGGTTCAAGCACAGTCGCCAGCACGGCAAGGCCCGCCGCGCTCATCAGCGCATTGCCATGGTGGCTGCCTTCCAGCTCGCCGACCTCGGCGCAGCAGGCGCTGCCGCGGGCCAGCAAGGCTGCCAGCGGCACACCACCGCCCAGTCCCTTGCCCAGGGTGATGATGTCGGCACGCACGCCGTAAGTCGTTTCCGCCAGCAAGGCGCCACAGCGCCCGATGCCCGTCTGCACTTCATCGAGGATCAGCAGGATGCCCAGCTCACGGCACAGCCGCTCGACCCCCTTGAGGTAATGCTGGGTGGCCGGGATAACGCCGGCTTCACCCTGGATCGGCTCAAGCATGATTGCCACCGTGCTTGAGTCAACCGCCGCATGCAGCGCCGCCAGGTCGTTGAAGGGCACCTTGCTGAAGCCTGGCAGGCCCGGTTCGCAGCGGTTGCACGGCGACGGGTCGGAAGCCGACAGCGCACCCAGCGTGCGGCCATGGCAACTCTGGCTGGCGGTGATGATGTGATAGGCGCCGTTGCGGTGCAGTTGGCCCCATTTGCGCGCCAGCTTGATCGCCCCTTCACAGGCTTCGGCGCCGCTGTTGAGCAGGTAGGCCTGGTCGCTGCCAGTGTGCTGGCACAGCTGGTTGACCAACTTCAGCAGGCCACGGCTATGGAACCCGGCCCCCGGGTTGATCAGCGCCTGGGTCTGCGCGTTGAGCGCCTGCACCAGTGCCTTGGGGCTGTGCCCCAGGCTGTTGACTGCACAGCCCTGGGTGAAATCCAGATAAGCCCGGCCTTCGCTGTCCCACAGCCAGGAGCCCTGGCCGCGCACGAAGATCTGCGCAGCGCGTTCGGTGGCAGGCATCAGGCGATCACGGGACAACTGCTCGGCTTCGGCCATGGCCACAGGCGCAGGCACCTGTTCGGCTGCACGGGCGGCCTGACGCCGCAGGTTGAACAGGTTCATGCGCCCCACCCCTGCACCGCAGCACCGCGTTTTTTTGCCTTGCCTATGTAAATCCTGTCCGGATACACGCTGTTCATCTCGCCTGACGGCTCTGTAAGCCTTGTGAATACGGGATAGACTAGGCGCGTCAGGGGTCTACGACCATTTCGTTTTTCGAGCTTTTTTGATAAGTATTACTTATGGATTTCCGCCAACTGCGTTATTTCGTCGCGGTGTACGAAGAAGGTCATGTCGGCCGCGCTGCCGAGCGCCTGTCATTGTCGCAACCGGCGCTGTCGCAACAGATCCGCCAACTTGAGCACAGCCTCGATGTCAGCCTGTTCGAGCGCGGCAACAAGCGCCTGCTGCCGACCCTCGCTGCACACACCCTGTACAACCATGCCCTGCCCCTGCTGGACGGCTTGCAGCGCGCCCGCGAGGCACTGCGCAACTTCAAGGGGCAGGCGCTGCGAACCCTGGCCATCGGCGTGCTGCAAACCGTGCGCCCGAGCCTGGTGCCGCAGCTGCTCGACCGGGTGCGCAAGGCGCAGCCGCACCTTGTGGTGCAGATCTATGAACTGTCGGGGCTGGAGATCGAACGGCGCCTGCTCAACGGCACGCTGGATATCGGCATCAGCTACCTGCCACCGCGCCAGCCGGGGCTGCATGGCTTGCTGCTGTATGAGGACGAACTGCAACTGGTGATCCCCAACACCCACCCATTGCGTGAGTTCAAGAAGGTCTCGCTCAAACAGGCGGCTGAACTGCCCATGCTGTTGCTGGGCGAGGAGTTCCAGGTCAGACAGATCTGGCAGACCCAACTGGCCAACCTTGGACGCCGCCCGCAGGTTCAGGCCGAGATGAACAACATGGGCGGGATTCTCGACAGCCTCGCGCACACCTCGCTGGCCACCGTGCTACCCGGCCGCGCGCAGGAAGCCGCGCAAGACCCGGCGCTGCTGTGGAAGCCACTGAGCGAGCCAAGGGTGCCGCTGAAAGTCGGTTTGGTGTTCCGCGATGCGCAACGCCAGCAAGCCTCGGTGGAGCTGCTGCGCACGTTGCTGGAAGAAGAGATCGACCCGCGCCAGATCGGCGTGTCGCCGCTGGATGTGCTCGGGTAAAAAACGCAGGCAAAAGAAAACCCCGCCGAAGCGGGGTTTTGCAGACTGTTTCCCTGACTTCCTTTTCACCCCGCCATCCATGGTGGGATCCTTTCGTGTCCTTTATGTCCTAGGCGCTTCCTGCGCTACGTCCATGTGAGAAAGATTACCCGTGGATCCAATCGTGCGATAGAGGCGAAAAGTCACCACGCCATGTAAGCATTTGCTTACATGGCGTGTTTATCGTTAAAACTGCTCGGCATCCAGCAGGTACAGCGACTCGCTACCGGCCTTCACCGAAGCGCTGAGCGAGTGAATACGCGGCAGCAGGCGGGCGAAGTAGAAGCGTGCAGTGCCCAGCTTGCTGGCGTAGAAGTCTTCTTCACCCTGCTTGGCCAACGCCGTGCGGGCCATCAGGGCCCACATGTAAGCATAGGCGGTATAGCCAAAGGCTTGCAGGTATTCGACCGAGGCGGCGCCGATTTCGTTGGGGTTGGACTTGGCACGGTCCAGGACCCAGGCGGTCAGCTCATCGAGGGAATCCAGCGCTGCATTCAGCGGCTTGACGAACTCGCCCAGCTCCTCGCCAGCGCTAGCGGTGAAGTGGCGGATCTCGTCGGCGAACAACGTGTACAACGCCCCGCCGCTACCGACCACCTTGCGGCCCATCAGGTCGAGTGCCTGGATGCCGTTGGTGCCTTCGTAGATCTGGGTGATGCGCACATCGCGTACCAGCTGCTCCTGGCCCCACTCGCGGATATAGCCGTGGCCGCCGAAAATCTGCTGGCCGTGGACCGTGGTTTCCAGGCCGAGGTCGGTGAGGAAGGCCTTGGCGACCGGGGTCAGCAAGGCGACCAGGTCTTCAGCACACTTGCGCGTGGTGGCCTCTTCACTGTACTTGGCGGTGTCCAGTTGCATGGCGACGTAGGTGGAGAACGCGCGACCGCCTTCGTTCAACGCCTTCATGGTCAGCAGCATGCGCCGCACGTCCGGGTGGACAATGATCGGGTCGGCCACCTTTTCCTTGGCCACCGGGCCGGTCGGGGAACGGCTTTGCAGGCGGTCACGGGCGTATTCGACGGCGTTCTGGTAGGAGCGCTCGGCCGAAGCCAGGCCCTGGATACCGACGCCCAGACGCTCGTAGTTCATCATGGTGAACATCGCCGCCAGGCCTTTGTTCGGCTCGCCGACGATGTAGCCGACAGCTTCGTCGAAGTTCATCACACAGGTAGCCGACGCCTGGATACCCATCTTGTGTTCGATCGAACCGCAGGTCGCCGGGTTGCGTGCACCCAGGCTGCCATCGGCATTGACCATGAACTTCGGCACCAGGAACAGCGAAATGCCTTTGGGCCCTGCCGGCGCATCCGGCAGCTTGGCCAGCACCAGGTGAATGATGTTCTCGGTGAGGTCGTGCTCGCCGCCAGTGATGAAGATCTTGGTACCGCTGACCTTGTAGCTGCCGTCCGCCTGAGGCTCTGCCTTGGTGCGGATAATGCCCAGGTCCGTGCCGGCGTGCGGCTCGGTCAGGCACATGGAGCCCGCCCAGACGCCGGCGTACATGTTCGGCAGGTATTTTTCCTTGAGTTCTTCACTGGCGTGCGCGTTGATCGACAGGCAGGCCCCGGCGGTCAACATCGGGTACAGGCCGAAGGCCAGGCTGGAGGAGTTGACCATCTCTTCGACCTGGGCCGAGATCACCTTGGGCATGCCCATGCCGCCATAGGCCGGGTCGCCGCCGACACCCACCCAGCCGCCTTCGGCATAGGTGCGGTAGGCATCGATGAAGCCTGCCGGGGTGCGCACCGCGCCATTGTCCCAGTGGCAGCCCTCTTCGTCAGCTGCGCGGCTCAGCGGCGCGATGGTCTTGCTGGTGACCTTGCCGGCCTCTTCCAGCACTGCCAGGGCCGTCTCTTCATCGACCGCGTCGGCCAGGCCGGGCAACTGGGCCCAGAGCTTGTTGACCTCGAAGACTTCGTTGAGGACGAAGCGCATATCGCGCAGGGGCGCTTTGTAATCAGCCATGGCAACCTCTCACACCTTGAGTCGGGGGCGGCCCCGCAGGACCGATACACAGTAGGGAAACAGTGTACCCGAACAACTTTTGCGAGACATAGGGTCATCTGGCGACTATATAGTTCAATCCGGTCACGCCGTACGAACGGCCCCGCGCCGTGCCTGATGCCCGTGCGCCATGACACAGTTGCGCCCAGCGCCCTTGGCGCTGTAGAGCGCCTCGTCAGCAGACTTGAGCACTTCGTCGGGTGAGCGGTGCTCCACCAGTCGCTCGGCGGCGCCGATGCTGATGGTCACCGACACGCTGGTTGCCGCGACGACACCCCGGCGCTGGCGACCCTGGCTGTCATCCTGCGGACGGCTTTCCTGGTTGCGCAGCTGGATGTTGTAGTTGGCGATCATCTCGCGCACGGCTTCCAGGTGCGGCATGCATTCCTCAAGGGTCTTGCCGGCGAACACCAGGGCGAATTCTTCACCACCATAGCGGTAGGCACGCCCGCCACCCGTCACCTTGGACAGCTTGCTGGCGACCAGGCGCAGCACCTGGTCACCCACGTCATGGCCGTGGGTGTCGTTGAATTTCTTGAAGTGGTCGACGTCGGTCATCGCCAGCACATAGCCGCGCCCCAGGCGCTGCATGCGTTCGTTCAACGCCCGCCGCCCGGGCAAGCCGGTCAGCTCATCGCGGAAGGCCATCTGGTAAGCCTCATGGGACACCGCCGCGGCAATCATCAGCATCACCTGGCTGCACATGATGTTCAGGGTGAAGGGCAGGATGAAGGTTTGCGGCAGCATCCAGAACAGGCCGATCAAGCCAATGATCTGCGCCGCATGCAGCGGCCGTGGCTGACGCAGGTACTGCACCACGACCAGGATGAAGGCGGCGGCGAACATCGGGTAGGCCAGCTGGATCAGGCTCATCCATTGCCCGTGCAGCGACGGCCAGCGGATTTCCGCGAGCCAACCCAGCAGCGCATGCGGGAAGCTCTGCTCCAGCCCAAGCGCCACACTGCCGACGGCCAGCAGCACGGCAAAGCGCGCGACCATGTCCTGGAACAGGTGGGTACGTTCCTGCCAGGCGCCAAACAGGCCGAACAGCATCGGCAGCAGCAGGCAGACCAGGTGGAACACCACGGCGGCATCTTCGCGCACCCGCCCGTTGTCACGGTAGAAGTCGGTCTGCATATCCAGCAGGTAGTAGGCGATATACACCGTGACCATCAGGAACAGTTCACGCTGGCGGCGGTACACCGCGCAGTAGGCACCGCCGAGCAACAGGACCAAGGTAGGCAAGACATTGAACAGCGACGTGAAGAAGACACTGAGGTCTCTTACATAAGCAGCCGCGAGCCCCGACAGCAGTAAAAATACCGACGGCAGGAAATGGCTCAGGCGTACAGCGGATAAACGAAACAAGGGTAATCTCCAACCCGGCAGATCAATAATGGCATTGTGCCTCTAATGTATCGGCAACGCACATGAATAGATGAATGCGCCGGCCCCCCCTTTAACGGCAGATATGCCGCAGGCTTGATGCTGATGCTGCACGGGATGGCGCGAGTGGTATTGCGTGAGCCTCTGAGGACCACTGATGTGCACGACCTGCTGTAAGAACAGCGGTGTTGCAGCGATCCACTGTGGGAGCCGGCCTTGCCGGCGAAGAGGCCCGGCCAGACAACCATGATTCATGGCCGCTACGCAGCCAATCGCCGGCAAGGCCGGCTCCCACAGGACCAATGGCGATCCTGAACCTTGCTACTGGGACAAAAAAAAACGCCTGCCGGTTAGGGCAGGCGTTTCGGGATCAGGCTATCGATCAGTACGACAGGCCGAAATCCTCTTCCTTCATGTCCATCAGGTTGTTGGCACCCGACAGCATGGTCACTACGTGCGTACGGGTACGCGGCAGGATGCGCTGGAAGTAGAAGCGTGCAGTCTGCAGCTTGGCGGTGTAGAACGCCTCTTCGGTGGTGCCAGCCGCCAGTTTCTCGGCTGCCAGGCGCGCCATGTCAGCCCAGAAGTAGGCCAGGCAGGCGTAACCGGAGTACATCAGGTAGTCCACCGAAGCAGCACCGACTTCTTCGCGGTCCTTCATCGCGGCCATGCCCACTTTCATGGTCAGCTCGCCCCATTCCTTGTTCAGCGCAGCCAGAGGCTCGACGAACTCTTTGACGGCGGCATTGCCTTCCTGGTTCTGGCAGAACTTGTGGACGATCTTGGTGAAGCCCTTCAGCGCCTCGCCCTGGGTCATCAGGACTTTACGGCCGAGCAGGTCCAGCGCCTGGATACCGGTGGTGCCTTCGTACAGCATCGAGATGCGGCTGTCGCGAACGTTCTGCTCCATGCCCCACTCGGCGATGAAGCCGTGGCCGCCATAGATCTGCACGCCGTGGTTAGCCGACTCGAAGCCGACTTCGGTCATGAACGCCTTGGCAATCGGGGTCATGAAGGCCAGCAGTGCATCGGCCTTCTTCTTCTCTTCTTCGTCCTGGCTGTACTTGACGATGTCGACCTGCTTGGCAGTGAAGTACACCATCGCACGGTTGCCTTCAGCGAAGGCCTTCATGGTCAGCAGCATGCGACGCACGTCCGGGTGGACGATGATCGGGTCAGCGGCTTTTTCCGGCGCTTTCGGGCCGGTCAGCGAACGCATTTGCAGGCGGTCGCGAGCGTATTTCAGGCCACCCTGGAACGCCACTTCAGCGTGGGCCAGGCCTTGCAGCGCGGTACCCAGGCGAGCGGTGTTCATGAAGGTGAACATGCAGTTCAGGCCTTTGTTGGCCGGGCCGATCAGGTAGCCGGTGGCTGCGTCGAAGTTCATCACGCAGGTGGCGTTGCCGTGGATGCCCATCTTGTGCTCGAGGGAGCCACAGCTCACCGCGTTGCGCTCGCCCGCGGTACCGTCGGTGTTCGGCATGAACTTCGGCACGATGAACAGCGAAATGCCTTTGGTGCCAGCCGGTGCATCCGGCAGGCGGGCCAGCACGATATGGATGATGTTGTCGGCCATGTCGTGTTCACCGGCCGAGATGAAGATCTTGGTGCCGGAAACTTTGTAGGAGCCATCAGCCTGAGGCTCGGCCTTGGTGCGCAGCATGCCCAGGTCAGTGCCGCAGTGCGGCTCGGTCAGGCACATGGTGCCGGTCCACTCGCCGGACACCAGCTTGGTCAGGTAGGTCTCTTGCTGCTCGGCGGTGCCGTGCTCGGAGATGGTGTTCATCGCACCATGGGACAGGCCTGGGTACATGCCCCACGACCAGTTCGACTCACCGACCATTTCGCTGACCGCCAGGCCCAGCGACTCCGGCAGGCCTTGGCCGCCGTGCTCGACGTCATGCGCCAGGCTCGGCCAGCCGCCTTCGACGAACTGCTTGTAGGCTTCCTTGAAGCCGGTTGGGGTTTTCACGCCCGACTCGCTCCAGGTGCAGCCTTCCAGGTCACCCACACGGTTCAGCGGGGCCAGTACCTGTTCACAAAACTTGGCGCCTTCCTCGAGGATGGCATCGACCATGTCGGGCGTGGCGTCCTGGCAAGCCGGCAGGCTCTGATAATGCGCTTCATAGCCGAGCAGCTCGTCACGAACGAAGCGAATATCACGCAAGGGGGCTTTGTATTCAGGCATAGCGATGAACCTCTGCTGATGAATCCTGGTAATAGGGAGACCGCGTCACACCGACCAGCTCTTGGCGGCTTTCGGTCAAACAGTTGTTTGAAACATACGTTTACGCCGAAAACTTGTCAAGCACCCGCCCCAGGGCAGTTCGGCCATCCCGCACGCCCTGCAAGCCCCCTGGCTACCGCCTGCAAACGCGCAGCCGAGCGCCTGGCGTGAAAGCCAAGGCGCTGATGCGAAAAGATTAGTAGATGTAACGAAGGGCGCCGGACGGCCAGGGTCAGGCGTAGGTGTCGATCAGGGTACCGAGCATTTCGTCCGATGCTTTGGCCACTTTGACACCGAGTTCGACCTGCTGCTTACCCAGGGCCAGTTCCACACTGCTGGTGGCCATGTCCATCTGCTGGCTGCGGTCGACCGAACGCAGGCGCTCGGCCTGGAAGTCGCTGGACTGGCTGGTGGCGGCACGTTCGACGGTGGTGTTGGCGATTTGACTGGCCGCTTGATCGACGCGGTTCTGCCCAGCCTGAATGGCGCCCAGGCCGGCATAGAATGCGGAATTGCCCGAGATTTCCATTTCAAAACTCCAGGACGCTGAAGGCGAAGGTGGCAATAGATACATCTATTGAAGCAGACCCTCGCGCAAAAGGCCCGTGAAAAACACTAATGGCACTGTGCCTTGCAATAGAGTTTGCCTAGTCCAGCAAGTCCAGTTGCAAGTGCTCGGCGACGGCTTCGGCAGACACTGCCTTCAAGCGCGGCACTCTGCCAAGGCATGGCGCGGGCAAGCGCTCGGCCAGGGTGGCGAGGTTTTCTTCCAGGCGCGAGGTGCGCGCATCGACGATATTGGCGACCCAGCCGGCCAGTAACAGGCCATCGCGGGCAATCGCCTCGGCGCTGAGCAGGGCGTGATTGATGCACCCCAGGCGCACGCCGACCACCAGGATCACCGGCAATTGCAGGGCAACCGCCAGGTCCGAGAGGTTCGCCTCGTTCGACAGCGGCACACGCCAACCACCGGCACCTTCGATCAACGTGAAGTCTGCGCCTTGCTCCAGCACCGCGCGCATCGGCGCCAGCAACCCACCGACACTGAGCACCACACCGGCTTCACGGGCCGCCAGGTGCGGGGCGATGGCCGGTTCAAAGGCAAACGGATTGATGGCCTCGTAGGGCAGCTTGATCGTGCTTTGCGCCATCAGCGCCAGGGCATCGTCGTTGCGCAGGCCCTTGGGCGTGACATGACAGCCAGAAGCCACCGGCTTTGCACCCAGCGTGCTCAACCCTGCAAGTTGCGCCGCGTGCAGCAAGCCTGCGGCAATCGTGGTCTTGCCAACATCGGTATCCGTGCCTGCGATGAAGTAGGCCGCATTCATGTCAGTCTCCTTCGCTTAACGGCTTGTGCAATACGCCATAGACTACCTGATAGGTGGCTGGCAGTCCCGCAGGCTGGCGGAAGCGTTCATAAGCCTGCAACAGGCCCTGCATGCGCGCGCGCCCGGTAAGGCCGGTCGGTCGGCCAGGGTTGAGGTTGTGCGCGCCGAGAGCCTTGAGTTCGTGGGTCAGGCTGCGCACATCCGGGTAGTGCAGCACATGCGGCTGCGTATGCAGGCCGAGCACCTGCAAACCGCTGGCGGCGCACAGCCGTTGATAGTCGTCCAACTGACGGAAGCGATTGACGTGCACCAGCCCGTCCACTTCCTGCCAGCTGTCGCGCAGCTCATACAGGGTGCCCACGCACAGGCTGGCAAAGGCGAACACGCCACCGGGCTGCAACACCCGCCGCGCTTCGCCGAGCACCGCAGCAAAATCGGCGCACCATTGCACCGCCAGGCTGGAGAAGATCAACCCGGCGCTGGCGCTGCGCAGCGGCAGGCGCTCGGCATCGCCCACCACATGGTAGCGCGCCCCGCCCAGCTCGCGGGCATGCAGCAACATGCCTTCGGCAATGTCCACGGCCACCCCCAGGCCCTGTGGATAACACGCCTGCAGCGCCCGGCTGAAATGCCCGGTGCCGCTGCCCAGGTCGACCCAGCACGGGGGTTGCAGGTCGGCGGGCAGTTGCGTCAGCAGATGGGCGCCGACGGCGCGTTGCAGTTCGGCCACGCTGTCATAGCTGGCCGCCGCACGGGAAAACGATGCCGCTACCTGGCGCTTGTCGGGCAAGCCACCAGGCAGGTTCGGCAGGGATAGATCAGTCATTGCCGCTCTCGTGCAGGAAATTCTTGATGGTCGCGGCCAGCTCCTGCGGGTACTCAAGGACGAAGGCATGGGCCGCGTCCTCGACCAGGCCGACCTCCACATCCGGCAGCAGCTCACTCAGGGCGCTGGCCGCTTCGGCCGGCACCAGGGCGTCATTGCCGGCGAACAGGTGAAGTTGCGGGCAGTCGAAGGCTTGCAGCGCCGCACGGGTGTCGAGCTGGCCCAGCACTTCCAGGCCCTTGGCCAGGTAGACGGGGTCGATCACGGGAATGCCGACATCCAGTTGCCGGATCAGGCTGCGCGACTCCTGCGCACCCTGGCTGCACAGCGACTTGAAGCGCTTGAGGGTGACCTGCGGGTGGCTGCGGCAGCCATCCATGAAGGCCTGGAAGGTATCCTTGGCCATGCCGTGCGGCCAGTCTGCACGCTCGACGAAACTGACGTTGCTGCCCAGGGTGATCAGGCCGCAACAGTGATCACCACGGCGCGCCGCCAGCTGTGCGGCGAGCATACCGCCCAGTGACCAGCCGCCCAGCCAGCAGTCGGTTGGCACGCGGCGGTCCAGATAATCCAGCCAGGCCTCGGCATCGCCTTCGGCCAGGTTCGGCAGCGCCATCAGTTCTACGTGCAGCGTGCTGTCCTGCGCCCGCAGGCTGGCGGCCAGCGGTTCCAGTGCAGCAGTACCCAAACCCCAACCCGGCAGCACTATCAGTCGATTACGCATCGGCAGGCTCCAGCTGTGGATAACATTCGGCCAACGCATTCAACAATAGCTGCACCTGCGCTTCGCTGTGCGCGGCGGTCAGGGTGACCCGCAGGCGGGCGCTGCCGGCCGGCACGGTGGGCGGGCGAATGGCGGTCACCATCAGGCCGCGTTCGCGCAGCATCTGCGACAGCCGCACAGCGCGTGCGGCATCGCCGATCATGATCGGCTGGATCGGCGTGAAGCTGTCCATCAGTTGCAGGCCGATCTGCTCGGCGCCCAGGCGGAACTGACGGATCAGGTTGTCCAGGTGCTCGCGACGCCACTGCTCGTCGCGCAGCAGTTGCAGGCTTTGCAGGGTGGCGCAGGCCAATGCGGGCGGTTGGCTGGTGGTATAGATGTACGGCCGGGCGAACTGGATCAGGCTTTCGATCAGGTCTTCGCTGCCGGCGACGAAGGCACCGGCAGTGCCGAAGGCCTTGCCCAGGGTCCCGACCAGCACCGGCAGATCATCCATGCCCAGGCCGAAATGCTCGGCCACACCGCCACCGTGCTTGCCCAGGGTGCCGAAGCCATGGGCATCGTCGACCATCAGCCAGGCACCCTTGGCCCGTGCTTCGGCCGCCAGCGCAGGCAGATCGGCAACGTCGCCATCCATGCTGAACACACCGTCGGTAACGACCAAGGTATTGCCGACGGTTTTTTCCAGGCGCTTGGCCAGGCTCACCGCATCATTGTGCAGGTAACGATTGAAGCGCGCCCCGCTGAGCAGGCCGGCATCCAGCAATGAGGCGTGGTTGAGGCGGTCCTGCAAGACGCTGTCACCCTGCCCGACCAATGCCGTCAAGGTGCCAAGGTTGGCCATGTAGCCGGTGGTGAACAGCAGCGCCCGCGGGCGCCCGGTGAACTCGGCCAGCGCCAGTTCCAGTTCATGGTGCGGGCCGCTGTGGCCGATCACCAGGTGCGACGCCCCGCCGCCCACGCCCCAGCGCTCGGCGCCGGCACGCCAGGCAGCGATCACTTGCGGGTGGTTGGCCAGGCCCAGGTAATCATTGCTGCAGAACGCCAGCAATGGCTGGCCATCGACCACCGCCTGCGGCCCCTGCGGGCTTTCCAGCAAAGGTCGCTGGCGATACAAGGCCGCCGCGCGCCGTTGTTCCAGGCGCGCTTTCAGATCGAAGCTCATGCTGACCTCAGGCGGATGCGGCGTCGTAGAACAGCTCGCTGCTCTTCTGCTCGATCAGCGCCTGCTCGATGGCGGCCTGGTGCACTTCGTCGGCGTGCTCTTCGCGCGCTTCCGGCTGGATGCCCAGGCGGGCGAACAGCTGCATGTCCTTGTCGGCTTGCGGGTTGGCGGTGGTCAGCAGTTTTTCGCCGTAGAAGATCGAGTTGGCCCCGGCGAAGAATGCCAGCGCCTGCATCTGCTCGTTCATCGCCTCACGCCCGGCCGACAGGCGCACGTGCGATTGCGGCATGAGGATGCGCGCCACCGCGAGCATGCGGATGAAATCGAACGGATCGACGTCCTCGGCGTTGGCCAGTGGCGTGCCCTCGACCTTCACCAGCATGTTGATCGGCACCGACTCTGGGTGCTCCGGCAGGTTGGCCAGCTGGATCAGCAGGCCGGCGCGGTCGTCCAGCGTCTCGCCCATGCCGAGGATCCCGCCCGAGCAGATCTTCATCCCCGCATCACGCACGTAGGCCAGGGTTTGCAGGCGCTCGCTGTAGGTGCGGGTGGTGATGATGCTGCCGTAGAACTCCGGCGAGGTGTCGAGGTTGTGGTTGTAGTAGTCCAGGCCGGCATGGGCCAGTGCCTCGGTCTGCTCCTGGTCGAGCTTGCCCAGGGTCATGCAGGTTTCCAGGCCCATGGCCTTGACCCCTTTGACCATCTGCAGCACGTAGGGCATGTCCTTGGCCGAAGGGTGCTTCCACGCCGCACCCATGCAGAAGCGCGTGGAGCCGATGGCCTTGGCCCGGGCGGCCTCCTCCAGCACCTTTTGCACTTCCATCAGCTTCTGTTTTTCCAGCCCGGTGTTGTAGTGGCCGGACTGCGGACAATATTTGCAATCTTCCGGGCAGGCGCCGGTCTTGATCGACAGCAAGGTCGAGACCTGCACGCGATTGGCGTCGAAATGCGCGCGGTGCATGGTCTGCGCCTGGAACAACAGGTCGTTGAACGGCTGCTGGAACAGCGCTTTGACTTCGGCCAGGGACCAGTCGTGACGAAGCGTTGCAGTTGTGCTCGCGCTCATGGGTGTTTCCTTGTTTAGGCTTGAACTCGCGCCGGGACAGGAAAGCCCACGAGCGCATCACGGATAGCTCGCATAGTTAAGGAAGCGCCATGCACTGTCAACCGCATCTAAAGCGACTGGCTTACAACTGGTTAAATAACAACCATCACTGTTTATTGTGCGATGAGCCCGCCGAACAGCCCCAGGCAATCTGCGCGGCCTGTGAAGCTGAGTTGCCCTGGCTGGATGAACGCTGCCGGGTCTGCGCCCTGCCCCTGCCGATGCGCGGGCTGGTGTGTGGCCAGTGCAGCCGGCGCCGCCCCGCCTTTGAGCAGGTCGAGGCGCCCTGGCACTACGGCTTCCCGCTGGACGCGCTGATCACTCGCTTCAAGCACCAGCGTCAGTGGCCTGTGGGCCGCCTGCTCGCGCAGTTGCTCGGCAACTGGCTGAACCACCGCTTTGCCGAAGGGCTGGCCCGCCCGAGCCTGTTGCTGCCGGTGCCAATGGGCCGGCAACGCCTGCGCCAGCGCGGCTACAACCAGGCGCAGATGCTCGCCCGGTGGCTCAGCCGACAACTGGCAATCCCTTGCGCCGACCACCTGCTCAGCCGTACCCGTGACACCCCGGCGCAACAGGGCCTGAGCGCCCGCGCCCGGCAGCGCAACCTCAAGGCGGCGTTCAGCGTGCAGCCGACGGCGGCCCTGCAAGGCCAGCACCTGGCGCTGGTCGATGACGTGCTGACCACCGGCGCCACCGCCCAGGCACTGGCGGCGCTGCTGCGGGCGCAGGGCGCTGCGCGGGTCGACATCTACTGCCTGGCACGAACGCCAAAGCCCGGCAGCGCTTGACTTGCAGCCGGCAGGCGGGCACTTTCCAAGCCGAACTCGTTCATCAATCGTGCCCGCCATGTCCTTGTCTGCTCCGCTGACCCAACATATCGTCCGTCGCCCGCAACGTATCGCCCTGCTCCAGCACATCGCCGAGCAAGGCTCGATCACCCGTGCCGCGAAAAGCGCCGGCATGAGTTACAAGGCCGCCTGGGATGCCATCGACGAACTCAACAACCTCGCCGCCACCCCGCTGGTCGAGCGCAGTGTGGGCGGCCGTGGCGGCGGTGGCGCGAAACTCTCCGAGGAAGGCCAGCGCGTGCTGCGCCTGTACCAACGCCTGCAAGCCTTGCAGGCACAGATCCTTGAAGCCGCCGAAGACGCCAGCGACCTCGACCTGCTCAGCCGCCTAATGATGCGCACCAGTGCGCGCAACCAGCTGCACGGGCGTATCAGCGCGATCCAGGCGCAGGGCCGCAACGACCGCGTGGAACTGGCGCTGGCCGGTGACCTGCGCATCGAGGCGCAGATCACCCATGACAGCACCCAACGCCTGGAACTGGCGATCGGCACCCAGGTGGTGGCGCTGATCAAGGCCGGCTGGCTGGAGCTGCTGACCGTCGACGAGCGTGCCGCGCCTGGCGAAAACCTGCTGTGCGCCGAGGTCCAGGAACTGCTCGAAGACCCGCAGGGCTCTACCGAGGTGCGCCTGGTGCTGGGCAACGGCCAGACCCTGTGCGCCTTCGCCGAGCCGGCGTGGCTGGCCAGCCAGTGCATAGGCGTCGGCAGCGCCCTGCACGTAAGCTTTTCACCGGCTAACGTACTGCTGGGAACACCTGTCTAAAAACGGCCACAAAACCGTCATATCGGCTGACTAAGGTGGCAGGCAAACCAGCAGGAAGCCTGTGATGAGCCTATTAGAAGAAACCCAGCCGACCGACCTCGAACAGATGGTCGGTTTCACCCGTCGGCGTTTTATCGGCGCCGGCGCCCTGTGCGGCGCGGCGATGTTCCTGGGCGGCAACCTGCTCAGCCGCAGCGTGCTGGCCAGCAGCATCGAAGCGGCCAACAGCGCCTTGCTCGGCTTTGCGCCAATCGCGGCCTCCAGCGCCGACAGCATCACCTTGCCCGCAGGCTACAAAGCCTCCGTACTGATCAGCTGGGGCCAGCCGCTGCACCACGACAGCCCGGCCTTCGACCCTAGCGGCCAGGGCACGGCCCAGGCGCAGGAGGTGCAATTTGGCGACCACAACGACGGCATGAGCCTGTTCCCGTTTGCCGATGACAGCAACCGCGCACTGATGGCGATCAACAACGAATACACCAACTACCGCACCCTGTTTGCCCACGGCGGCCAGCCGGCCAATGCGCAAGACGTGCACAAGGCGCAGGCCGCCGAAGGCGTCTCGGTGATCGAGGTGCGCCGTGATGCGGGCGGTGCATGGCAGTTCGTCCAGGGCTCGCCCTACAACCGGCGCATCCACGGCAACACGCCGATCCGCCTGAGTGGCCCGGCCGCCGGCGATGCCAGGTTGCGCACCACGGCCGACAACAGCGCCAGCAAAGTGCTCGGCACCTTCCAGAACTGCGCTAACGGCAAGACCCCGTGGGGCACCTACCTGACCTGCGAAGAGAACTTCACCGACTGCTTCGGCAGCAGCGACCCGAACCAGGCCTTCGATGCCGGGCAAAAGCGCTATGGCGCGTCGATCACTGGCAAGGAGGTTGGCTGGCACCTGCATGACCCGCGCTTCGACCTGGCGAAGAACCCCAATGAACTCAACCGCCATGGCTGGGTGGTGGAGATCGACCCGTTCGACCCCGAGTCGACCCCGATCAAGCGCACCGCGCTGGGCCGCTTCAAGCACGAGAACGCCGCCCTGGGTGAAACTGGCGACGGCCGCGCGGTGGTGTACATGGGCGACGATGAGCGCGGCGAGTTCATCTACAAGTTCATCAGCCGTGACCGTATTGACCACAAGAACCTCTCGGCCAACCGCAACCTGCTGGACCACGGCACCTTGTATGTCGCGCGTTTCGATGATGGCGACGGCCATGCCGACAAGCCGCGCGGCAAGGGCCAGTGGCTGGAGTTGACCCACGGCAAGCACGGCCTGCATGCCGCCAATGGCTTCGCCAGCCAGGCGCAGGTGTTGATCCACGCGCGCCTGGCCGCGAGCCATTTGCAGGCTACGCGCATGGATCGCCCGGAATGGATCGTGGTCAGCCCCAAGGATGGCCAGGTGTATTGCACCCTCACCAACAACGTCAAGCGGGGTGAAGAAGGCCAGCCGGTGGGCGGGCCGAACCCGCGCGAGAAGAATGTCTACGGGCAGATCCTGCGCTGGCGCGAAACGGGCGATGACCAGGGGGCGATGAGCTTCGAGTGGGACCTGTTCGTGGTGGCTGGCAACCCGGGTGTACACCCGGGTGAAGCCAAGGGCGGGTCGAGCAATGTCACCGCGCAGAACATGTTCAACAGCCCCGACGGGCTGGGTTTCGATGCGGATGGGCGGCTGTGGATACTCACCGACGGGGACTACAGCAACGCCGGGGATTTTGCCGGCATGGGCAACAACCAGATGCTCTGCGCCGACCCGGCGACCGGGGAGATCCGCCGTTTCATGGTCGGGCCGGTGGCCTGCGAGGTGACCGGGATTGCTTTTGCGCCGGACCAGAAAACCTTGTTCGTGGGGATCCAGCATCCTGGCGAGACGGGTGGTTCCACCTTCCCGGAGCATTTGCCGGGGGGCAAGCCGAGGTCGTCGGTGATGGCGATTGTGCGTGAGGATGGTGGGGTGATCGGCGCCTGAGTGTGCCTCTGCTCCCATGTAGCCGCTGCCGTAAGGCTGCGCTCGCCTGCACAGCAGGCGCCGCCTTTGGGAGCCCTTCCGGGCTCCAGCGCAGCCTTGCGGCAGCGGCTACAAAAACTCATCGCCCTTGTGGGAGCGGGCTGGTCCCGCGATGGGCCGCCCTGGCGTGACCGGATGGCAGAAGACCCTGTTCGTGGGGATCCAGCACCCTGGCGAGAGCGGTGGGGTAATCGGCGCCTGAGTGTGCCTCTGCTCCCATGTAGCCGCTGCCGTAAGGCTGCGCTCGCCTGCATAGCAGGCGCCGCCTTTGGGAGCCCTTACGGGCTCCAGCGCAGCCTTGCGGCAGCGGCTACAAAAATTCATCGCCCTTGTGGGAGCGGGCTGGTCCCGCGATGGGCCGCCCTGGCGACCCCGCTCTGCGTTACCATGCCAGCCATGATGCGGCCCACTCTGCCGCACGGCAGGAGCAAGCATGTCCCATCCCTTCGATACCCTCACCCCGGACCTGGTCCTCGACGCCGTCGAGAGCATCGGTTTCCTCAGCGATGCGCGCGTATTGGCGCTCAACAGCTACGAAAACCGCGTCTACCAGGTCGGCATCGAAGACGCCGAGCCGCTGATTGCCAAGTTCTACCGCCCGGGCCGCTGGACCAACGAGGCCATCCTCGAAGAACACGCCTTCACCGCCGAACTCGCCGATTGCGAAGTCCCGGTCGTGGCGCCACTTATCCACAACGGTGCCAGCCTCTTCGAACACGCAGGCTTTCGCTTCACCCTGTTCCCGCGTCGCGGCGGCCGCGCGCCAGAGCCGGGCAACCTCGACCAGCTCTACCGCCTCGGCCAACTGCTCGGTCGCCTGCACGCCGTCGGTTCCACCCGCCCCTTCGAACACCGTGAAGCGCTGGCTGTGGACAACTTCGGCCACGCCTCGCTGACCACCCTGCTCGAAGGCGACTTCATTCCACGCAGCCTGCTGCCAGCCTACGAATCAGTGGCCCGCGACCTGCTCAAGCGGGTCGAGGCGATCTACGCCCGCACCCCGCACAAGACCATCCGCCTGCACGGCGACTGCCACCCCGGCAACATGATGTGCCGCGACGAGATCTTCCACATCGTCGACCTCGACGACTGCCGCAGCGGTCCCGCCGTCCAGGACCTGTGGATGATGCTGGCCGGCGACCGTCACGAACGCCTCGGCCAACTCGCCGAACTGATGGACGGCTACAACGAGTTCCACGATTTCGACCCACGCGAACTGGCCTTGATCGAACCGCTGCGCGCCCTGCGCCAGCTGCACTACAGCGCCTGGCTGGCACGTCGCTGGGACGACCCGGCATTCCCGCGCAGCTTCCCCTGGTTCGGCCAGGAACGCTACTGGGGTGACCAGATCCTCGCCCTGCGCGAGCAAACCGCAGCACTGGATGAAGAGCCGCTGAAATTGTTCTAGAAGCGCGAGCCAGACTGTCTACAATGGCCCGAATTTTTAGTTAGCTGCCTAAGCAAGGAATCTGCATGCAAGCTGCCAACCCGCGTCGCGGGTACATCCTGGGCCTGACCGCCTACATCATCTGGGGCCTGTTCCCGATCTACTTCAAAGCCCTGCAAAGCGTGCCGGCAGTCGAGATCATCGTCCACCGCGTGCTCTGGTCGGCATTGTTCGGCTCGGTGCTGCTGTTGTTCTGGAAGCACCCCGGCTGGTGGCGGGAGCTGCGCGACAACCCGCGCCGCCTGGCGATCCTCGCCCTGAGCGGGTCGCTGATTGCCGGCAATTGGCTGACCTATGTCTGGTCGGTGAACAACGGGCGCATGCTCGAAGCCAGCCTGGGCTACTACATCAACCCGCTGATCAACGTGCTGCTGGGCATGCTGTTGCTGGGCGAGCGCCTGCGCCGCCTGCAATGGGTCGCCGTGGGCCTGGCCGCCGTCGGCGTGGCCCAGCAGGTGTGGCAGGTCGGCAGCCTGCCGTGGGTCTCGCTGGTGCTGGCGCTGAGCTTCGGCTTCTACGGGCTGATCCGCAAGAAGGCGCCGGTCGCCGCCCTGCCGGGGCTGGTGGTGGAAACCTGGATGCTGGTACCGCTGGCCATTGGCTGGCTGCTCCTCAACCCGCTGGCGAACAGCGCGCAACCGGCGTTCTACACCACCACCGAAGCGCTCTGGCTGATCGCAGCAGGCCCGGTGACGCTGATCCCACTGGTGTGCTTCAACGCCGCCGCCCGCCACCTGCCGTACACCACCCTGGGCTTCCTGCAGTACCTGGCGCCGACGCTGGTGTTGCTGCAAGCCGTGCTGCTGTTTGGTGAACATATGTCGAACAGCACCCTGGTGGCGTTCATGTTCATCTGGGCCGGCCTGGCCCTGTACAGCGTGGATGCCTGGCTGAGTTTGCGCCGACGCGCTTGATCAAAAAACGTACAAAACTCTACAAGCCACGGATGACGTGGCCTGTAGAGACATCTCCCAAGGTTATCCACACCCTCATCCCCGTGCTTTGTGCACAAGCCCTTGAATTCTGATCGTTTTTTGCTCAAAGCCGGCAAAGCCACGGCCCGCCTGGCGTCAAGCCGGGTCTCCCCAGCTTATCCACAGGCAGGTGCACGTTAACTCGGGATAAGTGCCTACTCTTCCGGACGCAGTTTCAGCTCCACCATCAGGTCATCCGCCAGGGCTTCAAGCTTGCTTTGCAGGCTTTCAAGCGACAGAGTCAAGGGCATCGCCAGCAAGGCGTCGGCATGGAACAGCGGCTCGCTGCTCATCGGCGCCGGGCGCACATCGGTGGTGAAGCGTTCAAGGTTGACGCCCTGCTCGGCCAGCAGCCGGGTGATGTCGCGCACGATGCCGGGGCGATCATTGCCCACCAGCTCCATGGCGATCGGCTTCCAGGTGCAGGACGGCTCGATGCCGCTTTCGGCGATCAGCACGCGAATCTCGTACTTGCCCAGTGCTTGCAGGGCAGACACCAGTTCGGCATAGGATTCGGCCGGCACCGCCACCTTGAGGATCCCGGCGAATTGCCCTGCCATGCGCGACATGCGACTCTCTAGCCAGTTGCCATTGTGCTCGGCGATACATTCGGCGATGCGTTCCACCTGCCCGGCCTTGTCGGGGGCGATCACTGTCAATACAAGATGGTCCACGCGCACTTCCTCTGTTTGGACGCCTGAAATTCGAGGCGCGGGGAAAGTATAGGCAAGGCGCGGCAACCTGCCGCAGGCGACCCGAACAACAAATCGTGTACTGTTTTAAGATTTATCTGGAACAATTAACCAGATTTTTGAGAACATATCCCTTCCCAGCGTGACCCCCCTGCGACCAAATGGTCGCAGAACGGCGTATTTAGTCAGATTTTCAGAAGCGCAACGCATCATGTAGTATGCCGCTGCGCGGACTACAAAACGTCGGATCGATGTCTGCCAAGGCGCCTGTGAAAATACGAAACGCTTACCAGCCCGTCTGGAAGGCTGCACCCAGCCGCCCATAGGGCATGTTCTGGTGCCGTGTTTAGAGAAGCGCTACAGGCTTTAAATTGAAGAGCTGAATAGCTGAGCAGAGTGAGGCAAGCAATGACTGAACACGTTCAAGTCGGTGGCCTTCAGGTCGCCAAAGTCCTGTTCGACTTCGTGAACAACGAAGCCATTCCCGGAACCGGCGTCAACGCCGAGCAGTTCTGGATCGGGGCGGAAAAGATCATCAACGACCTCGCTCCAAAGAACAAAGCCCTGCTGGCCAAACGTGACGCACTGCAGGCGCAGATTGACGCCTGGCACCAGGCGCGCAAAGGTCAGGCCCACGACGCTGTGGCTTACAAAGCCTTCCTCCAGGACATCGGTTACCTGCTGCCAGAAGCAGCCGACTTCCAGGTTTCCACGCAAAACGTCGACGATGAAATCGCCCGCATGGCCGGCCCGCAGCTGGTCGTGCCGGTGATGAACGCACGTTTCGCCCTGAACGCCTCCAACGCACGCTGGGGTTCGCTGTACGACGCGCTGTATGGAACCGATGCCATCAGCGAAGCCGATGGCGCCGAAAAGGGCAAGGGCTACAACAAGGTCCGGGGTGACAAGGTCATCGCCTTCGCCCGCGCCTTCCTCGACGAGTCCGCGCCACTGGCTGCCGGTTCCCACGTTGACGCGACCCGCTACAGCATTGCCGACGGCAAGCTGGTGGTCAGCCTCAAGGGTGGCAGCAACAGCGGCCTGCGTGACGATGCCCAGCTGATCGGCTTCCATGGCGATGCCGCAGCACCGACCGCCGTGCTGCTCAAGCACAACGGCCTGCATTTCGAGATCCAGGTCGACGCCACCACCCCGGTTGGCCAGACCGACGCGGCGGGCGTCAAGGACGTGCTGATGGAAGCCGCCCTGACCACCATCATGGACTGCGAAGACTCGGTTGCCGCCGTCGATGCCGACGACAAGGTGGTGATCTACCGCAACTGGCTGGGCCTGATGAAGGGCGACCTCTCGGAAAGCGTCAGCAAGGGCGGCCAGACCTTCACCCGCACCATGAACCCGGACCGCGAGTACACCGCGCCCAACGGCGGCAACGTGACCCTGCACGGTCGTTCGCTGCTGTTCGTGCGCAACGTCGGCCACCTGATGACCATCGACGCGATCCTCGACAAGGATGGCAACGAAGTGCCGGAAGGCATCCTCGACGGCCTGGTCACCAACCTGGCGGCGATCCACAACATCAACGGCAACACCAGCCGCAAGAACAGCCGCAGCGGTTCGGTCTACATCGTCAAGCCGAAGATGCACGGCCCTGAAGAAGCAGCGTTCACCAACGAGCTGTTCGGTCGCATCGAAGACGTGCTGGGCATGAAGCGCAACACCCTGAAGGTCGGCATCATGGACGAGGAGCGCCGCACCACGGTCAACCTCAAGGCCTGTATCGAGGCGGCCAAGGAGCGCGTGGTGTTCATCAACACCGGCTTCCTCGACCGTACCGGCGATGAGATCCACACCTCCATGGAAGCCGGCGCCGTCGTGCGCAAGGGCGCCATGAAGACCCAGAAGTGGATCGCTGCCTACGAGAACTCCAACGTCGATATCGGCCTGGCAACCGGCCTGCAGGGTCGCGCCCAGATCGGTAAAGGCATGTGGGCCATGCCGGACCTGATGGCCGACATGCTCGAGCAGAAGATCGCCCACCCGATGGCCGGTGCCAACACCGCCTGGGTACCGTCGCCAACGGCTGCTGCGCTGCATGCGCTGCATTACCACAAGGTCGATGTGTTCGCTCGCCAGGCCGAGATCGCCAAGCGTGCGCCGGCTTCGGTCGACGACATCCTGACCATCCCACTGGCAGTGGACACCAATTGGTCCGAAGAAGAGAAACGCAACGAGCTGGACAACAATGCCCAGGGCATTCTTGGCTATGTGGTGCGCTGGATCGACCAGGGTGTGGGTTGTTCGAAGGTGCCGGACATCAATGATGTCGGCCTGATGGAAGACCGCGCCACCCTGCGGATTTCCGCGCAGTTGCTGGCCAACTGGCTGCGTCATGGCATCGTCAGCGAAGCCCAGGTGCTGGAAAGCCTCAAGCGCATGGCGCCGGTGGTGGACAAGCAGAACGCCAACGACCCGCTGTACCGCCCATTGGCGCCAGACTTCGATAGCAACATCGCCTTCCAGGCGGCTATCGAGCTGGTGGTCGAAGGCGCCAAGCAGCCGAACGGCTACACCGAGCCGGTGCTGCATCGTCGTCGTCGCGAGTTCAAGGCGAAGAACGGGCTGTAAGCCCTCAAGGGCCGCTTTGCGGCCCATCGCCGGCAAGGCTGAACTGGTCAAGTGGTAATGTGCTTGGACACCGGTTATGGCATGCCGCGCCTTGACC
>NZ_JAMDGY010000023.1 GCF_028656955.1 Pseudomonas fontis
ATAGGCCTGCTCACAGGTCACTCCCCTGCCCCGGCTTTGATCAGCAGTTGCTGCCAGGTCTCCCGCTCTTGCATCAGCGCGCTTGAGCACGTCGGCAAGCACCAGGACGGCGCGGGTTGCTGCCGCGCTTGTGGCGGCAGTGCAGGAATGGCTGCCGGCCTGGGCGGCGACACGGCCGGCAAGCTCGTCGGGTGTGTGCCGCAGGCCGTCAGCAGCGCGAGCGTCGGCAGCATCAGCAAACGCCTGATCAATGATCCTCTGTCCATCTTGAACCACCTTGTTGATTGTCTGTTGGTGGGCTTGCTCTCTGGTGCGTTCGGTGGCTTCAGCCTGGGCCTGAGCGGCTTTATCTGCCGTGTCGCGCGTTGCCCAGCGCTCCCGCCACTCGGCACTCATGGTTGAGCGGCCATGCTGATAGGTGCCCCAGAAGGCGCCCAGCACCAGGGCAAGCGTTACGGCCGCACCAATAGTGCGTACGCTGATCACGCCAGCCTCCCGCCAGCGGCGATGAAGTGGGCCAGCAGGTCGTCCAGGTTGTGCTCGCGCTGCCCGTAGCCAGCCCCCGGCAGGCTGGCCCAGATGTTCCGGCACTTACCTATCGCCAGCTGGATGCGGCCGGCGTGCACGTCCGCCAGCGCCCCACGCTCCTTGATCAGTTGCAGGGCCAGCTTGTCCTGGCTGACTGGGCTGAAGTCTGGCAGCTTCAGCAGGTCGCGGTAATGCGGCCAGTAGCGCTGTAACTGCTGGTACCGGCCCGCAGCCGTCGATTTCAGGCCTTTGCTGTTCACGGTCACCAATACCCCCGGGTGACCGGCATAGCTCTTGAAGGTGTTCGGGCTGTCGATGCCGCCGACAACCACGTCGTAGCCGTCATCGCGGGTGTGTTTGCTGGTCGAGGTACCTTCGGACCACCCCAGCATGTCGAGGAAGGCGAGCGCGTTTCGGCTGCCCGCCAGTGAATCGGAAATCTTGGCCATGGCTTTCTCCAGGCAATAAAAAACCCGCTCAGGGCGGGTATCGGTGATGCGGCTCGTCGTCAGCCTTCGGCAGTTGTCGGCGACTCAGCCTCGGGGGTTTTGATCGGCGGAAGATCCGGTACCAAGATGTGCAGCGTGATCATGTGCTTGAGGTCGTAGGGCTGGCCGTCCTTCGTTGCCGTGACCGTCAGCACGTCGTTGACGAACTCGGTATCGATGTCGGCGCGACCGTCCACCTGGTTCAGCGTGTAGCCCCAGCCGTCGTCGATAGGCGGGAACGGAACCATGCCCAGGCAGCCGGTGACCCGGTAGACACCTTTCGCCGTTCGCGAGGAGCCGATCTCGCGCACCCCGTTCGACGCCAGGTCGTAGGTCTCTCCGCTCGCGCCGAGAATGTTGATTGCTGCTCTTGCCATGTCAGATCGCCTTGAGGGTGCCGTCAGCGGCGCGGGTGGTGTTGCCGGTGGTGTAGATTTCGACGGGGGTGTACCACGGGGCGCCGGGGTTCGATGAACTGCTGCGCAAGTAGTACCTCGTTGTCCATGGATCATTCAGCAGCTCAAACCCCTGACTGAGGCCGGTGCCGAACCCAAAGCGAATGCCGAAGCGGTTGTTCGCTGCAGATGCCCCACCCGTCTGGTCGCCGTAGTAGTGAAAGCCACCACCCAAGGGCGAGCTGTCGGGGTTGGTCGTGACGTACCGCGATGAGCCACCGAGCCCGAAGGCACCTTTCGCCAGAACGTTGCCGTCAGCGATACCCACCGTGGCCGTTGCAGCGCTTCCCAGGCCGAGACTGGTTCGCGCCAGTGCCGGGGTTGTGCCGCCAGTACCGCCCTTGGCCACGGGAAGAGCCGCCGGCAATATATTGCCCCCAAGCTGTGCATACAGCTCATCGAAGTTCGCCACGGCTTTGAGCCAAGCGCTGCGCCGGTCATCACCACCGGCACCATTCGGTGCCACGCCGAGGTTGATTGTTTGTTTGGTCATGTTCGGTCCTTTCAAGAAAAAGCCCGCACATGGCGGGCTTGAAGTTGTACGTCCTGTCTATCGCCGGATGCGGGCAAACACAGCAGCGTGCCTCCCGATATCCGTCCATGCAGTGAAGCCCATGGCAAACATCAGCAGTTGATTGTTCGCATAGTCCACTGTGACGCCCATGCGCAGCGAGTTACCTGGATGCGCGCACAGCAGCCAGCGCGAGAACGGGTTGATCATGAAGTGGTCGTGCGGGCCTATCGGTCTCGGAAGCTGGCAAACGTAGGTGTAGGCAATGGCGATCTCCAGCTGAGTCATGCCTACAAAAGGCCAATCATTGGCTGCGGTACTGACGGCAATTGCCGGGCTGCCAGTGTCATAAATGGGGTTGCCTGCGGCGTCCCAAATCCGCATACCGTAGTCAGATTGTGTTGTGGCTGCGAAGACCGCTGCAAACCAGGTTCCGCCGGTGACCGAGGTGATGTTGGCCAGCTGGATGCTGAACCCTGTCCACGCCCCGGGGCCGCCAGCGATGTTCATGCTGCCGTAAAGAACTGTGCCCTGCACTGGATCCGGCCTAATGAATACGCACGGTGGCTCTTGCGAAGTGATCACATTCGGGAACCCCACGGTTACGGCGGCAGTGCCGGCATATGTGCCCTCGCACACACAGCACAGCCGAGGGGCCTCGGAGTCAATTTGGATGTAGTTGTTGTCGTTTCGAACCGAGAGACCATAGGTCAATTTGTGTACCTCATTACGAGCAGGCGAAAACGTAGAGAGGATGCACCAGTGGTCGCCGTGCCCGTCGGTGTTTGCCGATAGATACCAATGCTTCCGGCCGAAAGGGCCATGTAAGGCAGCGCGTTGAGGGCCGAGCCCATTGCCGCCTCTGTAATTGCATCGATCGGCAGAATGACCGCCGAGCACTTGGCAGGGTCGAACCCTGGAATGTTCACAACGATGGGAGACACAGTGCGTAGGTCATAGACCTGGCTGTGCATCACCTGGTAAGTGAAGTCGTCCAGGGTCATTTGCACGCGCCCCTGCGCATCCCACACCGTCAGGCCGTAGCTCATTCTGTTTGATCTCCCAGCTGTATCCGCTTCTGGTTGTTGGGGCCCCAGAAGCGTATCGAGCGATTGCTGATCACTGAGCGCCCCTGCCCCGGGGATGAGCCGTTGAGCTCAAACTGACCAGACACAAAGTTCAGCATGATTCCGGCCTGCCCTGGCACATAGTCACCGCTGCGCAGTACGCCCGTGATGATCAGGTTCAAGATGTCCGCTTGCCGGATAACGGTTGAGTTCATGAACACCTGGCCGCCCTGGACCACAAACGGAAGGGTCATCTGACCGTCCAGGCCATCGATGATGGCAAGACGTTGCGCCATCAGCAGAATCTCACCCTCATCGCCGTTACTGCCCTGGACGATGCCGGTCGCAACCTTCTTGCCATGAGAGTTTGTCTCGGTCTTCCAGGAAGAGATCGCCGACACCTTCCCGTCAACCGACGCCGTGACTTCGCTCAGCATCTGAACCGAAGCGTTGGTCTCGCCGATCTGGGCCTGAACGGTTTCGACCTTCTTGCCGATGGCCATACCGTCCTCGACTCGCACGGATTGCTCGGTCCAGACCCCAACCATGCCGCCCTGCTCGCCAGCCATGCCTGAGGTATCCCCTTCCATCTCCGGGTTCACCTGGACAAATAAACCATCCAGGCGCGATGCCTGGGCTGCCAGCTTCGTGCCCTGCTGAGTAACCGCCGTATCGAGTTGGCTGATGGCCTGAGCCTGGGCGCTACCTACGCCTTCGGCGTCACCGACTCGGTTGGTGAGCACGGTCAGTGCCCGCCCCTGACTGGAGAGGGTGTCGCCCTGCTGGCTGACGGTGTTGCTCAGCACCTGCACGGCAGAGGCATCCGCTTTATCGCCAAGGCTGGATTGCACGCCATCAATGCGTTTGGCCTGCGCCGTGAGTTTGCCGTCTTGCTCAGTGACCTTGGTCTCCACCAGCGTCACCCGCGCCGCTGAGCCGTTCTCGGTCCTGGCCACCTGGCCGATATCTAACCAGTACGCTGGATTCGGCGGGGCATTTCCCAGCGGCACATTCTGGATCGCCACATAGAGGCGCTGGCCCTGGCGCACGTTCTCGCCCGAGGCGTAGGCCTTTGCTGGGTCGTATTCGAGTGCATCAACCACATCGCCAATAGCGTCGATCTGCTCCTGCAACTGGTCGTTGACCGCCTTCAGCCGTGCACTGACCGAGCCCGGCATCGTTGGCGGCCCCGAGATCAGATCGATCTCACCCCGCAACACTGGGAGGAGCGCGCCATTGCCAATTTTTTCCTTGAAGTATTCCTCATACTCCGACTGATCCGAGCTTGACCGGCCCTTGATACCGATTCCGGTCGGGTGCCACGGCCCAATGTTGCCGCTGCGATCAACCAGGCGCGCCCAGAAGAAGAACTCAAGACCCGCAGCGCCAAGCTGAAGCATGTGGTTCGACTGTGGGTGGGCGAAGTCGCTCAGCTTGATAGCATCGTCCCGCGAAGTGTTCTTGCTGTACCAGATCTCCGTCCGCTGAGTGTCCTCGGCACCAGCAGGAAAGCCCCAGTCAAGGCCAATGCCATAGACCAGAGGCTTGGTGGTCAGGTGGGTGACTGCTGGCGG
>NZ_JAMDGY010000024.1 GCF_028656955.1 Pseudomonas fontis
TTTGTAGCCGCTGCCGTCAGGCTGCGCTGGAGCCCGTGAGGGCTCCCAAAGGCGGCGCCTGCTATGCAGGCGAGCGCAGCCTCACGGCAGCGGCTACATGCAGGTGGACCATAGCGATGAGGCCATCACAGCCCAGGCAGATTCAAGGCCTGGGCACACGCCTGCAGCGAGCGCCGCTCACTCTCGGCATACAGCGCCAACTCATCCTGCACCGACGCGCCCAGCGCCTGCTCGAACGCCGCGCGGTTGGCATTGCTGCCATAGTCGCTCTGCGCCTCATCCCCCAGGTTCGACTGGAAGATCCCCGCCGCACTCACCGGCAAAAAGTCCTCATACACCAGCGCCGCAAAATGCACATGCCCAGCGCCAATCAGTGCTTCCAGCGTCACCGGCCGTGCAGCCTCATCCCGCGCCGCCAAACCACGCTCGGTCGGGAAATAACGGAAATAGGCCAGGCCCTGTTCGCGCATCTCCCCCAGGTCATCGGCAAAGGCCTGAAACTGCTCACTCAGCAAACTCATGTAACGCCCGGCATTGGCCTGCGCCGGTACCTCGCCCAAGGCGTCGCGCGCGGCATCCAGCAGGCGGTCATACAACTGCCGGCCTTTGGGCGTCAGCGCCGCGCCGCGTTGTTCGATTTCGCCGAAGCGCGCGGTATGGCTGCCCCCCGCCGAAGCCTGGTCACTGAACGCGACCTGTTCCTCCAGCGCCTTGAAACTGGTCTGGCGCAACAGGATCGGCTGCTTGCGCGGCGGCGGGCCTTCAATCACCGCTTTCGGTGGAATACCCTTGGCCGGCATGCCCCGCTGGATCGCATCGATATCCAGCGTTCGCGGGGTCAGGTGGTTGATGTGCGGGCCCTTGAATGCCACCACGTCGGCGATCAACCGATGCTGGTCATGCAACTGCTGGTACTGCGCCGCCGTGACCGTCGCCTGCGGGTGCCAGCGGAAGGTGTGCAAGGCTTCATTGACGAAGGCTTCGGCATCGGCCGCATTCAGGCCACCGTGCGCTTCGCATTGCTCGATCAGCGCCAGCGCCCGTGGCGTGAAGATCTGCCGCTGGGCCAGGATCGAGGCGGCCAGTTCGCGCAAGGCGAGGTTGTCGATCAGCTCCAGGCGCAACAATGAGGTGAACACCCGGAACGGGCTGATATGCAGCGCCTGCTCGTGCACCGCGCGAAACGCCGTGGAGTGCACCGGCACCCCGGCCGAACTCAAGTCGTAATAGCCCACCGGCTGCATGCCCATCACCGCGAACAGGCGGCCTATGGTCGCCAGCTCCTGCGCCGTGCCGACGCGAATCGCGCCATGGCGCTCCTGGTCCAGCCGTTCGATTTCGCCGGTCCAGCGCAGGGCTTCGGCCACCTGGGGGCGCTCAGCCAACACCTGCTGGTTGGTCTCGCTCACCAGTTCCAGCAGCGTGCCGTACAGCGGCACTTCCTGCTTGTACATGAGCGACATGGCGGCGGAAAACTGCGCGCGAATGCGGTCCGGGCTGACGAAATCTTGAGCGGGCATCGAAAGCTTCCTGATAGTGAAGGTCACGCTTACATGAAAGCGAGGAATGCAGCCCCAGTTCAAGCGAAAAAAAGTCGAGCGATCATTCCCTAAATTCAGGACCTGCCATGGGCGACGTGTTCCTGGATCCAGCTCACCAGGCTACGGACTTTCGGCACCTCTGCCGCATGCTCGGCGAAAGCCAGGAAATGCGCGCCGCTGCTGCGCATGCTGTGCTGCCACGGCACCACCAGCTTGCCTTCAGCCAGCTCCTGTTCCACCAGATAACGCGGTACCAGCGCCACGCCGCAGCCGGCCTGGGCGGCACTCAGGCACATATAGAACGTATCGAAGCGCGGTCCATGGTAGCTGTTGGCCGAGTGCAGGCCTTGTTCGAGGAACCATTCATGCCAGGCCTCGGGGCGCGAGGTGCTTTGCAGCAACACCAGCTCGGCGAGCGCACTGGCGTCGTCCAGTACGCGGCCTTGCAGCAGCTCCGGGGCGCACACCGGCAGCACGTCCTCGCCAAACAGCTCGATGCAGGTGGCCCCCGGCCAGGTGCCCTGGCCATAGAAGAACACCACGTCAGCCGTGGCCTGGAGCAGGGCGAAGGGCTCCATCTCGTTGCGGATGTCCAGGTGGATGTTCGGGTAGCGTTTGCCGAAACCCTTGAGATTGGGGATCAACCAGCGCACACCGAAGCTAGGCTGAGTAGCGACCTTGAGCACTTCGGTCTGCTCGCCGTAGGACAGGATGTAGCGGCTGGACATGTCGACCTGGGTGAGGATCTTGTTCACCTCAGCCAGGTACAGCGCGCCTGCCGGCGTCAGTTGCAGGCGCCGGCGGATGCGCAGGAACAGGTGATGACGAAGCATTTCCTCAAGCTGCGCGACCTGCTTGCTCACTGCGCTCTGCGTCAGGTGCAGCTCTTCGGCAGCACGGGTGAAGCTCAGGTGCCGGGCGGCAGCCTCGAAGCACTGCAAGGCGGCCATCGAGGGGACCAGACGTTTGGACATGGTGGGCTCGCTCACCCGCAAATCATTACCTGGTGGAATGATGTGCTGAATAAAGGTCGTTTGTTGCACCAGAGTAATCGGATTAATACTGATCCCCAGCTCAATTACAACCACTCACCTTACTGCCTTGCAGGAGAACACACATGGTTGAAGGACTGCTCGACCGCCTGGGCGTAACGGCCAGCGCTTATACCCACGGCAACCACCCTGTTCATACCCCGATCGATGGCAGCCAGATTGCTGCCGTGCACCTGGAGTCCAAAGCACAGGTGCTGGGCAAGATCGAACAGGCCGAGCATGCCTTCCAGGCCTGGCGCACAGTACCGGCCCCGCGCCGTGGTGAGCTGATTCGCCTGTTTGGCGAAGTGTTGCGCCAGCACAAGGCGCAACTGGGCGAACTGGTCTCCATCGAAGCCGGCAAAATCACCCAGGAAGGCCTGGGCGAAGTGCAGGAAATGATCGATATCTGCGACTTCGCCGTGGGCCTGTCGCGGCAGTTGTACGGCCTGACCATCGCTTCCGAGCGCCCAGGCCACCACATGCGTGAGAGCTGGCATCCGCTGGGGGTGGTCGGGGTGATCAGCGCCTTCAACTTCCCGGTCGCGGTCTGGGCCTGGAACACCACGTTGGCCCTGGTCTGCGGCAATGCGGTGGTGTGGAAGCCATCGGAGAAAACCCCGCTGACCGCGCTGGCCTGCCAGGCTCTGTTCGAAAAGGCCCTGAAGGCCTTCGGCGATGCGCCGCAAGGGCTCAGCCAGCTGATTATCGGTGACCGTGATGCGGGCCAGGTGCTGGTCGATGACCCGCGCGTGCCGCTGGTCAGCGCCACCGGCAGCACCCGCATGGGCCGTGAAGTCGGCCCGCGTGTGGCGGCCCGCTTCGGTCGCAGCATCCTTGAACTGGGCGGCAACAACGCGATGATTTTGGCGCCGACGGCTGACCTGGACCTGGCCGTGCGCGGCATCCTGTTCAGTGCCGTGGGCACCGCCGGCCAACGCTGCACCACGCTGCGCCGGCTGATCGTGCACCGCTCGCTGAAGGACGAAGTGGTGGCCAAGGTCAAGGCGGCCTACGCCAAGGTGCGCATTGGCGACCCGCGCAAAGACAACCTGGTCGGCCCGCTGATCGACAAGGCCGCGTTCCAGGGCATGCAGGATGCCCTGGCTCGTGCTCGCGACGAAGGCGGCCAGGTGTTTGGTGGCGAGCGTCAGGTGCAGGCGCAGTACCCGAACGCCTACTACGTTTCACCGGCCATTGTGGAAATGCCCGGGCAGACGGCGGTGGTGCGCCACGAGACCTTTGCGCCGATCCTGTATGTGCTGGCCTATGACGAATTTGAAGAAGCGCTGCGCCTGAACAACGAAGTGCCGCAGGGCTTGTCCTCGTGCATCTTCACCACCGACCTGCGTGAGGCCGAGCGCTTCCAGAGCGCGGCAGGCAGTGATTGCGGGATCGCCAACGTCAACATCGGCACCAGCGGCGCGGAGATCGGCGGGGCGTTTGGCGGCGAGAAGGAAACCGGCGGCGGGCGTGAATCGGGGTCGGATGCCTGGAAGGCCTACATGCGCCGCCAGACCAATACCGTGAACTACTCGCGTGAGCTTCCGTTGGCGCAGGGGATTGTGTTCGACTGATCACCGCGTTGACCGCATCGCTGGCAAGGCCAGCTCCCACAGAGGGTGATTCCTGTGGGAGCTGGCCTTGCCAGCGATGGCTGCACCACCGATATAAGGCCAAGAACAAAAAACGGAGCCGGCCATGACCGAACTGCGTCGAGAGTGTCTGTGGGAGTACGTTACACCGCCTGCGGCCCCAGCCGCGGCGTTGTCGGGCGATGTACGCGCCGACGTCTGCGTCATCGGCGCCGGTATCACCGGCCTGAGCGCGGCAATCCACCTGCTTGAACAAGGCAAGTCGGTGGTCCTGCTGGAGGCCTGGAAGATCGGCCACGGCGGCTCCGGGCGCAACGTCGGGCTGGTCAACGCCGGCACCTGGATTCGCCCCGACGATGTCGAGGCGACCCTCGGCGAGCAACAAGGCAGCCGCTTGAACAAGGTCCTTGGTGATGCCCCCGGCGAAGTCTTCGCGTTGATCGAGCGCCTGGGCATTGATTGCCAGGCTCGCAACGCCGGCACCTTGCACATGGCCCACAACGCCACCGGCGAAGCCGACCTGCAAGCGCGCCACGCGCAATGGACCCGCCGTGGCGCCGATGTCGAACTGCTCACCGGCGCCCGCTGCGAAGAATATTGCGGCACCGACAAGATCTCCGCCGCGCTGCTCGACCGCCGCGCCGGCACCATCAACCCCATGGGTTATACACAGGGCCTGGCCGACGCGGTCACCCGCCTGGGCGGGCGGATTTTCCAGCAGTCGGCCGTGCAAGGCCTGGAGCGTGCCGGCAGTGACTGGTGCGTGAAGACGGCGGCCGGCGCCGTGCTTGCCGACAAGGTGGTGATCTCCACCGGCGCCTACACCGAGGGCGACTGGACCGACCTGCAAAAGCACTTCTTCCGCGGCTATTACTATCAAGTGTCCTCGACACCGCTGCACGGCAGCGCCGCCGACAACGTGCTCAAGCATGGCCAGGGTTCCTGGGATACCCGCACGGTACTCAGCAGCATTCGCCGGGATGCCCAGGGCCGCCTGTTGTTGGGCAGCCTGGGCCGGGTCGACAACAAGCCGGCGTGGTTCATCCGCAGCTGGGCCGACCGCATCCAGAGCCATTACTTCCCGCAGTTGGGCAAGGTCGAGTGGGAGATGCACTGGACCGGCTGCATCGACTTCACCCCCGACCACCTGATGCGCCTGTTCGAGCCCGCCCCCGGCGTGGTCGCGGTCACCGGCTACAACGGTCGCGGCAACACCACCGGCACGGTGATTGGCAAGGCGTTCGCCCAGTACCTGTTGCAAGACAACCCGGACACGCTGCCCGTGCCGTTCTCACCCATGAAGCCGGTATCGGCGCCGTCGTTGCGCACCGGCTTCTACGAGACCGGCTTCTCGCTGTACCACGCCGGGCAGTGCCTGCGGGTGGTGCTGTAGTGGCTACTTGTGCAGCCAGCTGAGGAAGCCGCCTTTCTTCACGACGGCCGGCTTCTGCAGCAACAGCGACTGGCTGGCCTGGTGACGGAAGCGTTGCAGCTTGGTCAGCGCGGCCATCACCTCGCTGCGCTGGTCCAGGCAACTGCGCACGTCATTCTTGTCGATGCGGTAGAGGATGCAGCTGGTCAGCGTGCGGAACTCGGCGTTGGAGTCGGCGCCGTCGAGCAGCCCTTCCAGGCCGAGCACTTCGCCGGGGCCCATGCGCCCGGCTTCGATCAGCGCGTCGCCATTGTGCACCGAGGCCGAGACCACGCCGGTACCGATCACCAACACCGATTCCGAGGCCTGGTCGACACCGAGAATCACCTGGTCGGCCGGGTATTCCACGGAGGTCATGCGCTGGCTGAGGCTGTCTTTTTCCTCGGTGCTCAGCGAGCGGAAGATGCGCACGTTTTCCAGCAGGGCCCGTTGGCGGTTCCAGGGCTGCGGCGAGGTGTCGGCATTCCACACCACGCCGGCCGCTTCGAGGTGGCGGTGGGCGAGGTCGAACATCTGGTTGCGCACCTCGGTTTTCTGCTCCATCGAGCGCACGAAACCACTGGCTTCGTACTCCACCGACTCCAGCGTGGCGAGCTTGATCGACGCCTTGGGGGCGGGGCTCGACAGCAGCGCGCTGCTGCCTTGCAGGGTTTTTTCCAGGGCGTCGAGGACCCGCCGTGGGCGCACTTGCGCCGGCACCACCACGCTGATCGACACGCCATGCACGTCGCTGGGCCGGCTGAAGTTGAGCAGCTTGGCCTTGGCCGCCACCGAGTTGGGGATCACCGCCATGCTGCCGTTGCTGGTCAGCAGGCGAGTGGCGCGCCAGTCGATGTCGATGACCTTGCCTTCGGTGCCGTCGATGGAGATGACGTCATCGATCTGGTAGGGCCGCGTGGTGTTGAGCACGATGCCGGAGAATACGTCGCTGAGGGTGCTTTGCAGGGCCAGGCCGATCACGATGGCCATGACCCCGGAGGTGGCCAGCAGGCCCTTGACCGGCAACTGCATGACGTAGGCGGCTGCGGCGACGATGGCGATCAGGAAGATCACGGCGCCGACCACATCCTGCAGCAGCCGGCCGGTGTGGCCGCTGCGCGAAATCAGCATCAGCCCGAGCACCACCGTGAGGGTGCGCGCGCCGAACAGCCACCAGGTGATTTCAAGAATGGTGGCCAGCAGGTTGCGCGAAATGTCGTCGGGCCAGGGCGCCGGTTGTAGCGGGCTCATGCCGGCGTCGATCAATACCCAGCTGAACAGCAGGAAGGCGATGACCCGCGCAGTGATCCGCCAGGTGCGGCGCTCCAGCGGGATGGCACGCCAGAGCAGCAGGTCGAGCAGCAGCAGGGTCGCGCCGATCAGCAGGGGGTAATCGTGGAGGAATGCAGGCATGCCGGTCTCGATTGGGTGGGATGTTGCTAGTAAAGAGCAGGTTGTTGGTAATTACTACTGCAAACTCACCGGGGCGGACTGTGCCCAGGGCAAATATTAAAGCGTTTGTTTGAAATTGTTTGCCGGGTTTATTCTTGACACCGCAAAATGTAAGGCTATTGTTATATCGCCATCACGGCTGGGGAAATATATTGTCGCGCTGCCATGGAGGCAGTGACAACCGGCCGCATCAGGATGGAAGTATTCGCCAGCGACTTACGAAGCTGTTGCATGGACGCCATAATAATAAATGTAATGGATGACAACCACGTGATCAGACTATTCCGCGTTTCCTGCCTGGGCAGGCCCCTCGACGTATACCTATGCACGATGCTTATGCCGTGTAAATACGTATAACGCTCGTTCACAGATAAACAGCCTATTTGTGCTGACCGGCAGCTGAATCTGTCGGCGGCCGCGCATGGCGTTTGTCTGTTCATATTACCGCATCGGCATTGAAGCGGATGTTGTGTCCTCTCACCGGGAAAGGTTCGTGTGTGGGAGACACATTATAATTTCATGTTTTCCATTGGAAGGAACTCATCATGCGCGTCTGTAAAGATGTACTCGACGCTATCGGTAATACGCCGTTGGTGCGTATCAACAAACTGGCTGCTGATTGCACGGCAAGCGTGTATGCGAAGTTGGAGTTCATGAACCCCGGCGGCAGCATCAAGGACCGCTTGGCCAAGCACCTGTTTGAACAGTACGCCCGTGCCGGGCTGCTGGACGCCGGCACGACCATCGTCGAGAACTCTTCGGGCAACACCGGTGCCTCCCTCAGCATGGCCGCGGCGGTGAAGGGCGTGCGCTGCACCATCACCCTGCCGGACAAGATGAGCCAGGAGAAAATAAACCGCATGAAGGCCTTTGGCACTGAAGTGGTGGTGACACCAACCAATGTACCTGCCGAGGCCGAAGAAAGTTATTACAGCGTGGCCAAACGTATTGCCGCGTCCACCCCAGGGGCGATTTATCCCGACCAGTACAACAACCCCGAGAATGCCTTGGCGCATTATCATTCCACCGGCCCTGAAATCTGGGAACAAACGGCGGGGCAGGTAGACGTGGTCGTCTGTGGTATGGGCACGGGTGGCACTATCAGTGGTGTTGGGCGCTACTTGAAAGAGCAAAGCAAGCAGATCAAGATTATTGGTGTTGATCCGCAAGGCAGTATTTTCTACGACTATTTCCATCACCGTAAATTGACCACGCCGCAGACCTACAGTGTTGAAGGGATTGGTGAAGACTACCTGGTCTCGGCGCTGGACTTTGAGGTGCTCGATGATGTGGTTCGGGTCAATGACAAACAGTCATTCGATACCGCCAGGCAGTTGGTTCGGCAAGAAGGGATTTTCTGTGGTGGGTCGAGCGGCAGTGCAATGTTTGTTGCACTTAATATTGCCCGTGATTACCCGGGTAAAAACATCGTGGTTATTCTGCCTGACTCGGGGAACATGTACTTGAGCAAGTTCATGAGTGACGAGTGGATGTTGCAGAACAACTTTCTATGAGCTTTTCAATCCCTGCGCAAGGATGCCCCATGGAATCGATAGCTGGCGCTGTATTGCCTGATCACGTCTTCAATTTCTCAACCCGGATCGACTTGATGGATGAGTCGCTGCGCGAGGGTGCTGAACGGGCAACCGTGCCGCCCTCGCTTGAGCAGAAAATCCAACTGGGCGAGGCGATCGCCGCTACCGGCATCAAGACGCTGGTGGTCGGCATGTTTCCCGATGTGCCGCACAACGTGGCCTTGCTTGCAGGCCTGCTCGCTAGCCAGGACAAGGGGGCGATCCCGGCGGATGTTCGCTTCATGGTCATTTCCCATGTGGGGGTGACATTCGAGCAAACCGTCGCACTGCTTGAGCATCAGCAACTGGACCGCAGCAGTGTCTGGATCATTGCCATCCATTCGGTCTCGGATATGCAGATAGAGCATTTGTTCCCGACCATTCTGCGCAAGGACCCTACGCTGGACTGGCAGCAGTCCGTGTGGGAGGGGCTGAGCGTGCAACACCGCCGCGAGCGCAACATCGAGTGGCTGGCAGGGTTTGTTCCGCGCGTCCGGCAATTCAAGGGTGGTGGGATCATGTTCGGTTTGCTGGATACCTTCCGCGCCGATATCGATCACCTCGAGCGGGTCGTCCAGGTCCTGGCAAACCAGGGTGTCACCCAGGTGCGCCTGGTGGATACCGCCGGCAGTTGCCTGCCGGAGCAGATACCCAGCACGGTCGGCCGACTGCTGCAGGCGTTTCCCGGGATCGATTTTTTTGGTCACTTCCACGACGACTTCGGCATGGCGACCGCCAATGCCATTCGCGGGCTTTCGCTTGGCCTGAAGGGGGTGGATGTTTCCGTAGGTGGCTTCGCCAATCGTGCCGGTCATCCACCGCTGGCTGAAGTCACGATGGCCTTGAAAAGCCTCTATGGCATCACCCTGGCGGGTTTCAACTATGCCGGCCTGTATGCCTTGAGTCGGGCCACCGAAAAAACCTACGGGTTGCTTGAAAACCCTGCCCAGGCGATCACGGGAGTGATCACCCATGCAGTACAGAGCGGTATTCGTACAGAGCTCTTGAAGAAGGCACCACGGATCTTCGACATCATCGAGCCTGCCGAGATTGGCGGTCACCTGGTGAAGATGTTCGGCGTGCGCAGTGGCAAGGACGGGTTATTCCGCTTCCTCAAGGAGCGCCAGTTGCACATCAGCCGGACCTTTGGCGTCGAGGTCAGCCAGGCGCTCGCCGACAGCATGTTTGAAACCATCGACAGCGCATGGAAAGCGCGCAGCAGCGTTATCAATCAGCGAATCCAGGACAGCCTCTCGAGCTATCACGCGGCATTGGCCGAGTCGTTCTTTACCGAGGCCGCCGTCATGGATTCGATCGAGCAGTATTTCGTGAATCTACAGGGAAGAGAGATGGACGTTCGTATGTTCAATACCGAAACATTGTGGGAAGCCTTCAACCACTTGCCAGCCGATGCTACGCCGGCGCAATGGGAAGCCCTGCTGGGCATGGCCCAGCAGACCTTGGACATTGCTTTTGAAGGGGAGCAGGACGCGGTCAGCCGCCAGGCACAAACCTGTATCCACCGGGTGCTGTACTGGATCTACGCGCACCGGATCAACAGCCCGATGAATGCCAGCTGGAAAGACTGCGACAGTTATCAATATGACCGGCTGCGGCAGTTGCTTGAGTCCCGCTGGGAGGCATTCCAGGGGCAACAGCTGAAGCCGCTACTGGGCAACTTGCCCACCGCCGCGAACTTTGAGGCATGGTCCAACAGCGTGTGCCAGGCACACCGCTCCAACGTCTCCCACCCGCTGTTCGACTTCCTCAAGAACCAGGCAAGCTTTGCCCAGTTGCGCGAGTTCATTAGCCAGGAAACGCCTTTTGACATCCACTTTGGTGACATCCTGGCGATGATGCTTCCAGGTGTTTATGGCGGCGCCAAGGCCGAATTCTCCAAGAACTTCTGGGATGAGATGGGCCACGGCGAGGTGCCCCGTGCGCACCGCCAGATGCGCCTGGAAATGACCTCGGCAATCGATGTCGACCCGGACGCGTACTTGCACAACATCGAGATGTTCTGCCTGGAAGAACTGCGCCTGGCCAACATGTACTTCAAGGGCGCGTTCAATCGCTCCAAGCTGTTCCAGGCCATCGGCATGATGCTCGCCACCGAGCTGATGGTGCCAGGTCGCCTCGAACAGCAGATCCAGGGCTGGCGCCGGGTTGGCCTGGAAGACAGCACCATGGCGTACCTCCTCGAACATACCGTGGTTGACGTCGAGCACGCCGCCGGCTGGCTCAATGAGGTGGTGTTGCCGTTGGTTCAGCAGCGTCCGCAGGCTATCCACGACATCGCCTTCGGCATGCTTCAGCGCCTTGAATACGCGGCGGACGTGTGTGACCACATGCTGGTCCATCTGCAGCACGTGAGCCAACCGGCCTCGAGCGAAGCAGTGCCTGGTTGATCCAAAGGGCTGCCTGCAATTGCGACCTCCAGCGGTCGCCCGGCTATGCCGGGTGGCTGCTGGGTGACGTCCTCTCTATTGACCAGGGTTGATCAATGAGCACACATCAAAGGATTGAGCTGGACCCTCACAGCCTCAAGGAACTGAAGCGGCTGCGACCGGCAAAATGGATCGCGGCCATGAGCATCGACTGGGCGGTGATTGTCATCGCCCTGTGGAGCGCCTGTTATTTCGATCATTGGGCGTTGTACCTGCTGGCCTGGCTGGTCGTCGGCAACCGCCAGCACGCATTGACCGTACTGGGTCACGAAGGCGTGCATCGCCTGATAAGCCACAACCACAAGTTGAACGACCTGCTCAGCAACGTCTTCTGCTTCTGGCCCATGACCATGAGTGTGCATGGCTTTCGCAAGTTTCATCTGTACCACCACAGGTTCTGCAAGACCGAGCAGGACCCGGAGCGTGACCTGTTTGAAATGAAGTACTTCTCGCTGCCCCTGTCGCGCAACGGGCTGCTGTTTCGCGTCCTCAAGGACCTGCTCGGCTTCGGCGCATGGGATACCCGTTATGTACTGGACAAGATGAGTGCGCCCAAGCGCATGGATCGGGTGATGCCGTACCTGTTCCTGACCGTGCTTAGCGCGATCTTCATCGGCTTGTCGCTGTGGGAAGTGCCGCTGCTGTGGTTTGTATCGATGGTCACTTCGCAATTTGCGATTACCCGGTTGCGCACCTGGACCGAACACACCGGGACGGTCGAGGCTTACAAGTTCACCGCGCACCCGGTGATTCTGCATGCCATCTACCCGCACAACATATGGATTCACTACGAGCACCATCATTACCCGTTGATCCCGTATTACAACTTGCCCGCAGCGCGCGCCAAGTACCCGGAGCACGTGCAGAGTTTTACCCAGGTGTACCGGCACATTTTCAAGCTGGATAAAAACGAATTCAGTGCGGACCCCGTGGCCCGTTGAACATTCAAGAGGTGAGCGTGTGAATAGCAAAGCATCCGCATTGGCGTGTCCCCTGCCATCCGCGGCCCCTGGCAGCGCGGGTGAAATTACCATTGAAGCGTTATCGCTCGATCAGCACTGGGCAGCCCTCGAACACCTGCTGAAAATTGAAGAGTGGCCGTTCATCAGGGCCGACCTGGAAGTCTCGCATGCGCAGGATCGGGCCTTCGGGCTGGTTGCCAGGCGCAACGGCGAGATCAAGGGGTTCTTCACCGCCCATAACTTCGACGACATCGTCTACCTCGACCTCATGGTCGTGGAAAAGTCGGAACGCACCAACGTGGCAATGGCCGCGGAACTGTGGCGCTGCGCCAGACAGGAAATCGCCAAACACGGCTTTCGCGCCCAGGTGGCGCACTGCACCAATGATTCGGCGCCGCTGCTGCGCTTGTTTGGCTTCACCACCTCGAGCAGTTTCACCCTCGTACGGCGCGAGGTACTGGGGGCGCAGCGCCACGCGGCGCCACTGGCGTTTCTTGATCACACGGCGCTGGCGGACCTGGTCGAACTGGACGCACAGGTGTTTGGCGTTCGCCGCGAGTCCTGGATCAGTCATCTGCTTGGCCAGCCCAGCACAAGGTTTGTCGGGCGCTACGAAGCGGGGCATCTGACGGCTTCGGTGTGCCTGCGCACGCGCCGGGACAATTCATTGTGTATCGACGCGGCGAACAGCCATGACTTCCAGGCATTGGTTGGCCTGCTCGACACGGTCTTTGCCGGGCTGCCTGACTCACGCTTTGAGTGCTTTGTGAAAACGGACAGTGCATTGCACCAGTACTTTCTGGGCAATGGCTTTGTCGTGCCGGAGTTTTTCACGCCGATTGGCCCGCTGGATGAGCTGCGCCTCGGCGCGGAGCACCAGGTGGGTAGCGCCGCCAATGTGTACGCACTGGCCTGGCTCTAACCGGCCCTGCCACTTACTTGTTCAGTTGGATGTGGGATGACATGAATCAGGACGATTACAACGCGCTGCGTGCACGGATAGAGCGCGCATACGCCCCGGCAACCTTTGACAAGCATGGCCAGACGGCTGTTGCCCTGATGGCGGAGTTTCTTAACGGCAGCCAGCATTCTGCCAACGCGGTGCTCAATTGGCGGGCACCCACCAGCAACATCGAGGAAGCGCAAGCACTGCTCAATGATGGCGCGGATGTCGGTGAATTGATTCAGGCCATATTTGCCCATGGCCAAACCATCCATGACCCGCGCTACATGGGCCATCAGGTGCCGGCGCCAGTGCCCATGAGTGCGTTGTTCGAAGCCGTCAGCAGCCTGTCCAACCAAGGCATGACGGTGTATGAGATGGGGCCCTGGTCCAGTGCCGTCGAGCGGGTAATGATGCAGACCCTGGGCGAGCAGTTGGGCCTTACGCCAGGCTTCGGCGGGATCCTCACCTCAGGTGGCTCAATCGCCAACCTGACGGCGTTGCTGACCGCACGCAACATTGCCTTGCAGGGTACCTGGGCCAATGGCATCAGCGAGGGTCGGGACAAGGCGGTGATCGTTGCGCACGGCGAGAGCCATTATTCGGTGGAGCGGGCGGCAGGCATCCTCGGCATGGGCACGCACAACTGCCTGAAAGCCGCGCTGGATGAGCACAGCAAGATCGATGTGGCCAAGCTCGATGAGCAACTGCATTCACTGCGAGCGCAGGGCAAGACGGTGATTGCCGTCGTGGCGGCTGCCTGCTCCACCCGAACCGGCAGCTACGACCCGCTGCGAGCAATTGCCAGGGTGTGCAAGGCCCATCAGGTGTGGCTGCACGTCGATGCTGCGCACGGCGCGGCGGCTGCCTTCAGTGATGACTATCGACATTATCTGGAGGGAATCGAAGAGGCCGACAGCGTGGTGTGGGACGCCCACAAAATGCTGTTCATGCCAGCCCTGAGTACCTACTTGTTCTACCGCAAGTCAGCCAATCAGTACCAGGCGCTCAACCAGAGTGCCAGTTACCTGTTCGATGCCAATGCGATGCTTTCGGAACAGTACAACACCGGCCTTGGCACGCTGGAATGTACCAAGCGTGCTGCGGCCTTTTCGCTTTGGGCCACGTGGGCGGTGCATGGCAAACAGCTGTTCGCCGACTTGGTGAACATCACCTACGGGATGGCCAGAACTTTCGCCCGCCACATGCTCCAGCACCCGCATTTCCAGTTGCTCAACGAGCCTGAGGCCAACGTGCTGGTGTTCAGGTATGTGCCGTCGGCCCTGCGCGGGGCCGACGCCGGCGTCATCGGGGCTTTTCAGGTCGGGCTGCGCAAGCGGCTTATCGAGTCGGGTGAGTTCTATATCGTGCCCGCCGTCGATCGAGGTCACCAGGCGTTGCGCATGGTCATCATGAACCCCCTGACCAGCGAGGCCGAGTTCGCGGGCCTGAGTGCCGCGTTGCAGCGCCATGCCGAGCAGATGCTGGCGCAAAACTGAGCGCTGAACCGACTAACCGAGCATTGCCCGGGCCGGATGCCCGGGCCTGGTGCACCCTACAAGGAAGACGTTGCCATGAGACACCCGATACCCGAGCATTTTCAGCTCAAGAGCAACTGGATGCCGCTCTACTACCTGCTCCACGGCCTGACGATCTGGCTAGGCTGCGGGTTTGCCAGCTATTACCTGTATACCCAGTATGCCGAACAGACCTACCTGGTATACCCGCTGATAGCACTGTGCAGCGTGGTCAGCGGTCTGGGCCTGTTTTTCATCGCGACCCTGGGCCATGAAGGTTTTCACGGTTGCATGAATTCAAACCGTACCGTCAGCATGGTCCTGGGCATCCTCTTCTCGTCGCTGGTGCCGTTTTTCGTGTCCACCGGCTACACCGTGCTGCACTGGCAGCACCATCAGCATACCAATACCGAGAAAGACCCTGACTACGCGCTGTACTCACGGCTGAACACCTTCTTTTCGCGGTTGTTGATTGGCCCGACGACGATCATGCTGCTGGCCTATTCGCGAGCGTTCAACCTGATCTTCTCCCCGGCGCGCAATGGTGATATCCGCTACCCGTTTGCACCGCGCAAGGCCCGCCTATTCGCCATCCTGAACATCTTGCTGACGCTGGCAGTCACCACACTGTACGGCGTGCTGTTCTATTACGACTTCACTGCCGCGCTGTTCATGATCGGCCTGCCCTTTGCCGTGGTGACTACCTACTTTGCGATGGCGCCTTACATCGAGCATTCCGGTACGACCTTGGCGCTGGAGTCGAATACCCGCACCTACACCTCTCGGTTTTTCTCGATTGTGCTGCTGGGCTACAACTTCCACGCCGAGCACCATCACTACCCCAGCGTGCAGAGCCACAAGTTGATAGCCCTGCATGCCTACCTGAAACGCAACGGCCTGATTGCCCCCGAGGCGGTGGTTGAGGACAGTTTCTTGCGGGTCATCAAGGTAGGCGCTACCGGGCGCCTGGACTTCACTGGGCGCTAGCCGGGGTGGTGGTTCGGGTTGTTCTAATTTGGTATCTCACAGAAGGGAAGCACCATGCAGGACCATGAAATCTTGAGCACGCTCAAGTCGATTGTCTGCGCGATCGTCGATATTGATCGCGCGGCGCTTGGCAGCGAAACCAACATGCTGTTTGACCTGGGTATTTCCTCGGCCGAACTGATGAGCCTGCTGCTAACCGTCGAAGAAACGTTCGATATCGAGATCGGCGCGCAGAGCGCCCTTGAAGCGCAAACCCTGGGTGGTTTTGTTGCGCGAATCGCTGCGGAACTGCCCAAGCCCTGCCTGACGGCGGGCTGATCGGCAGCGTTGCCAGCGGTTTTCACCATGGGTGTGGTTGTGAGAGGAAAGTGCGATGGAACGCAGGGTGGTTGTGACAGGTTTAGGGGTGGCCAGTTCGCTGGGCAACGTGCTTGAAACGTTCTGGCAGGAGTGTCTTGAGCCGACGGTCCAGGCGGCGGCATTGCCGGCGCTCTGGCACGCTTTTTTCACGCCCCGCTCAGCCTATTGGATGCCGTATGAGCGGGTACCCGGGATCGACGACCTGAACTTCAGGTTGTTTGACCGCAACCTGTATGACCAGGCCACCGTGAACTTCCTCTACACCGCCACCCAGGCGGTGGAGAACGCCGGCCTGGCGCTGCTGGAGGGGGCGCACAGTGCCAAATCCAAACATATTGCCGGGTATCCAGCGGGGCGTGTCGGGGTGTTTGTCGGGACCAGTGTCGGTGGCATAAGCACGTTCATTGACAGCTACCTCAACCACTTGCTCAAGCGCCTGGGCAGTACGCTGGAGTTGCCAGGGGGGGAAATCCAACTGCCCCATGGCAAGCGTTTCAACCCCTTTGCCTGTGCGCGCTTCATGCCGAACTCACCGGCCTCCTCGGTCGGCATTCTGCTCGGCGCACAAGGCAAGGCAAGGTCGTTCAACTACGCCTGCGCCTCGTCGACGATTGCTGTTGGCGAGGCCTTCAACAGTGTCAGCAGGGGTGAGGTGGATTGCGCCATTGCCGGTGGCACTGAATATCTGATGGACCCGTACGGGGCGATTTTCCGTTCATTCGATATCGCGGGCATTCTGACCAGATCCACCGATGGGCCGCAGGCCTGCAACCGACCATTTGATCAGCATCGCTCAGGCCTGCTGTATGCCCAGGGCGCCAGCGCCAGCCTGATCCTGGAGGAGCGAGAGCAGGCGCTGGCGCGAGGTGCGCCCATCTATGCCGAGATAAAAAGCTACGCGGAGAATTTCGAGGCGCACAGCCTGATGTCGGTTGACCCAAGCGGCGAAGCGATAGAGCGCCTGCTGCATGACCTGCTGGGCAAGGTTGGATACCAACCCGGCGATGTCGACTACATCAATGCCCATGGCACCGGGACGCTGACCAGTGATCAGGTCGAGAGCGAAGTCATTGCCAGAATGTTTGGCTCACGGGTAGCGGTAAACAGCTCGAAGTCGTTGCTGGGCCATACCTTCGGCGCCAGCGGCGCCCTGGAGGCGGTTATCAGTTGCCTCTCGATCAAGCACCAGATCCTCCACCCCTCGCTCAATGCAGCGTCGCCAATTGCCGACCTGAACCTGGTCCAGCAACCGCTGCGGCAAAAGGTCGACACGGTCATCTCGCAAAACTTCGGCTTTGGCGGGCACAACGCCGCGTTGTTGTTTGCGCGTCCGTAAGCGGGGGAGGCCACCGGCACAAGGCCGGTGGCCGGTAGCAGGCATTACATATTTGGATAGTTGGGGCCGCCTGCGCCTTCCGGGGCGACCCAGGTGATGTTTTGCGCCGGGTCCTTGATGTCGCACGTCTTGCAGTGCACGCAGTTCTGCGCGTTGATCTGAAACAGCCTGCTGGCATCTTCACGCGTGACGATTTCATAGACCCCAGCCGGGCAGTAACGCTGTGCCGGCTCATCGTACAGCGGCAGGTTCTGGCTGATCGGTAGCTCGGGGTCGGTCAATTGCAAATGGCAGGGTTGGTCCTCGGCATGGTTGGTGTTGGAGAGGAACACCGAGCTCAATTTGTCGAAGCTGAGTTTGCCATCGGGCCTCGGGTAGTCGATCTTGCGGCTGAGCGCGGCAGGCTTCATGCGGGCATGGTCGGGCACGCGGTCGTGCAGGGTGAAGGGCAGTTTTCCGGAAAAGATGTTCTGGTCGACAAAGTTGAAGGCGGGGCCGAACAGGGCACCGAACTTGTGCATCGCCGGGCCGAAGTTACGGTCGCGGTAGAGTTCGTCATACAGCCAGCTCTGCTTGAAAAGCTCGACATAGGCGTCCAGTTCATCACCGCCCTGGCGGCCTTCGGCCAGGGCCAGGATGACCGCCTCGGCAGCCAGCATGCCGGACTTCATCGCGGTGTGGTTGCCCTTGATCTTGGAAAAGCTCAGGGTGCCCAACTCACAGCCGATCAGGGCGCCACCGGGGAAGGTCATTTTCGGTAGCGAGTTCAAGCCGCCTTTGCACAGGGCTCGGGCACCATAGGCCAAGCGTGTTCCACCCTCTAGGTACTGGCTGATTTTCGGGTGGTGCTTGACGCGCTGGAACTCATCGAAGGGAGAAAGGTACGGGTTGGCGTAGGAGAGGTCGACGATCATGCCCACCACGACCTGGTTGTCCTCCAGGTGATAGAGGAAGCATCCGCCGGTGTTCTGGTTGCCGAGCACATCCAGTGGCCAACCACCGGTATGAATCACCAGGCCGGGCTGGTGGCGGTGCGGTTCGACTTCCCAGAGTTCCTTGATGCCAATACCGTAGTGCTGGACGTCGGACGCGGCGTCGAGCTGGTAGCGACTGATCAATTGCTTGCCAATGTGGCCACGGCAGCCTTCGGCAAACAACGTGTACTTGGCGCGCAACTCGATGCCTGGTGTGTAGGCATCCTTTGGCACGCCCTGGTGATCCACGCCCAGGTCACCGGTGAGCACACCGTACACCGCACCCTGGTCGTTGATCAGCGCATGCTGTGCGGCGAAGCCCGGGTAGATCTCGACCCCGAGGGCTTCTGCCTGCTGGGCTAGCCAGCGGCACACGTTGCCCATTGAAACGATGTAGTTGCCGTCATTGTGCATGGAGCTTGGCACAAACAGGCCGGGGACTTTTACCGCAGCGCCCGGGCTGGTCAGCATGTAGATGTCGTCACGGGTCACGGCAGTGTGCAGGGGGGCGCCCAGCTCGCGCCAATTGGGGAACAGCTCAGCCAGTGCGCGGGTTTCCAGCACGGCCCCGGAAAGAATGTGCGCACCTACCTCGGAACCTTTCTCGACCACGCAGACGCTGACGTCCTGTCCCGTCTCGGCGGCCTGCTGCTTCAGCCGGCATGCCGCTGACAAACCCGCAGGGCCTGCTCCGACAATGACGACATCAAACTCCATATATTCTCGTTCCATCGAGAGTCCTCTTGTATCCGGCTAATGTTTTTATGGGTATGGACATCGGGAGGTAGTGGGTTGAACCGCGATGCATTGCGCAACCCCGCCCGATAACAGAGACGTGTAGCGACTTCCTGGCCAATGGCTCTGTCAACGGCCACTTTGCGGGATTGGGATCCATATGGGAAGCCGTCAGGCGAGAGTGTAGAACCCTAGCAGAGGGTGCTGGGCCGGTATTGCAGGGCTTCCGCCAGGTGCTGGCGGCCGATGCCCTGGGACTGTTCAAGGTCGGCCAGGGTTCGCGCCACCTTGAGCAGGCGGTGGGCGGCGCGCAATGACAGCGTCAGTCGCTCGCAGGCGGCTTCCAGCCAGTGCGCATCGGCTGTGGACAAGTGGCAATGCGTGCGTAAACCGGGCAGGTCGAGAAAGGCATTGGCACACCCCTGGCGCTGTTGCTGGATGTCGCGTGCGGCGGCCACCTGTGCGGCGATCGTGGCGCTGCTTTCGCCGTGGTTGCTGTCAGTCGACAACGCGGTGGCTTCACGGGCGACCGTGAGGTGCAGGTCGATGCGGTCCAGCAGCGGCCCGGAGAGTTTGTTGCGATAACGCTGGATCTGCTCCGGGCTGCAACGGCAGCGGCCGGTTGGGTCGCCGAGATAGCCACAGGGGCAGGGGTTCATCGCCGCCACCAACTGGAAGCGCGCCGGAAAGCGGATCTTGTCCTTGGCCCGGGCGATGACGATCTCGCCCGACTCCAGCGGCTCGCGCAGCACCTCCAGCACCCGGCGCTCAAACTCGGGCAGTTCGTCGAGGAACAACACCCCGTGATGGGCCAGGGTAATCTCGCCGGGCTGCGGGCGACTGCCACCACCAACCAAGGCGGCGCCCGACGCCGAGTGGTGCGGGTGACGAAACGGTCGCTGTGGCCAACTGTTCAACGGCACCGGGCTGGCGACCGATTGAATGGCCGCCACCTCCAGGGCCTCGCGCTCATCCAGTGGTGGCAGCAGGCCGGGCAATCGGCTGGCCAGCAGGGTCTTGCCGGTGCCCGGCGGGCCACTGAACAGCAGGTTGTGCGCACCGGCTGCGGCGACCAGCAGGGCCCGCTTGGCGGCGAGCTGGCCCTGAACTTCGCTGAGGTCCGGGTAGGGGTGACTTTGCAGCAGCAGCCCGTTGGCCTTGTAGGGACTGAGTGGTTGCTGGCCATTCAGGTGGCCGACCAGCTCCAGCAGGTGTTCGACGGCATAGACGATCAGGCCGGAGGCGAGGCAGGCCTCCTCGGCGTTTTCCCTGGGCACTACCAATGCCCGGCCGGCTTCGCGTGCGGCCAGGGCGGCGGGTAGCACGCCTTGCACCGGGCGCAAGGCACCGGACAGGGCCAACTCGCCCAGGCACTCCATGTCCTGCAGGGACGCGGGCGACATCTGCCCGTTGGCCGCGAGAATGCCCAAGGCAATCGCCAGGTCGAAACGGCCGCCATCCTTGGGCAGGTCGGCAGGTGCCAGGTTGAGGGTGATGCGCCGGGCCGGGAACTCCAGGCCGGAGTTGAGGATCGCGCTGCGTACCCGGTCTTTGCTTTCCTTGACCGCGGCTTCAGGCAGGCCGACCAGGGTCAGCGCAGGCAGGCCGTTGGCCAAATGGGCTTCAACGATGACCGGCGGGGCCAGCACGCCCACCTGGGCGCGGCTGTGGACAAGGGCGAGGGACATGAACGCTCCATGATCGATGCGGGGCCGCGTCCTGCGGCTTTGCAAGGATAGTGGGGCGTGGGGAGGATACCCGCGCAAGAGTGAGTCCAACTATTGCCAGGTGCCGGAAGCACCTTTGCGTGTTGGCCTTACTCGGCCACTGGCGGATTCAACCGCGCTTCCATCTCTTCAACTTTCGCCTCCAGCGCTTCGAGCCGTGCGCGGGTGCGGGCCAGCACGACCATCTGGCTGTCGAACTCTTCCCGGCTGACCAGCTCCAGCTTGCTGAAACCACTTTGCAGCAGGGCCTTGAACTGGCTTTCCAGTTCGTTGCGCGGCTGCGCCGTGTCGCTGCTGAACAGGCGCGAGGCCTGGTCGCTCAGGGCATCAAGAAAAGCTTTGGGCGCGAGCATGAGTGTCCATCCGGTAACTGCAAATGAGGCCGGCAGTGTACCACGCAGCTTTTACCGGCTTTTACTGCACGCTTTTCGCGCATGCGCCCGAATGCTCGCGCACCGTTGTTGTGCAGGCCTTGCCTGCTGGCGACTGGCCAAGATCGGGCAAGCAGCGCAAGTCGTTGTAAATCCTGTGTTTGTCAGAGATGGCAAGGTTTCTGCTAAGACCAGAGTGACCCATGCACTGATGCAGTCACCGTGACGAAGCAGTGTGCAGGCACAGCGATGAAGTGTTTCGTCAGGAGCGGTTTCTGGTGTCGGCTTTGGGAGTAAAGGCCGACGAAGCGTTACAAAGCCAGGCACTGCGCTTAGACTTGAGTCGGGTTTGTTTTCCTGGGGCAAGTCCACCAATTCGGGAGAGAGTTTCATGAAGCTAGTCACTGCCATCATCAAGCCGTTCAAGTTGGACGACGTGCGCGAGTCGCTGTCCGAAATCGGCGTGCAGGGCATTACCGTCACTGAAGTCAAAGGCTTCGGTCGGCAGAAAGGTCACACCGAGCTGTATCGCGGTGCGGAGTACGTTGTCGACTTCCTGCCAAAGGTCAAGATCGATGTCGCCATCGACGACAAGGATCTGGATCGGGTCATCGAGGCCATTACCAAGGCGGCCAACACCGGCAAGATCGGTGACGGCAAGATATTCGTGGTGAATCTGGAACAGGCTATTCGCATCCGTACCGGCGAAACCGATACCGACGCGATCTAAAACAAGCCGCCCCAAACCCAACGCCCCAGGAGATAACAACATGACTCTGCGTCAGTTCGCAGGGCTAGGAGCCCTTTTGTCCCTCGTAATGCCCGGCCTCGCCATGGCAGAGGAGGCAGCCCCCGTGCTCAACTCCGGCGACACCGCCTGGATGTTGACCGCCACAGCCCTCGTGCTGTTCATGACCATCCCCGGTCTTGCGCTGTTCTACGGCGGCATGGTGCGGTCCAAGAACATACTCTCGGTAATGATGCAGTGCTTCGCGATCACCGGTCTGATCAGCGTGTTGTGGGTGATCTACGGCTACAGCATGGCGTTCGATACCACCGGTATGGAGCAGGGCGTCGTCAATCTCAATTCCTTCGTCGGCGGCTTCTCCAAGGCCTTCCTCGCCGGTGTCACGCCTGCCAGCCTGACGTCGCCGACCGCGTTGTTCCCTGAGGCGGTGTTCATCACCTTCCAGATGACCTTCGCCATCATCACCCCTGCGTTGATCGTCGGTGCCTTCGCCGAGCGGATGAAGTTCTCCGCCATGCTGATCTTCATGGGCGTGTGGTTCACCCTGGTCTACGCGCCCATCGCCCACATGGTCTGGGCCGGCAACGGCGGCCTGATGTGGGACTGGGGCGTGCTGGACTTTGCTGGCGGCACCGTGGTGCACATCAACGCCGGTGTTGCAGGCCTGGTGGCGTGCCTGGTGCTGGGCAAGCGCAAAGGTTTCCCGACCACCCCGATGGCCCCGCACAACCTCGGTTACACCCTGATGGGCGCAGCCATGCTGTGGATCGGCTGGTTCGGCTTCAATGCCGGCTCCGCCGCTGCCGCCAACGGCACTGCCGGCATGGCCATGCTGGTCACCCAGATCGCCACTGCAGCGGCGGCGCTGGGCTGGATGTTCGCCGAATGGCTGACCCACGGTAAGCCAAGCGCCCTGGGCATCGCCTCGGGTGTGGTCGCCGGCCTGGTGGCCATTACCCCGGCAGCCGGCACAGTCGGCCCGATGGGCGCCCTGGTGATCGGCCTGGTGGCCGGTGTGATCTGCTACTTCTGCGCCACCAGCCTGAAACGCAAGCTGGGCTACGACGACTCGCTGGACGCCTTCGGCGTGCATGGTATCGGCGGTATCGTCGGGGCAATTCTCACTGGTGTGTTCGCAGCCCCTGCACTGGGCGGCTTCGGCACCGTGACCGACATCGGCGCCCAGGTCTGGATTCAGGCCAAGGGTGTGGGCTTCACCGTGATCTACACCGCGATCGTCACCTTCGTGATTCTCAAGGTGCTGGACCTGGTGATGGGCCTGCGGGTGAACGAAGAAGAAGAGTCGGTGGGGCTGGACCTTGCGCAACACAACGAGCGCGGCTACAACCTGTAGCGACCTCGAAAAAAACGTGCCCGGTTCGCCGGGCATTTTTTTGCCTGGGTTTTACCGAATGGGCGCAGCGCAAACGGTTTACCAGCGTTGTTTTTCGCTCGTGCGTGCAGGCTATGCGATGTAGGTCTAAAACTTACAGGCTACAGGGATATTTAGGCACTTTGCTTTTTCACAGAGCACGCTAGAATGCGCGCCGTGGGGTTCGGATCCGGTGTCCGCGCACTTCACCACCCTTTGCTAGGCTTGTCGTTGCACAGGCCTTCCCGGCAGGGTGAGCCGGTTTGGTTCTGCTGGCAGCTCTTTATTCGTCAGCCCTCATGAGGGGCTGCACGGCGCTTGCCAGATCCTCGGCGGGCGCTGCCGGTTCCGGGTAACCCGGAGCCTTTAATTTTCCTGGCGGCTTTAGGTTTCTGTGGCTGCTGGTCTATAACTAATGTGCTTTTCGCAAGTCATGAGGTAGAAACATGAGCGACGACGATCTGGAAACTGATGACCTCGAAGTTGGCGATGACGACGAGGGTGATGAAGGCCTCGAAGCAGCTGCTGCTGATGATGGAGCTGACGACAGTGGCGACGACAGCCCGGTAGCGCCTACTGCCAAAGGCAAGGCCAAAGCTGCGGTCTCGGTAGATGAATTGCCGAGCGTGGAAGCCAAGAACAAAGAGCGTGATGCGCTCGCCAAGGCCATGGAAGAGTTCCTGTCCCGTGGCGGTAAAGTGCAGGAAGTCGAGGCCAATGTGGTCGCCGACCCGCCCAAGAAGCCGGACAACAAGTACGGTAGCCGCCCTATCTGAGTGGCGCCGTCAACAAAAAAGCCCGCCGTCGCTGCGGGCTTTTTTGTGCCTGTGGGATGGTATGGGGGTGTAGCCGCTGCCGTCAGGCTGCGCTCGCCTGCACCGCAGGCGCGGCTTTTGGGCGCCCTACGGGCTCCAGCGCAGCCTGGCGGCAGCGGCTACACCGACAGGCAAGACCGTTGCGTGCGTCAGCGCCAGCGCGCCAGCACCTCAGGCAGTTGCGACAGCCGCTGAATCTCTGCATCCGGCGCGCACTCACCCAGCCATGACTTGCCCTGCGGGTTGAACCAGATCGCCTTCAGGCCGGCCTGCTGGGCCCCGGCGATATCGTCGCCAGGGTGGTCGCCCACATGCACTGCCGCTCCGGCCTCGACCTGGCCTTGGCGCAATGCCTCAAGGAACGGCGCCGGGTCGGGTTTGCCAACCCCCAGGTCTTCCGCGCTCAGGGCAAACTTGAAGTAGTCGGCCAGCCCTAGCCGGCGCACATCGGCATTGCCGTTGGTGACCACGCCCAGGGTGTAGTGGTGGCGCAGAATCTCCAGCACCGGCTGCACCTCGGGGAAGATGTCGATCTGGTGCCGTGCGTGCAGGAACACCTCAAAGCCTTCGTTGGCCAACTCGCGGGCATGTGCCTCGCTGTAGCCGACATCCGCCAGGGCATGGAACAGCACGCGCCGGCGCAACGCGCTGATGCGGTGCTTGAGCCCCGGCTCGGCCTGCACCAGGCGTTCACGAATGCTGTAGAGGTGCTCGACCGGCACCGCGCCCAGGCTTGGCGCATTGGCCGCCAGCCAGTCGCGCAGGACGGCTTCGGCACTGACGATGACCGGCGCGGTGTCCCACAGGGTGTCGTCAAGGTCGAAGGTGATCAGCTGGATGCTCATGAGTCGCTGCCTTTACTGCGTTTGGCCCGTGGGTGCGCGCTGTCGTAGACGGCCGCGAGGTGCTGGAAGTCAAGGTGAGTGTAGATCTGCGTGGTGGCGATGTCGGCATGGCCGAGCATTTCCTGTACCGCGCGCAAGTCCTGGGACGACTCCAGCAGATGGCTGGCGAAGGAGTGCCGGAGCATGTGCGGGTGCAGGTTCTGCCCCAGCTCACGCACCCCGGCCGCCTGGACCCGCAGCTGGATCGCCCGTGGGCCGAGGCGCCGGCCCTGCTTGCTGACGAATACGGCGTTGTCTTGCGGGGCGCTGATGCCGCGCATGGCCAGCCACTGCTCGAGTGCTTCGCGGGCCTTGCGGCCCACCGGCAGCACGCGGGTCTTGCTGCCTTTGCCGTGCACCTGGATCAGCCCGGCGGGCAGGTCGAGCTGGTCAAGGTTCAGGCTGGTCAGCTCTGATAGGCGCAGCCCCGAGCTGTAGAACAGCTCCAGCATGGCCTGGTCGCGGCGGGCGATGAAGTCGTTGTCCACCGCGCCATCGAGCAGTTGCAGGGCGCGGTCGGTGTCGAGGGTCTTGGGCAGCCGACGCTCGCCCTTGGGCGCCGACAGGCCGTTGGCCGGGTCGTGGCTGCACAGGCCTTCGCGGTTGAGGTAGCGATAGAGCCCGCGCACCGCCGAGAGCATCCGTGCCAGGCTACGCGAAGACTGCCCGGCGTGGTGCTGGCGGGCAACGAACTGGCGCAACTGCTGGATTTGCAGGGCGCTCCAGCTGTCGATGCCGTTCTTGGCGCAATACACCAGGACGTTGTCGAGGTCGCGGCGGTAGGCCAGCAGGGTGTGCTCGGACACCTGGCGCTCATTGCGCAGGTGCGCGCAGTAGGCCAGCAGCTGGCCTTCCATCAACGTACCGGGCGCAGGGTGGTGAAGCGCGGGATCACCCGGCCAAGCACTTCGGCGATGTAGCTGAGGAACAGGGTGCCGACCGAACTCTTGTAGTGCTGCGGGTCACGGCTGCCGATGGCCAGCACGCCATGCAGGCCCAGGTAGTCCAGCGGCGCGACGGCGCTGGAGGCGACTTCCTTGCGCTGCTCTTCACCAAACAGGAACGCCAGCTCGTGCTCGCGCAGGCTGCCACTGACGGTCTTGCCGCCGCCGAGCAGGGCGCCGATGGTTTGTTGCGCCTCGGCGGTGTTCACCCAGCGGCCCACCGGGGTGGCGTTTTCGCTGAACAGGATGAGGCTGACGAAAGGCACCTGGAACTCCTGGCGCAGGCTGTCTTCCACGGCCATGACCACGGCCTCGAGGCTGTCGGCATCGAGCAGGTCGAGGATCAGGCGTCGGGTTTTTTCGAACAACCGGTCGTTGTCGCGGGCAACGTCCATCAGGTGCGAGAGGCGATGGCGCATCTCGATGTTGCGCTCGCGCAGCAGCTTGAGCTGGCGCTCCACCAGCGACACGCTGTCGCCGCGCTGGTGGGGAATGTGCATCTCGAGGAGCAGTTCATCGTGCTCGCTGAAGAAGCGTGGGTGGGCACGCAGGTAAGCGGCCACGGCCTCAGCCCCGAGGGCGGGCGTCGAGCCCTCCACGTCGCTGGGCTGTTCGGCTGGCGCCTGGGGCTGATCGGTCATGGCTGATACTCACTCATAGACGAACCTGTCCTTCATACACTCTGACGGCGGGGCCGGTCATCAGCACCGATTTGCCGGGGCCGCCCCACTCGATGGACAGGCGTCCGCCGGGCAGGTCGATGAGCAACGGTGAATCCATCCAGCCCTGGCTGATCGCCGCTACCGCGGCAGCACAGGCGCCGGTTCCGCAGGCCTGGGTTTCCCCGGCACCGCGTTCCCAGACGCGCAACTGCGCGCGATGGCGGTCGATGACTTGCAGGAAGCCGACATTCACTCGCTGCGGGAAGCGCGGGTGGTGTTCGATTTGCGGGCCAAGGTCGTGCACCGGGGCGCTGTTGATGTCGTCGACGCGCAGCACCGCATGGGGGTTGCCCATGGACACTGCGGCCAATTCGACGGTGCGCCCGGCAACTTCCAGCGGGTAGCTCAAGGCCTGGCTCGGCGCCTGGAACGGGATCTCGGCCGGCACCAGCCGCGGCGGGCCCATGTCGACGCTGATCTGCCCGTCACTGCGCACGTCCAGCTCGATGATGCCGCTTTTGGTTTCGACGCGGATGCGCTTCTTCGCGGTCAGGCGCTTGTCCAGCACGAAGCGCGCAAAGCAGCGCGCACCGTTGCCGCACTGCTCGACCTCGGAGCCGTCGGCATTGAAGATCCGGTAGCGGAAATCCACTTCCGGATTGCTCGGGGCCTCGACGATCAGCAGCTGGTCGAAACCGACGCCGGTGTGGCGATCACCCCATTGCTTGGCGTGCTTGGGCAAAATGTGCGCGTGCTGGCTGACCAGGTCGAGGACCATGAAGTCGTTGCCCAACCCATGCATCTTGGTAAAACGCAGCAGCATGGGGTCACTCCGGCAGCAGGCTTTCGCCAGCGAACAGCTCGGCCACGGTTTCGCGACGACGCACTTCGAACGCCTGGTCACCATCGACCAGCACCTCGGCGCAACGGCCGCGGGTGTTGTAGTTCGAACTCATGACAAAACCATAGGCGCCCGCCGAATGGACCGCCAGCAGATCGCCTTCGGCGAGGTTCAGCGTGCGCTCCTTGGCCAGGAAGTCGCCGGTCTCGCAGATCGGGCCGACCACGTCGTAGCTGCGGCCTTCGCCGGCGCGCGGCTGCACGGCGGTAACGTCCATCCAGGCCTGGTACAGGGCCGGGCGGATCAGGTCGTTCATCGCCGCATCGACGATGGCGAAGTCTTTGTGTTCGGTGTGCTTGAGGTATTCGACGCGGGTCAGCAGGACACCGGCGTTGGCCACGATGTAGCGGCCCGGTTCGAACACCAGCGCCAGGTCACGGTCGCCCACACGCTCGCGGATGGCCTTGATGTAGTCGCCGGCCAGAGGTGGCTCTTCGTCGCGATAACGCACGCCGACACCGCCGCCCAGGTCCAGGTGGCGCAGGTGGATGCCGCAATCGCCGAGGCGGTCGATCAGGTCCAGCAGGCGGTCGAGGGCATCGAGGAAGGGCTCCAGGGTGGTCAGTTGCGAGCCGATATGGCAGTCGACACCGACCACTTCCAGGTTCGGCAGCTGTGCCGCGCGGATGTACACCTCTTCGGCTTCGCTGATGGCGATGCCGAACTTGTTCTCTTTGAGACCGGTGGAAATGTACGGGTGGGTGCCGGCATCGACGTCCGGGTTGACCCGCAGCGAGACCGGGGCGCGCAGGCCCATCTCGGCGGCCACCACTTGCAAGCGTTCGAGCTCATCGGTGGACTCGACGTTGAAGCAATGCACGCCGACTTCCAGGGCGCGACGCATGTCTTCGCGGGTCTTGCCGACGCCGGAGAAGACCACGCGATCGGCGCTGCCGCCAGCAGCCAAGACACGCTCCAGCTCACCGCCAGAGACGATGTCGAAGCCTGCGCCCAGGCGGGCCAGCAGGTTCAGCACGCCGAGGTTGGAGTTGGCCTTGACGGCAAAGCACACCAGGTGCGACACGCCCTGCAGGGCATCGGCGTAGCTGCGGTACTGGGCCTCGATGTGCGCCCGTGAGTACACATAGGTCGGCGTGCCGAAGCGTTCGGCGATAGCCGACAGCGCCACGCCTTCCGCGAACAGCTCGCCGTCGCGGTAGTTGAAAGCGTCCATGGGGATCCCTTATTGGTGCTGGTGCGATTGCGACTTTTTGCCGTCCTTGCCGTCTTCAGGCAGGTACAGGGGGCCTTTTTGACCGCAAGCGGAAACAAGGCAGGCAACCGCGACGAGCGCCGCGAGGGAGGAAATCAGGCGCTTCATGGCGAAATCCTTTAATTTAAGCAGTATTTCGCCCGAGTATACCGAGCGCCCGGCGCCTTGCCTATGCAGCCAGCCAGCCGTCGGGCGGGGTGGCCTGTACGGGGCGTTAATCTTTGCATTCGCGGCAAAGCGCTCGTATCTTCCCCGGCTTGCGTGTGAGCAGATATTTTCGAGGTTCTTGCAATGAGTTTGACCGAAGCGCGTTTTCACGACCTGGTCGACGCGACCCAACAGGCACTGGAAGACCTGTTCGACGAGAGCGACTTGGACCTGGACCTGGAGAATTCCGCCGGCGTCCTGACCATCAAGTTCGAGAATGGCAGCCAGCTGATCTTCAGCCGCCAGGAACCGTTGCGCCAGCTGTGGCTGGCCGACAAGTCGGGTGGTTTCCACTTCGACTTCGACGAAGAAAGCAAAAAGTGGACCTGCGAAAAGACCGAGGAACTGCTCGGCGAGATGCTTGAGCGCATCGTCTGGGAGCGAGCCGGCGAAAAGCTGGACTTCGACGAGATCTGATGAGCACTGCGCCCAAACCGGCCAAGCCGCTGTACAGCAATGTCAGCCCGGCGGTGCCGTCGCCGTGCATCAGCCTGTGCCGGCTGGATGAGGCGAAGGTATGCCTGGGTTGTTTTCGCCATGTCGAGGACATTCGCCAGTGGCGGGCGGCGGGCGACCAGCAGCGCCGGCAGATCGTCGAGCAGGCTCTGGTACGCCGCGTGGCAGCGGCCGGCGGCTGATCCGCCTGCGGCGCCCGGCCCCTTGTGTATTTAGCGGGCTGTGGTAGTGTCGAGTGACATCGGCCCTGCCGAAAAACCTGAAAACCCCGCCCTTGGGCGGGGTTTTGCTTTATTCGTCCCGTGAAACAATCCGTCAGCAACAAGGAGTCCGACTGGATCATGAGCACCAAGCCTTCCCTTATCCTCACCCGATTGGACGTACAGCGTCTGGAGCGTCTGATCGACAGCCTCGATGAAAACACGCCGGGTGTGGCGGCGTTGATGGCCGAGCTTGATCGTGCCGAACAGGTTGTCGGCCACGATGAGGTTCCGGCCGGTGTCGTGACCATGAATTCGCGGGTGCACTGCCGCGAGGAAGCCAGCGGCAAGGATTACCACCTGACCCTGGTTTACCCCAAGGATGCCGGCGGCGAAGGCAAGGTATCGATCCTCGCGCCGATTGGCTGCGCGTTGCTGGGCTTGACGGTGGGCGAGCAGATCGACTGGCCGGCGCCGGGCGGCAAGACCCTGAAGCTCAAGCTGCTGGAAGTTGAATACCAGCCGGAAGCGGCAGGGGATTTTGACCTGTAGAGCCGACCGAACGACCAGTGCCAATTTTGTATTTGTAGCCGCTGCCGATAGGCTGCGCTGGAGTCCGTAGGGCTCCCAAAAGCGGCGCCTGCGTTGCAGGCGGGCGCAGCCTGCCGGCAGCGGCTACAGGGTGCAGCCCATCACGCCAACGCCAGCGCCTGGTTCAGCGCCCGCTCCAGGTCCTGCTTGTAGCGCAGGTGCAAGTTACTTGAGCCCAGCCCGTCGGCAAGCAAGTCCGACAGGTCCAGGTCGGTGATATAGCACCGATAACGCTGGGCCTCGCGGCGCTGCCCGATGATCTCGCGGGCGACCATCGCATACAGCTGGTCGCCATGCTCAAGCTCGGAAAACTCCTTCTGGTTGCAATACAGCGTCACCTGCAAGGTGTCCTCGGCGCCCGCCTGGATGATCGCCTGCACCTCGTAATACGGGTTGTCGACGCTGACCCCCGGTGCCTGGCGCGCCTCGACCTGACGCGCACGGCCAGCGCCTGAGGGCAGCAGCTGGTAGTAGAGGATGTCCAGCGAACCCTGGGCCTGCAGGCTGTCCAGCGGCAGCCGCGCATCACGGCGGAACACGATCGATTGCAGGAAGCGTTGCAGCGGCAACAGCAGGCTGATGTCGTCGTGATAGGGCAGGCGCTGCTGCCAGAGCGCATTGAACTCATCCAGCACATACACATCCGCCCAGCTTTCCTGCACCCGGTAGAACACCTGGATGCACTGCGGTTGCGCCTGCGGCAATACCAGCGCCAGGTCGTGGTCCTCCAGCACGTTGCCATCCAGGTGCAACGGGCTGTACTCGACACGCTCCTCGCCCAGGTAGGCGAGCAGGGCGTCCTGGCTGTCCAGGGTAATCAGCTGGGTGCTGCCTTCGAGCAATTCCAGCACATGGGTATGTTGCTGCACCTGGATCAGGTAGCGGCTGTTCAAGCCCTGGCGCAGCAACGCCTCGGCCTGCACGAACACCTCCTCGACACGCTGGGCGATGGCCTGCGCCCGGTTATGGCAGAAGCAGCGCACCCGCAAGCGCGGACGGTGGGCGCCTTTGCCCAGGTTGTTCAGGTAGTCGCGCACACAGCGCAACAGGGCGTGTTCACCGTCGTAGCGCTGTACCTGCACTTCGTTCCAGCTGTTGAGGGTGACCTGGTCCAGGGTCAGTACCAGGTTCTCGCGTACCCCGGCGTAGCTGAGCGAATCGATGCGCTCGGTAGTCATCAGGATGTTCAGGTCGCGGTGATGCTGCAGCGGGTCGACCCCGACGTTCACCAGCAGCAGTATTTCGTCCGCCACGCTCGGTTGCAGCAGGCGCGCCTCGCTGACACTGGCCATCGGCAACGCCACGCTCTGTTGCAGGCTGCCCAGCAGGTTGAACAGCTCATACTCGCTCAGGTCGCTGCTGCCAGGGTGCCGGGCCAGGCGCGTGCTGCTGTCGATAATGCCGTTGCGGTGGGCCCAGGTGAGCAGCTCAAGCAGCTCGCGGCAACGTTTGATCGGCGCGAAATGGTCCCACTCCAGGGCATTCAGGGTGCCGTTGTACAGGCCCCAGTGGGATTGCCCGGGTTCCTTGCGGTTGGCCGAGTGGGCCAGGGTCAGGGTGTCTTCGCCCAGGTCCGGGGCGATCCCCGGGTTGATGAATTCGACCTTGCCGGCGCGGCGCTCGAAGGCGGCATAGAGCCGCCGGCCCAGCACGTTGAGATCACGCTGGTCGATGCGGCTGGCGGCGTTCTGGTTGCGGGCGAACTGGCCAAGGAAGCGGTAGCTGTGGTTGAGCTCGGCGACCAGCGCGCGGCGCTCGACCTCCACCTGGCGCACCTTCCACTGGCTGCGGCTGTCGAGCAGGGCCAGTTGCCGCGCGTCCCAGCCCCAGGCCTGGGCCAGGCGCTCCAGCAGGTCGCGCTGCCAGCTGGTGTAGCGTTGCCGGGACAGCCCGCTGAGCTTCTTGTTGACCTTCAGGTACAGGCTGCGCCGCACCAGTTCCAGGCGCTGCGTTTCGCCACGGGCCTGCAGGTAGTGCTCAATGCGCCGGTAGACCATCACGTATGGGTCCAGCGTGTCGAGGTCAAGCTGGTTGGCAAACACCGCCTGCTTGAACTGCAGGCTCAGGCACTGCACCTGGGGGTGTTCGCTGGCGTAGACCTCGGTCAGCAGCAGCTTGAGTACGGATTTGTAGGGGGACTCGATGCCCTTGAACAGCTGCCAGAGCCCGGCGCCGACGAACTCGCCGGGTGGGATGTGCGACAGGTTGCCCAGGTCGAGCACATCCTCGGCGCGGATGAAGCGCTTGGACAGCAGTGTCTCGGTGTAGCGGGCGTAATTGGCCTCCTCGTACACCGGTACCAGCCACCACAAGGGAGTGCGCCCGGCTAGCCAGATCGCGGTGCGGTAGAACTCGTCGAGCAGCAGGTAGTGCTGGGTGGTGCCGCAGTCGTCGGAGCTGAGTGTGCGCTCGCGCTCACCGCCGACAAAGCGCTGCGGCTCGATCAGGAACAGGTGCACTTCGGCGCCCTGGGTGGCCGCCCAGTTTTCCAGCAATTGGCACTTTTTGCGCAGTTCGGCCAGCTCGCCCTCCGGCAGGTCGGCTGCGTGGCAGACCCACAGGTCCATGTCGCTTTGCTCGGCCTGGGCCAGGGTGCCCAGGCTGCCCATCAGGAACAGCCCGTGGATCGGCTGGGGCGGGTTGCCGCGCTTGGCCTTGTAGGCGAACGAGCGGGTCAGGCGCTGGGCGTCGGCCAGCGCATTGGCGTCTGGCTCGAAGCCGGAGACCCCGGCGGGGGTGGCGCCGGAGACATAACCGGGCAGCAACGGGTGATTGACGTGGAAGAACAGCGGTAGCAGGTTGAGCACGCCTTGCTGGCGTGTGGATAACCCCTCCATGGCCCGCGCCAGACGCCCTTTGTTCAGGCGCAGGAAACGTGCGCGCAGCTGGCTGAGCACCTTGCGGTCGATGCCCTCATCCAGGTCGGGGCGAATTTCGTGGGGGTGGTTCATGACTGACTCAAACCGGCCTTGAGGGGAGCAAGGGCGAGTTTAGCCGCAGTAGGAGGGTCGGATTAAGTGCTATTTGGTTTTTGACGCCATTTTTTTAGCGGGGATGAATCACTGTGGGAGCTGGCTTTGCCAGCGAAGGCGGTGGCCCTGTCGCCGGCAAGGCCGGCCACAGGGTTGGTGTTCGGATGATTCAGGCTGGCTCTTTGACGTTGAGAATATTGAGCAGGATTTGCACATTCTGGGCAGCATCATGCCCCAGGCTGGTCAGATAGCCGCCATCGGGCTGGTCGGTCAGTTTTTTTTCATGCAGGCGCGTGGCCGCAGCGATGATGGCTGGGGACGCAGTGTTATGCACCTTGATCCCTTCCTGGCTGCTATCCAGGTTGAACAGGGCAAGGACTTCCAGCTCGGCGATCAGTTCGGGGGTAAACGACATAGAGACTCCGACTTCCAGACAAGGAGGGCAGCACCGTTGTCGGTGCCTGGCTTTGCAGTGTAGTCACGGAACCGGGCGTTTGCCTCAGTCCTTTTCCGGTGGCAGTTCCGGCAGCGCGCGCAGGGCGGTTTCGTACCATTCGCGGTTGAACGGACGGTTCTCGTCAAGCATGGCATCGATCTCGAATGCCAGCACATGGGCCATCATTTCAAGGATGTCATCACGCTCGTAGCCGACCAGGGTCAGCTTGTTCAGGGTGGCCGAGGCCGCCGCCGGCTCGCCGCTTTCGAGCTGGTTCTCGATCGCCTGGATCAGGGTGTCGGCAGCGAACTCTTCTTCGTCGCTGTCGATTTCGTTGTGCTCGCTCATGGGCGCACTCCTCTGGGTGGGCGCCCAGTTTGCCACGGGCGCGCGGCCAATGCCCTGCTATCGATGCGCCGCATGATGCTGGTCAGCCTGTGACAATCGGTCTATAACAGCCCGGCCATCCCCTCACGGCCTGGAGGCTGTCTTTCATGCTCAAGCTTCATGGATTTGCGGTCAGCAACTACTACAACATGGTCAAGCTGGCGCTGCTGGAAAAGGGCGTGCCCTTCGAAGAAGTGCTGTTTTTCGGCGGCCAGAGCCCCGAAGCACTCAAGCGCAGCCCGCACGGCAAGGTCCCGGTGCTCGAGACCGAGCACGGCTTCCTGAGTGAAACCAGCCTGATCCTCGACTACATCGAGCAGACCCAGCCGGGCAAGAAATTGCTGCCCGAAGGCGTGTTCGCCCAGGCCAAGGTGCATGAGCAGGCCAAGGAAATCGAGCTGTACATCGAGCTGCCGGCCCGTGCCCTGTACCCGGAAGCCTTCTTCGGCGGCCGGGTTGACCCGGCCATCAAGGAAAAGGCCAAGGCCGAGCTGCTCGCAGGCCTGGCCACGCTCAAGCGCAACGGCAAGTTCGCGCCCTATGTGGCAGGCGAGCAGATGACCATCGCCGACATGCTGTTCTGCTTCAGCGTCGACCTGGCGTATGCGGTGGGCAAGAAAGTCCTGGAGATGGACGTGCTGGAAGATTTCCCACAGGCCAAGGCCCTGCTTGAGCATTTCAAGCAGAACCCCAACGTGCAGAAGATTGCCGTGGACAAGGAAGCGCAGATGCCTGCGTTCCAGGAGATGGTCCGTACCGGCAAGCGCTAGCCGGACCGTCTTGCCACCGGCTTAGCGGCTGGCCAGCAGGGCCTGGCCGCGAGCCACGGCGGCGCGCACCTGGGCAGGTGCGGTGCCGCCGATGTGGTTACGCGCATTCACCGAGCCTTCCAGGGTCAGCACGGCGAACACGTCCTGCTCGATCTGGTCGCTGAACTGGCGCAGTTCTTCCAGGCTCATTTCGGCCAGGTCCTTGCCGGTGTCCACCCCGTATTTCACCGCGTGGCCGACGATTTCGTGGCAATCACGGAATGGCAGGCCGCGACGTACCAGGTAGTCAGCCAGGTCGGTTGCGGTGGAGAAGCCGCGCAGGGCTGCTTCACGCATGATCGCATGGCGCGGCTTGATCGCCGGGATCATGTCGGCAAAGGCGCGCAGCGAATCACGCAGGGTGTCGGCGGCGTCGAACAGCGGTTCCTTGTCTTCCTGGTTGTCCTTGTTGTAGGCCAGCGGCTGGCCTTTCATCAGGGTCAGCAGGCCCATCAGCGCGCCGAATACCCGGCCGGTCTTGCCGCGTACCAGTTCCGGCACGTCCGGGTTCTTCTTCTGCGGCATGATCGAGCTGCCGGTGCAGAAACGATCAGGCAAATCGATGAACTGGAACTGTGCACTGGTCCACAGCACCAGCTCTTCGGAGAAGCGCGACAGGTGCATCATGGCAATGCTCGCCGCCGCACAGAATTCGATGGCGAAGTCGCGGTCCGAGACGCCGTCCAGCGAGTTGCCGGCCACGGCTTCGAAGCCCAGCAGCTGGCAGGTCAGTTCGCGGTCGATCGGGTAGGTGGTGCCCGCCAGCGCCGCGCTGCCCAACGGCATGCGGTTGGCGCGCTTGCGGCAGTCGACCAGGCGCTCGTAGTCGCGGCTGAGCATTTCGAACCAGGCCAGCAGGTGGTGGCCGAAGGTGACCGGCTGGGCGGTCTGCAGGTGGGTGAAGCCGGGCATGACGCTCTCGGCTTCACGCTCGGCTTGCTCCAGCAGGCCCTGCTGCAGGCGGGTGATTTCGGCCAGGATCAGGTCGATCTCGTCACGCAGCCACAGGCGGATGTCGGTGGCGACCTGGTCGTTGCGGCTACGCCCGGTGTGCAGCTTCTTGCCGGTGACGCCGATGCGGTCGGTCAGGCGCGCCTCGATGTTCATGTGCACGTCTTCAAGGTCGACGCGCCAGTCAAAGTTGCCGGCCTCAATTTCGCCCTGAATGGTCTTCAGGCCATCGATGATGGTGTCGCGCTCGACGTCGGTGAGCACACCGACCTTGGCCAGCATGGTGGCGTGGGCAATCGAGCCCATGATGTCGTGGCGGTACAGGCGCTGGTCGAAATTGACGGAGGCGGTGAAACGGGCGACGAAAGCGTCGACAGGTTCACTGAAGCGGCCGCCCCAGGACTGGTTGGTCTTGTCAGTGCTCATGGACTCACTCGTTGAAGGCGTGAACGGGAAAAGTGGCGCAGATGATAACAGGGTTGCAGCGCCTGCCGGGGCTCGGCGGTCGGCACAAATGCGGGTTTATGTCGCACCCGGGGGGCGCGACAACGGGCCTGTTAAAGGATATTTATCGATTGAACGGCAGCGTTCCGGCAACCGTCTACAGTTGGACAGAGGATTGGCGACTTTACTGCCGCCTCAGTGAATCTTTAGCCATCGTGCGAGTCTGAGCGTGGATCGCCGTGACGGTCGTCACCTCACCTGTCTACGCTATCCTTGTGCGAGACTCACGCAGGAATCCAGCGCAATATGAATGTCCTGATCGTTGATGACGAAAGCCAAGCCCGCGAACGCCTGAGCCGACTGCTGGGCGAGCTGGAGGGCTATACAGTCCTGGAGCCCAGCGCCACCAATGGCGACGAGGCCCTGGCGCTGATCGACAGCCTCAAGCCTGAGGTGGTCCTGCTCGACATTCGCATGCCCGGCATGGACGGCCTCCAGGTCGCCGCCCGGTTGTGCGAGCGAGAGTCGCCACCGGCTGTGCTGTTTACCACCACCGAAGACGAATTCGACGTGCAGCCCTTCAAGGACAGCACGCTCAGTTACGTACTCAAGAGCACCGATGCTGCCGGGTTGCGTGAAGCCTTGCGCAAGGCCGAGCGGCCGAACCGGGTGCAACTGGCGGCGCTGACTCGCCCTGCCGCCGAAAGCGGCAACGGCCCACGCAGCCACATCAGCGCGCGCACCCGCAAGGGCATCGAGCTGATCCCCCTGAACCAGGTGGTGTACTTCATCGCCGACCACAAATACGTGACCCTGCGCCACGAAAGCGGCGAAGTGCTGCTCGATGAGCCGCTCAAGGCCCTGGAAGACGAGTTCGGCGAGCGCTTTGTGCGCATCCACCGCAACGCGCTGGTAGCCCGTGACCGCATCGAGCGCCTGCAACGTACGCCGCTGGGGCATTTCCAGCTGTTCCTCAAGGGTCTCAATGGCGATGCCCTGATCGTCAGCCGCCGTCATGTGGCCGGCGTGCGCAAGATGATGCAGCACCTTTAGCGCGGGACGGCAACGTTTGCGGCCAGGGACGGCGCGCCGGTGCGATGACATAGATCTGCAAGCGCGCGGTATTGTGCTGTTATCATCCGTGGCATTTACCTTGTACGGATCGATCCATGTCCACTCGTGAAATCCGCATCGCCACACGCAAAAGTGCCCTTGCCCTGTGGCAGGCCGAATACGTCAAAGCCCGCCTGGAACAGGCCCACCCCGGCCTGCTGGTGACCCTGGTGCCGATGGTCAGCCGAGGCGACAAGCTGCTCGACTCGCCGCTGTCGAAAATCGGTGGCAAGGGGTTGTTCGTCAAGGAGCTGGAAACAGCCCTGCTGGAAAACACCGCCGACATCGCCGTGCACTCGATGAAAGACGTGCCGATGGATTTCCCCGAGGGCCTGGGCCTGTTCTGCATCTGCGAGCGGGAAGACCCGCGCGACGCGTTCGTCTCCAATACCTTCAAGAGCCTTGATGACCTGCCTGCCGGGAGCATCGTCGGCACCTCCAGCCTGCGCCGCCAGGCCCAGTTGCTGGCCCGTCGTCCGGACCTGGAAATCCGCTTCCTGCGCGGCAACGTCAACACCCGCCTGGCCAAGCTCGATGCCGGCGAGTACGACGCGATCATCCTCGCTGCTGCCGGGTTGATCCGCCTGGGCTTCGAAGACCGCATCACCTCCGGCATCAGCGTCGATGACAGCCTGCCGGCCGGTGGCCAGGGCGCCGTGGGTATCGAGTGCCGCAGTGCCGACCGCGAGATCCATGCGTTGCTGGCGCCGCTGCACCATGCCGACACGGCAGACCGGGTGATCGCCGAGCGCGCCCTGAACAAACACCTCAATGGCGGCTGCCAGGTGCCGATTGCCTGCTACGCCGTGCTCGAAGGCGAGCAACTGTGGCTACGCGGCCTGGTCGGCGAGCCAAGCGGCGGCACGCTGCTCACCGCGCAGGCCCGCGCCGCGCGTGGCGACGCCGAGGCGCTGGGCATCCAGGTGGCCGAGGACCTGCTGGCGCAAGGTGCCGAAGACATCCTCAAAGCGGTCTATGGCGAGGCCGGCCACCCGTGACCGGCTGGCGCCTGCTGCTGACCCGGCCGGCTGAGGAGTGCGCGGCGCTGGCCGACACCCTGGCTGCTGCCGGGCTGTTCGGCAGCAGCCTGCCGTTGCTGGACATCGAGCCGCTGCCGGTGACTGACGCGCAGCAAGCCATCGTGCGTGACCTGAACCGCTATTGCGCGGTGATCGTGGTCAGCAAGCCGGCGGCGCGCCTGGGCCTGGAGCTGATCGAGCGCTGCGGCATCAGCGCGTTGACGCCGGCGTGGTTCACCGTCGGCGCTGCGTCGGCGGCGGTATTGCAGGCGCAGGGGCTGAGTGTGCATTTCCCGGCGCAGGGCGACGACAGCGAAGCCTTGCTGCAACTGCCACAACTGCAGGCCGCGATTGCCGGTGCAGCGCCGCGAGTGTTGATCATGCGTGGGGCTGAAGGGCGCGAGCTGCTGGCCGAGCAGTTGACCGCGCTGGGGGCATCTGTCGATTATCTGCCGTTGTACCGTCGCCAGTTGCCGGTGTACCCACCGGCCACCCTGTCGCGGCGTATTGCAGCGGAACGCCTGAATGGCCTGGTGGTCAGCAGTGGGCAGGGTTTTCAACACCTGCGTGAATTGGCCGGGGACGATTGGCCGCGCCTGGCGCGCTGGCCATTGTTCGTGCCCAGCCCGCGTGTCGCCGAGCTGGCCCGGGCCGCTGGCGCACAGCATGTTGTGGATTGCCGTGGCGCCAACGCCGCGGCTTTGCTGGCGGCGTTGCAGGAAACCCCTGCGCCCGCCCTCTAAGGCGCTAAGCTGATTGGCGACGTGCCTCAATGCAAAGGATGGATACGTGAGCGAAACTGCCTTGCCTAACGAAGATCTGCAGTCGGCGCCCGAGGCGCCCACGCAAACCCCCGCCAGCCCGAAGCGGGCCGGTACTGGCCTGGCGATTGTCGCCCTGCTGCTTGGTGCCGCAGGCGTCGCGGTGGGCGGCTGGGGCGTCTGGCAGGTGCGCCAGTTGCAAGGTGCGCACCTGGCCCAGAACGATCAATTGCTCGACCTGCGCGAGCAGACCCAGGCCCTGGAACAGAACGACCAGAAGCTCAGCAGCCAGCTCTCCAGCCTGCCAGCGGCAGCCGAGCTGGAAGAGCGCCGGCGCCTGGTGGCGCAGTTGCAGGGTGACCAGCAACGCCTGAGCCAGCGCCTGGAGACCGTGCTCGGTGCCAGCCGCAAGGACTGGCGCCTGGCCGAGGCCGAGCACTTGCTGCGCCTGGCCAGCCTGCGCCTGTCGGCCCTGCAGGACATCGCCAGCGCGCGTGCGCTGGTCGAAGGTGCCGACCAGATTCTGCGTGAACAAAGCGACCCGGCGTCCTTCGCCGCCCGAGAGCAACTGGCCCGCAGCGTGGCTGCCCTGAACAGTGTCGAGCAACCGGACCGCACTGGCTTGTTCCTGCAATTGGCCGCACTGCGTGAGCAGGTGGTGCAGCTCACCGCCATCGCCCCGGAGTTCAAGAATGACGGCGAGCCGCTGTTCGGCCTGACCGCCGACGGCGATGGCGCCAGTCGCTGGTCGCAGTGGTGGGAGCAGATCTCGCGCTTCTTCCGCATTGATTTCAACGCCGACAAGAACGTCAAGCCGCTGCTTGCCGGCCAGGCCCTGAACCAGGTGCGCCTGGCCCTGAGCCTGACGCTGGAGCAAGCCCAGTGGGCCGCGCTCAATGGCGAGGCGAAGGTCTACACCCAGGCCCTGGATGAAGCGCGCAGCGTGCTGCTGGCCAACTTCAACCGCGACAACGAGCAGAGCAAGATGATGCTCGAGCGCCTGGATGCCCTGGCCAAGGAAACCGTGACCGTGGTCACCCCTGATCTGGACGCCAGCCTGAAAGCCGTACAGGCCTACCTTGAGCGTCGCCACCTGCCGGCCGAAGAAGCCATCCTCCGGCAACCGGCGGCCCAGGACCGCCAGGAGCCTCGCCCATGAAGCGCACCTACCTGTGGGTGGTGCTGGCGATCGTGGCCGCGACCCTGCTGGGCATCGCGGTGGCCCGGCACAGTGGTTACGTGCTGATCGCCTATGACACCTTCCGTTTCGAATCCAGCCTGTGGGGCACCCTTGGCCTGTTGCTGGCGATCGTACTGCTGCTGTGGCTGGTGCGTTTCCTGGTGGGGCTGGTGCTGACCTCCAGTGGCGTTGTCAACCCGTGGTCGCGACGCAACCGCAGCCGCCGCACCCGGTTGTCCATCGAGCAAGGCCAGCTTGATTTGGCCGAGGGCCGATGGGCCAGCGCCCAGCGTCACCTGCACCGAGCCGCCGAAGCCGAGCGCCAGCCGCTGCTGTATTACCTCGGCGCGGCGCGCGCGGCCAACGAGCTGGGCCGTACCGAAGACAGCGACAACTTGCTCGAGCGTGCCCTGGAGCGTCAGCCCCAGGCCGAGCTGGCAATTGCCCTGACCCATGCGCAATTGCAGATGGACCGTGGCGACAGCCAGGCTGCACTGGAAACCTTGCAGGCCATGCACGAGCGTCACCCGCACAATGCCCAGGTATTGCGCCAGTTGCAGCGCCTGTATCAGCAGCAGGGTGACTGGTCGTCGCTGATCCGCCTGATGCCGGAACTGCGCAAGGATAAAGTCCTGCCCGCAGCGGAGCTGGCCGAGCTGGAAAAACGCGCCTGGGGTGCCAACCTGGGGTTGGCGGTGCAGCGTGAGGAGGAGGGGCAGAGCGCCCGCCAGGCGCTGGAACGGGCCTGGCAGCAACTGACCAACGCCCAGCGCCAGGAGCCGCAACTGGTCCTGGCGTATGCCGAGCAACTGCGCCAGCTGGGTGCCGAGAGCGACGCCGAAGAAGCCTTGCGCACGGCGCTCAAGCGCAGCTACGAAAGCCACCTGGCGCGCTTGTACGGGCTGGTGCGCGGCAGCGACCCGGCTCGCCAGTTGCAAACCGCAGAAGGCTGGCTCAAGCAGCACCCGGATGACCCGAGCCTGTTGCTGACCCTGGGTCGGCTGAGCCTGCAAAACCGTCTGTGGGGCAAAGCCCGCGACTACCTGGAAAGCAGCCTGCGCCAACAGCGCAATCCGGAAGCCTGCGCCGAGCTTGCACGCTTGCTTGCCAGCCTGGGCGATACCGAGCGCAGTAACCAGCTGTTTCAAGAAGGCCTGGGACTTTTGGACGAGCGCCTGCTTGCCTTACCCTTGCCAGATACCGCACGTGCTTGAAAACACAGGGGTTTGCCGCTGGGCAAACCCCTGTGTTTAACCCTCGTACAGCCGCGCTGACAGATCTGTCGCAGCGTAACGGAATATTCTGATCCCGCCTCTCGAAACGTCTCCATGGAATAGAGGATTTGTCCGGGCTGTCTTGCCTTGAAACAACGCAGGCCTTTCCTCTACCGTTGCTAGACCCCTTCACCGCACTTGGATTTGCCATGCCGTTGGCCCGTTTGCGCTCATTGTTTTCCGTAGCTTTGGTGGCGGCGCTGCTGGTGTTGGGCGGTGCGTTCTACCTCGAGTTTGCCCTTGGCCTGGCGCCTTGCCCGCTGTGCCAGACACAACGTTTTTTTCTCGGCGCGTTTGCAATCGTTTGCCTCTGGGGCGCGTTGCGCCCTGCCGCTGCGCCGGGCGCACGGCTGAGTGGTGGCCTGGCGTTGGGGCTGGCGTTGGCCGGGGCGCTGCTGGCGGCGCGCCAGGTCTGGCTGCAAGGCCGTACCCTGCCAGGTGAGACCGAGTGCCTGCACCCGCTGGGCTACCTGATCGAGCACGCCAGCCTGGGCGAACTGCTCGAAGCGCTGCTGCTGGGTACGCGAGAGTGCGTGGTGATGACCTGGAGTTTTCTCGACCTGAGCGTACCGGAGTGGAGCCTGCTGGCCTTCCTGGCCCTGGCCGGGTTGGCCTTGACCTACCTGGTCAGCGCACTTGACGCGGGCAAACGCTGAAACCTTGCGCCCGATCAGCTGGCGCGACCGGTGGCCGTCGCCGTCGGCATTAAACACTTGTATGAACTTTGTCTGCTGCGTACCTTGAAGCCAAGGGCGCTGGGGAATAATCTCCCCTGCACGCATACCGAAAACACAGCTGCTCGATGTCGTCTGCTGTTGTTACCCTTTGTGCCGCACGATCGCGCTACGGGAAGCAGGGGCATTACCCAGAAGGGATGAGATTGCCATGCTAGATAGTTGTCAGAATGCTCAGGAACGCTGGGGTGGGGTTCATCAGCTGATTGATCGCTGGCTGGATGAACGCAAAGAGCTGGTGCAGGCTTTCCGCAGTTTGCGCGACGCGAAGCCAGCATTCGCCGACAAGGACAAGAACCGCGATTTTTGCGCGATCCTGGTCGACTATGTTTCCGCCTGGCATTTCGAAATCAGCGAACAGCTGGTCAGTGAAGCCAAGGCCTTTGGTGATACCCGCGGCCTGGAGCTGGCCAAGCAGATCAGCCCGCGCATCGACGACACCACCCAGATCGCCCTGGCCTTCAACGACCACTGCGACAAGGGCGACTGCAACGACCCCGAACGTTTCGCCAAGAAGCTCACCGAGCTGGGCAGCCTGCTGCACGAACGCTTCGAGCTTGAAGACTGCCTGATCGAAGTGCTGCACAACGCCCACAAGGAAGAAGGCGCCGTCGAGGCCTGATGCAATGCCTGCCGTTGCCGACGCTCAGTCGGCAACACCGAGCAATTCGATTTCAAAGGTCAGTGGTGTGTAGGGTGGGATCAGGTTGCCTGCACCCTCCGCGCCGTAGGCGAGCGCCGAAGCAATTACCAGTCGCCAGGTCGAGCCGCTGGCCATCTTCGGCAACGCCAGCTGCCAGCCTTCAATCACACTGTCCAGGTTGAACCACTGCGGTTTTTCGCTCTGGTCGAACACCGTGCCGTCGGGCAATTTCCCCACGTATTTCACCTGCACCTTGCCACCGGCTTTTGGCGTGGTGCCGCTACCTGCAACCAGCTCGCTCATCAGCACGCCATCGGCTATTTCGCGTACGCCGGCACGGCTGCGTTCGGTGGTCATGAAGCGTCGCTCCGCTGCCAGCAACTGCTCGGTCTGCGACTGCGCGGCGGCGTCGTTGGCCTGCGTATCGTGCTGGCTGAGGATGGCCTCCATGCGCGCTTTGCTCAGGGCCAGCGGCTTGTTCTGATAGGCCTGTTGCAAGCCATCGATCAGCGCTTGCAGTTGCAGGTCCGGCACCTCTTCGCGTAAGCGCTCACCGAGGCTTGCGCCCAGGCTGTAGGCGAGGTCGTGCGGGCTTGCCGGTGCTTCAGGCGCTGCGGCAAACGCGGGTGTCAGCAGGCAGCAAAACGACAGCAAAAGAGTGCGCGACACAGGCTCGCTCCACGGGGCAAAAGTTCGGTTTGAAAGGGCACAAGTATGCCAGTGTCAGCCGCGACTTCCGGTAAATATCGGCAGCGTGTTTATCAGCATCTACACTTGTGCGCAGCTGCAGCAATAACAAACTTGCCCAGGCATGCAACGCGGCACGTTCATTACTGTCAACATGCCCTAGCGGCGGTAGCAGCACAGGTCTAGTATGAGCCGCAATTCCATCAGCCAGGAGGTAAGCCATGTCGGCCACTAAGAAGCCAGTAAGTACGCCGTTGCACCTGCTCCAAACACTCTCGAGCAGCCTGCTCGAACACTTGGAAAATGCCTGCTCGCAAGCGCTGGCTGATGCCGAAAAACTCTTGGCCAAGTTGGAAAAACAACGGGGCAAGGCGCAGGAAAAACTGCACAAGTCGCGCCTCAAACTGCAAGACGCTGCAGCGGCTGGCAAGTCCAAGGCACAGTCCAAAGCCAAGTCCGCCGTCGGTGAACTTGAAGGGCTGCTGGACTCGCTCAAGGACCGTCAATCGCAAACCCGCGTCTACATCGTGCAGCTCAAGCGTGACGCGCAAGAAAGCCTGAAACTTGCCCAGGGTGTTGGCAAGGTCAAGGAAGCGGCGGCCAAGGCACTGACCCAACGCACTGCCAAGCCAGCGGCTGCGGCCAAGCCTGCAGCAAAACCTGCAGCGCGCACGGCTGCCAAACCTGCCGCGAAAACAGCGGCGGCCAAGGCACCTGCCAAGCCTGCGGCCAAAGTTGCTGCGGTCAAGCCTGCGGCAAAACCTGCCGCCAAGCCTGCAGCCAAAGTTGCAGCTGCCAAGCCTGCCGCCAAACCTGCGGCAAAACCGGTAGCCGCGAAGCCCGCCGCTAAACCAGCAGCTCGCACCGCTGCTGCCAAGGCGCCGGCCAAGCCTGCCGCCAAACCCGTTGCGGCCAAACCGGCTGCCGCCAAACCTGCGGCCAAGCCAGCGGCACGTCCTGCTGCTGCCAAGGCTGCGGCCAAACCCGCTGCCAAACCAGTAGCAGCGGCCAAGCCTGCTGCAAAACCTGCGGCCAAAACCGCAGCCGCCAAGCCAGCCGCGAAACCTGCTGCCAAGCCTGCGGCAAAACCTGCCGCTGCCAGAACAGCAGCCAAACCTGCCGCCAAACCGGCTGTAGCGGCCAAGCCTGCAACGCCAGCCCCGACGGCGGCCAAGCCAGCTACTCCAGCAGCACCGGCAGCGGTGGCCAGCACCCCGGCCAGCAGCACGCCAGCCGTTCAGTCCCCGTCGACCGCGTCCTGAGTCGATCGCACTGCGGCGCGCAGCACTTGCAGCGCGTCGTGGTGCAAGCGGGCGCTGGTGGGGGTCAATGCCTCCAACCAGTCTTGCTGGATCCCTGGAAGGTTGCGTTGCCAACCTTCGCAGGCTAGCTGCAAGCGCTCCAGCAATTGCCGTTCGGCATTCATCTCCAAGCCTTTCACCTGCTCGCGCAGCACCGCCAGTTCGGCGTCGTGCTGGGCCTTCGCGCGCCACTGCCGGCGCAATTCGCGTAGCGGCTGCACCACATCATGCTGCCAGGGGCCGGCCAAGCGTCGCAGCTGTTCGACGCGCGGGTCTTCCAGGCGAATCTGTCGGCTGTCGAGCCACGCTGCGCACAACAACAGGCACACATCCGCGCCCTGGGCTTGCAGGTTTAGGCAGGCCGCCTCGACGCCGGGGCGGGCATACAAGGTGATGGCGAAATTCCACAGGTCGGTGTGCATGGTCCCACTCGCGCCAGTTGCCGGCGAAGCTGGTAGACTCCGCCGCCATTATGATCAGACTTTCGAACCTCACTTTACAGCGTGGTCCCCAGCGCCTGCTAGAAGACGCTGAGTTGACCCTGCACGCCGGTCACAAGGCCGGCCTGATCGGTGCCAATGGCGCCGGTAAATCCAGCCTTTTCGCGCTGCTGCGTGGCGAGCTTAGCCCGGACGCAGGCGAATGCCAGCTGCCCGCTGACTGGCGCATCGCGCACATGCGCCAGGAAGTCGATACCCTCGACCGCCTCGCCGTGGACTACGTGCTGGACGGCGACGTGCAGCTACGCAAGGTACAGCGTGAACTGGCCGCCGCCGAGCTGGCCCACGACGGTACCGTCGTCGCGCGCCTGCACATCGAGCTCGATAGCGCCGACGGCTATACCGCCGATGCGCGCGCGCGCAAGCTGCTGGCAGGCCTGGGCTTCAGCAACGAGCAGATGGACCGGCGCGTCGGCGACTTCTCCGGCGGCTGGCGGATGCGCCTGAACCTGGCGCAGGCACTGATGTGCCCCTCCGACCTGCTGTTGCTCGATGAACCGACCAACCACCTGGACCTCGATGCCATCCTCTGGCTGGAAGACTGGCTCAAGAGCTACCCGGGCACCCTGTTGCTGATCTCCCACGACCGCGATTTTCTCGATGCGGTGGTCGACCATGTCGCACACGTAGAACAGTGCAAGCTTACGCTCTATCGTGGCGGTTACACCGCCTTCGAGCGGGCCCGTGCCGAGCGCCTGGCGCAGCAGCAACAGGCCTACGAGAAGCAGCAGGCCCAGCGCGAGCACATGGAAAAGTACATCGCCCGCTTCAAGGCCCAGGCCACCAAAGCCCGTCAGGCACAAAGCCGGATCAAGGCCCTGGAACGCATGGAGGAGCTGTCGGCGGCGCACGTTGATTCTCCGTTCGACTTCGTCTTCCGTGAATCGCAGAAGATCTCCAGCCCGCTGCTCGACCTGTCCGAAGCGCGCCTGGGCTATGGCGACAAGACCATCCTCGAGAAGGTCAAGTTGCAGCTCACGCCGGGCGCACGGATCGGCCTGCTCGGGCCGAACGGCGCGGGTAAATCGACCCTGATCAAGAACCTTGCCGGCGAGCTGGAGCCCCTTGCGGGCCGCCTGGTGCGTGGCGAGAACCTGGTGGTGGGCTATTTCGCCCAGCATCAGCTGGACTCTCTCGACAGCAAGGCCAGCCCGTTGCTGCACCTGCAACGCCTGGCGCCGACCGAGCGCGAGCAGACCCTGCGCGACTTCCTCGGTGGTTTCGACTTCCGCGGCGCGCGCATCGACGAGCCGGTGCTGAACTTCTCCGGTGGTGAAAAGGCCCGTCTGGCCCTGGCGCTGATTGCCTGGGAACGGCCGAACCTGCTGCTGCTCGACGAACCGACCAACCACCTGGACCTGGAAATGCGCCTGGCGCTGACCATGGCCCTGCAGGAATTCAGTGGCGCGGTACTGGTGGTCTCCCACGACCGTCACCTGCTCAAGAGCACCACAGATGACTTCCTGCTGGTCGCGGACGGCAAGGTCGAGACCTTCGACGGCGACCTGGACGACTATTCCCGTTGGCTGGTCGAGTACCGCCAGCGCAATGCGCCGGTCAGCAACACCCCGGTCAACCCGGACAAGACCGACAAGAAGGCCCAGCGCCAGGCGGCGGCTGCCCTGCGTCAGCAGTTGGCACCGCACAAGCGCGAGGCCGACAAGCTTGAAGCCGAGCTGGGCAAGTTGCATGAGCAACTGGCCTCGGTCGAGACCAGCCTGGGCGACAGCGCAGTCTATGAAGCGGCGCGCAAGGACGAGCTGCGCGACCTGCTGGCCCGTCAGGCCCAGCTCAAATCGCGTGAGGCCGAGGTGGAAGAGGCGTGGATGAGCGCCCTGGAAACCCTTGAGGCGATGCAGGCTGAGCTGGAGGCGATGTCTTGATGGCGGCGCTGGACCTGAACCTGCCGGTGGAGTGGATCGGGCCATTCTGGATGGGCTTGCAGATCCTGCTGATCCTGGTGGTGGCGTTTGTCCTGCAGCGGATCATCAGCCGCTGCCTGATCCGCCTGAGCCACAGCTACACCCTGCCGCCGCAATTGATGGTGCCGCTGCGCGGCGCCCTGCGCTGGCTGATCATGGGCAGCGCGCTGATCATCGTGCTCGAACGCCTGGGCGTCTCGGCGACGGTGTTGTGGACGGCGCTCTCAGGCTTCGTCGCGGTGGCGGCGGTGGCCTTCTTCGCCATGTGGAGCGTGCTGTCGAACCTGCTGTGCGCGGTGCTGATCTTCACGGTCGGGCCGTTTCGCATCGGCGATGTCGTCGAGCTGGTGGAAACCCTCGACAAGCCGGGCGTCAAGGGTCGGGTGACGGCCATCAACCTGCTGTTCACCACCCTGGTGGAAATGCCCGAGGCGGGCGGGGCGCTGGTACAGGTGCCGAACAGCCAGTTCTTCCAGAAGTGCGTGCGCCGCTGGCGTGGTACGGACGTGCTGCCGATGGTGGGCGAAGACAAGCCTGCCGGCGGCAATTGATCGCCCGCCGAAAAAAACCGTGGTGATTTTTTCGGCGACGGATTAGCGTTGAGCCTCGTACAGCGTCTGATTCGAGGTGTGTAATGTCTCTGGAAACGTGGTTGGCCTTCTTTGCCGCCTGTTGGGTTATCAGCCTTTCGCCTGGGGCTGGGGCGATTGCCTCGATGTCCTGTGGCCTGCAATACGGCTTCTGGCGTGGTTACTGGAACGCGCTAGGCCTGCAGCTGGGGCTGGTGATGCAGATCGCGATCATCGCCGCGGGCGTGGGCGCGGTGCTGGCGGCGTCGGCGACCGCGTTCCATGTGATCAAGTGGTTTGGCGTGGCCTACCTGATTTATCTTGCGGTCAAGCAGTGGCGTGCGCTGCCGGCGGACCTTGCCGATGAGTCGGCGGTGCGCCCGATCGGCAAGCCGCTGAGCCTGGTGTTCCGGGGTTTCCTGGTCAACGTCAGCAACCCCAAGGCGCTGATCTTCATGCTGGCGGTGCTGCCGCAGTTCATCAACCCGCACGCCGACCTGCTGCCGCAGTACCTGACCATTTCCGCGACAATGGTGACCGTCGACCTGCTGGTGATGGCCGGTTACACCGGGCTGGCAGCGCGGGTGCTGCGCCTGTTGCGCACACCCAAGCAGCAACGGCGGATGAACCGTACCTTTGCCGGGTTGTTCCTCGGCGCGGCCACGCTGCTGGCAACCATCCGCCGGGCACCGGTCTGAGGTGTAGCCGCTGCCGTCAGGCTGCGCTCGCCTGCACCGCAGGCGCCGCTTTTGGGAGCCCTCACGGACTCCAGCGCAGCCTGTCGGCAGCGGCTACAGTGCCTTTGCCTGAGCCCAAAAAAAAGGCGACCCGAAGGTCGCCTTTTTCATGCCTCAGCGCAAAATGCGCGGCGGCTCATCGGGTGGCAGGTTGTTGCGCAGTGGCGCACGTTCCTGCTCCGGCATCACCCCAACCAGCTGTTCCTTCATCTGCTTGGCCACATCCAGGCCCAACTCCTTGGATACTTCACGCACGACACGCGGGCGGTTCAAGCTGACCCGCACATCCTGGCTGTTGACCAGCTTGGTGTCCTGGCCTTCACCCATGGCGGTGAACGCCGAGGTGATCTCGAAGGTCTTGGTGTTGATCAGGCTGAAGTCGGCCACCAGGGTCAGCCCGAGGATCGCCGAGTAGCTGTTGGTGTTGTCCAGCGAGGTGATGTCGCGCTGGAAGTCGATGTCCGACAGGGTCCCGAACAGCACGTAGTCAGCACCGGCAAAGTTGCCTTTCTTGATCCGGGCGATCACGTCATAGACGTCTTCGGTAGCCTTGGCGGTATACGGCTTGCCCTGCACCAGCTGGAACATCCCGGACTTGAGAATCTCGCCCTTGATGTCACCGCTGAACTTGCGCAGCTCGGTCTGCTCGATGTAGCTCTGGCTGCTCTCGTACTCGTTGTAGCTCGACGAGGAGCTGGCGCTGTACATGCTCGCCTGCGAGTTGCTCTGTGCCGAAACCATGTGGATGTACTCCTCCACACGCTCCTGGTAGGCCAGGTCGGTCACCGCCACCTTCGGGGCCGCCTGCACGCTGAACGCGCAGGCCAGGCCAATGATGCTCATCCATGCACGCATTGCTTAGCGCTCCGTGGTCTTGCGGATTTCTTTCTCGTCCATCCACTCGGCCAGGCCGCTTTCCACGTCGATCAGCTGCAGGCTGAACTTGTAGAAGACGTCCTTGTAGTCGCTGCTACGCTTGACGATCGAGCTGATCGAGCCTTCCAGGCGGTACTTGGCGGCGATCATGTTGCCGGTCTTGGCAACCGTGTTTTTCTTGTACAGGCCGCTCTGGTTCTGCAGCTTGAGCTGGTCGACCTGGCTCTGCATCTGGGTGTTGTCGCTGGAGAAGCGGGCGGTGCCGGACTTCATCAGCTGGGTCTTGATCGAGGTGGTGATCTCGCGGGTATCGATGTACTCGCTGGTCTTGTTCTTCACGTCGTAGACCTGGACCACCGGGCGGCCTTGCAGGATGCCGGACTGGGCCAGGGAGCGGGTCATGCTCTCGGCGATCATCTGCAGGTCGGTGGAACCGAACTCGTTGGTTACCAGTTCAACGGCCTTGGTGTCGCCATAGCCGATGTTCTTGCCGCCCAGTACAGGGGAGTTGTTGGCGCAACCGCTGGCCAGTGCAACGACTACGGCGAGCAGGGAAAAACGGGCAAACATCATGTCAGGTGTCTCCTTCAACAGTAATTACTGAGCCTGTACTTCGATACGGAAGTCGGTCGCTTGGTGGACCGGGGCAATGGCGGGCAGCACGGTCGATTGCGATCCGTACAGGGTCAGGCTTTTCCAGCTTTCCTCATCGGCGACCGGGAAACCGTCGTCACCCAGCCAGGCAAAGCGGTAGAACATGGTCTTGTTGCTGCTGCTGGTGTTGTTCAGCCCAGCCTTGACGGTGAGGAAGCCGTTCTCGCGGGCGACCCGCATCGGGCCGACCTCGATGTTTTTCAGTTTGCCCATCACCACCACCTTGCTGGCGGCGCTGCCAGGGGCTGGAGGCGGGGTCGCACAACCAGCCAGCAGGGCGGTTGCGAGTGCGGCGAGAAGCTTGAAGCGCATGACTATTCCTTACGTTACTTGAGGGTGGCGACGGACTGCGCAGCAGGCGGGGTCTCGACCTGCAAGGCAGGGCCACCGGCAAATACGCGGTTACCGACAACACGTACCGTCACCACTTGATACGGACGATCGATGTTGACCTTTACCTGGGTGCCGCCCAGGTTCGACGGCAGGTTGAGCACGTGCTCGCCTTGGCTCAGGCGCACGCGGGCAACCTGGGTCGCGTCTGGCAGGGTGCGCCAGGTACGGGTATCGGCACCTTCGGTGATTGCTGAAGCCAGGCCCACGGCCAGGCCCGCCAGCGGGTTGACGTCGTTGATCTGCTTTTGTGCCACGCCACGGCTGATGGCCCGCACGCTGGTGCGCAGGATGATCCCCGGCATGTCATCGCGCAGGGCGCGGCGGGACATCGCGGTGGTGCTGTTGAGGGCGGTCAGGTTCAGCGGCTTGCGGTCCAGCTCGATCTGCGCGAAGTGCGGCGTGGAGGTGTCTTCCTTGATGATCGGGAACGACAGCGGGGTGATCACCAGGTTGCCGCTGATCGGCAGTGGCAGCGGGATGCGCACCGAGTCACGGGACGGGGCCAGGCCGCTCTGGACAACGATCAGCACGTCGCTGCCGGCATTTTTGGCTGGGGTCTTGTCCAGCTCGGTCAGGGCTTGTTCCAGCAGCGGGGTGTTCGGGCGCAGTTCGGCCGCCTTGCGGTAGCCCGGTGCAGCCAGGCCTTTCTCACCCAGGGCCTCGTAGACGAAGCCGGACAGGTAGTGGCTGAACGCACTCTGGTAGCTGTTCTTCAGGCCGACCACTTCCGGGGCGTCGAGCGCGGCCACCGGGTAGCCCTTGAGGTCTTTGTACTCGGTGTGGACGCCTTCTTTCTCGGCTTGCTCTTCGCGCTTGAGGTATTCCTTGTCGCGCAGCTCGGCAATCACCGCTTCGCGTTCGTGGGTCTTCTTGATTTCGGTGCGGGCGCCGTCGAAGTCGTTCTGGGCCAGCAGGTTCAGGGCCATCTGCGTGGTCAGCATGACTTTCTCGTAGTCATAGCCTTCGTAGCGACGCACCTTGTCGTTGACCAGGTAGCTGCCGAACTGGCCCAGGTACTTGTCGGTGTCCAGCTTGACCGACTCTTCCCACTTGAACACCACGCTGTCGGCTTCGCGCCAGGCCGTCTGGCTGCCCGCCAGGTCGCCCTTGGAGCGCAGCAGCTCACCCTTCTCGAAGTAGTAGAGCAGGTCCTTGTCTTCACCGGTGTTGTTCTTTTCCAGCAAGGCCAATGCGGCATCGACGTTGCCGCTGCTCAGGTGCTGGTTGGTTTGTTGCAGTTCGCCGTCGTAGTTGCGGAACGCAGCGCAGCCTGTCAGCTGGACGGCGGCGCAAAGCATGGCGATGGTGAGGACACGGGATGCCATCTGATCTTCTTTCCCTGAATAGGTGTGCAGCCCGCGCGGGTGGCCGTTTTGCCCTTTGGGGTTAGACCCAAATCCTCTGAAGCGAGGAGCGAAAATTCCAGTTCGCTATAACGAAACGGGCGGCATTATAAGCGTAATTGCTGGCTAAATAATGGCGTTTTGACGTGATTTTTCTGGCGCGTGCCATCATTTCGGAGATGCCCTGCGCTGGTAGCGGCCTATTTCCCACGCTGGAATGGGAATTTGTGACAAAACTTTTCATGAAACTCTGCTGCGCTGCTTGAGCAGGTCGCATTGGGAGTGAACAATGCAGTGACTCTGATTCCTGTTCGAGATTGGCCCATGAACTCCCGCTCCCGTTTGCTCGCCTGGCTGTTCTGGCCGGTACTGGCCCTGTGCAGTACTGCCGCCCTGGCCGACACCGTTGAAGGCGCGGCCAAGGCGCTGCACCTGATCGACTACATTGGCGCGGACTACCCGGACACGGTCGCTGCCGGCAAGGTGCTGGACGAGGCGAAGTACGGCGAGCAGCTCACATCCGTGGAGGCCTTGCAGGAGGCGGTCATGGCGCTGCCTGCGCGGGCCGAGCGCCAGGCGCTGGAGGAGGGCGTGAAGCAACTGCACCAGGCGCTTGCCCAGCATGCCGATGGTGCAACCGTTGCCCGTCAGGCGCGACAACTGGGTGCGCAGTTGGCAGTGGCTTATGAAGTGAGCCAGGCACCGGTGATCACCCCGGACCCAGCGCGTGGCGCTCCGCTGTACGCGCAGCATTGTTCGATCTGTCACGGCGACAGTGGCGCAGGCGACGGCCCTGCAGGCCTGGGCCTGACGCCGCCGCCCAGCGATTTGCAGAATGTCGCGCGGCTTGATCGGCTGAGCCTCTACGACCTCTACAACACCCTGGGGCTGGGTATTGAAGGCACCGACATGCCGTCTTTCGCCGACCAGCTCGATGAGCGTCAGCGCTGGGATCTGGCGACTTACATCGCCAGCTTCACTGCTGCCCCGGCGCCTGCCGGCAATGCCAAGCTCTACAACCTGGCAGACCTGGCGCGCAGCACCCCAGCGGAGATTGCCGCCAGCGAAGGCCCTGAAGCCGTCGCTGCCTTCCGCGCCCAGCGGGCCAAGCCACCGCAGGTGCAACGCGGCCCGGGCCAACTGCTCGACTACACCGCCAGCACCCTGGACAAGAGCATTGCCGCCTACCGCGCGGGGGATCACGAGCAGGCCTATGACCTGTCGGTGGCCGCCTATCTTGAAGGTTTCGAACTGGTCGAAAGCTCGCTGGACAACGTCGATGCGACAGTGCGCAAAGACACCGAGAAATCCTTGATGGCTTACCGGCAGGGCCTGCAGGACGGCCTGCCGCTGGAGCAGGTGAGCCAGCGCCTGGACGCGGCCAAGGCCAAGCTCAAGGCCTCGGCCGAGCTGCTGGGTGGCGACAGCCTGAGCTGGTCGCTGAGCTATATCTCCGGTCTGTTGATCCTGTTGCGCGAAGGGCTTGAGGCGATTCTGGTGCTGGCGGCAATTCTGGCCTTCCTGCGCAACACCGGCCAGCAGTCGGCGGTGCGCAGCGTGAACATTGGCTGGGCGCTGGCTTTGCTGGCGGGGTTTGGGACCTGGGCGCTGGCGGCGTATGTGATTAATGTGGGGGGTGCCCAGCGTGAACTGCTGGAGGGCTGCACGGCACTGTTTGCCAGCGTCATGGTGCTGTGGCTGGGGGTGTGGATGCACGACCGTCGGCATGCGGCGGCCTGGCAGAACTACATCAAGAGCAGCCTGGTCAGTGGCGGTGGGCGATTCGGCTTTGCCTTGCTGGCGTTCTTCTCGGTGTACCGCGAGCTGTTCGAGGTGATCCTGTTCTACGAGACCCTGTGGTTGCAGGCCGGGCCTGCCGGGCATCAGGCGGTATTGGCGGGTGGTGCGACGGCGTTGGTGCTGTTGGTAGGTTTGGCCTGGGTGATCCTGCGTGGTTCGGCGAAGTTGCCGCTGTCGCTGTTCTTCAGCATCAACGCGGCGCTGCTGTGTGCGTTGTCGGTGGTGTTTGCCGGGCACGGGGTCAAGGCGTTGCAGGAAGCCGGGATCTTCGGCACGCGGCCGGTGCCATTCTTCGAGTTTGACTGGCTGGGCATTCATGCCGATGCCTATTCGCTGGCGGCCCAGGCGGTGGCGTTGGCAGCGATTTGCGTGCTGTACGGGCGCAGTTACCTGGCGCAGCGGCGCCGGGTTTCGGCTAGCTGAAACCTGCAGCGCTGACACTGTGGGAGCGGGCTCAGCCCCCACAGGTTCTAGGCGCTAGAACCCAAAGCGGCGATACTGTCCGCCTGTTTTTCTGCTGTGGACAACTCAACCATGCGTGTCTGGATCGATGCCGACGCCTGCCCCAAGGCGGCCAAGGACCAGGTCGTCAAATTCGCCCTCAAGCGCAAGCTTGAGGTCATCCTGGTGGCCGGGCAAAGCCAGATCAAACCGGCCTTCGCCTGCGTCAAGCTGATCGTCGTGCCCAGCGGGCCGGACGCTGCCGATGACTACCTGGTGGAACACGCCGTGCCCGGCGAGCTGGTGATCTGCAGCGATGTGCCGCTGGCCGATCGCCTGGTCAAGAAAGGCGTGGCCGCGCTCGACCCGCGTGGCAGCGAGTTCGACGAGCGCAACATGGGCGACCGCCTGGCCGTGCGCAACCTGTTCACCGACCTGCGTGAGCAGGGGCAGGTCGGCGGCGGCCAAGGGGCCTACGGCGACCGCGAAAAGCAGGCGTTCGCCAACGCCCTGGACCGGATCCTCACCCGCCTGGCGCGCGAGTTTCCGGCCTGAGCCATCAGTCGTTTTCGTGGGTCAGTTCGAGTACCCGGTCGACCAGCTTGTTGATCCCGCCAGCGGCTTCGCTGATCGATTGCGCAAGCATGTAGGCGGGGGTGCTGACCAGCTTGCGCTGGGTGTCTTCGACGATGTCGTGGACATCGCATTCTTCATGGGTGCCGCCCATCTTGACGATGGCCGCGCTGGTGTCGGCGTCGTTGCCAATGGTGCAGACCACGCCAGGGCCGTAGATCTTCGCCGCCAGCGCCGGTGAGATGCAGATCAGGCCGACCGGCTTGCCCGCTTCGGCAAAGGCTTCAGCCAGTGCCAGCACATCCGGGTGAACGCTGCAGCCCTGACCTTCCACGGCAAAGTTGGAGAGGTTCTTGGCCGCGCCGAAGCCGCCGGGCACGATCAGGGCGTCGAAATCCTTGGCATCGGCTTCACGCAGGTCTTTGACATTGCCCCGGGCGATACGCGCCGACTCGACCAGCACATTGCGCGTTTCGGGCATTTCTTCGCCGCTCAGGTGGTTGACCACGTGCATCTGCGCAATGTTTGGCGCAAAGCACTGCACCTGCGCGCCGCGCTGATCAAGGCGCAGCAGGGTAATCACGCTTTCGTGGATTTCTGCGCCGTCGTAGACGCCACAGCCAGAGAGAATCACCGCAACTTTTTTCTGGGTCATGCTTACTACTCCCGATTCGAGGCGCTAAATGTCCTCTAATTTGGCAGATGTCGCCATAGGGCTTGGCGCAATACCGGCCTACGCTTGAGGGATAACCAGAACGCGGACCCACCATGGACTTCATCCTGCTCGCTGTGCCGTTCTTCTTCGTGCTGATCGCCGTCGAGCTGTTGGCCGATCGTTGGCGGGGGCAGCGCAACTACCGCGTTGCCGACGCCATCAACAGCCTCAGCACCGGTGTGCTGTCGACCACCACCGGGCTGCTGACCAAAGGCGTGGGGCTGGTCACCTATGCCATTGCCCTGGACCACCTGGCGCTGTTCAGCCTGCCGGCCAATGCCTGGTGGGTGTGGGTGCTGGCCTTTGTCGCCTACGACTTCTGCTACTACTGGCTGCACCGCTTCGGGCATGAGCGCAACATCCTCTGGGCGGCGCACTCGGTGCATCACCAGAGCGAGGAGTACAACCTGTCCACCGCGCTGCGCCAGACCAGCACCGGCTTCCTGCTGTCGTGGATCTTCTACCTGCCGCTGGCGGTGCTCGGCGTGCCGCTGCTGGTGTTCGTCAGCGTGGCCGCGTTGAACCTGCTGTACCAGTTCTGGGTACATACCCGGCACATTCCCAAGCTGGGCTGGTATGAGTGGATCTTCGTCACGCCGTCCAATCATCGCGTTCACCATGCGCAGAATCCTATCTACATAGATCGCAACTACGGCGGCGTGTTCATTCTGTGGGATCGCCTGTTCGGCACCTTCCTCGAAGAAGACGACAACGAGCCGGTGGTGTTCGGCGTGACCACCGCCCTGGCCAGCTGGAACCCGCTGTGGGCCAACCTGCAGTTCTACGCCCAGCTCTGGGACGATGCGCGGCGCGCCGAGCGCTGGTGGGACAAGCTGCGCATCTGGTTCATGCCCACCGGCTGGCGCCCTGCCGATGTCGCGCAACGTTATCCACAGCCCAAGCAGGACCTGAGCCGGTTTCGCAAGTTCGAGGTGCCCCTGGCCTGGCCGCAACAGCTGTACATCCTGCTGCAGTTTGCGGTCTACGTGGCGTTGGGCAGTTACCTGCTGAACAACGCCGACAGCCTGCCGGTGGCGGCGCTGGTGCTGGGCTGGGGGGTGATGGCGTTTGGTTTGTTCGTGCTCGGGGCGGCGCTGGAAAACCGCCCCTGGGCGTTCAGGCTGGAGCTGCTGCGCCTGGCGCTGAACGTGCCGGCCCTGTGCTTGGCCGGCGTGGTGGGGTTATGGCCGGTCGGGGCCCTGGCCTGGGTCGCGCTGCTCAGCTACAGCTTGCTGAGCCTGATCGGCCTGGGCGGCAGCCGCTTCCTCGCGGGCAATGCGCGCAGCCTTGAAGCGTCGGCGCAGCCAGAGCAGGGCGCCGAGCACCAGCAGGGCGCCGAGCACCCATAGCTCGTACTTCTTCACGTTGCCCAGCAGGCCTTCGAGGATCGCGCCAAAGTGATAGGCGGCGGCCCCGAGGGCCAGCGCCCACACCGCCGCACCGATGCCGTTGAGCAGCAGGTAGCGTCGTGGCGGGTAGCCGGACAGGCCGATGGCCACGGGCATCACCGTGCGCAGGCCGTAGACGAAGCGGAAACTCAGCACCCAGATGTCCGGGTGGCGGCGGATATGCTCCAGCGCCCGGTCACCCATCAACTGCCAGCGCGGTTTGCGCGCGAGCAGCTTGCGCCCGTGGCGGCGACCCATGAAGTACCACAGCTGGTCGCCGGCATAGCTGCCGAAGAAGGCCACCAGGACCACCAGGTTGATATCCATGTATCCACGGAAAGCAAGAAACCCGGCGAGCACCAGGATGGTTTCACCTTCGAAGAATGTGCCTAGAAAAAGGGCAAAGTAGCCAAAATCCTGCAGGAATTGTTGAAGCATATTCTGGGTGCTGGCGAAATGAACGCGCAGCCTAACCCTTCACAACCAATCGTGAAAGTGTCCAGATGCGTCTCGACGTGAACAAAGCTTGCGCGGACAATGTGTGCGTCCATAAGTCGCAGGCTTGCCCAAGGCTGTAATACGGGCGTCATAATGGCTGCTTATAACTGTCGCGCTCGCCCGCCTGCGCGGGCTCAGGAGTCTGCCGTGAGCTTTACCCCTGCAAACCGTTTGTTTCCTGCCACCCGCCTGCGTCGCAACCGCCGTGATGACTTCTCCCGTCGTCTGGTCCGCGAAACCGTCCTGACCGTTGATGACCTGATTCTCCCGGTGTTCGTGCTCGACGGCGAAAACCGTCGTGAAGCCGTGGCCTCGATGCCGGGCGTCGAGCGCCTGTCGATCGACCTGCTGCTGGAAGCCGCCGAAGAATGGGTGAAGTTGGGCATCCCGGCCCTGGCCCTGTTCCCGGTGACCGCCAGCGAGAAAAAATCCCTCGACGGCGCTGAAGCGTGGAACCCGGACGGTATTGCCCAGCGTGCCACCCGCGCCCTGCGCGACCGCTTCCCCGAGTTGGGGGTGATCACCGACGTCGCCCTCGACCCATTCACCACCCACGGGCAGGATGGCATCCTCGACGAGGAAGGCTACGTCCAGAACGACATTACCGTTGATGCCCTGGTACGCCAGGCCCTGTCCCATGCCGAAGCCGGTGCCCAGGTGGTAGCCCCTTCGGACATGATGGACGGGCGTATCCAGGCCATCCGCGAAGCCCTTGAGCTGGCCGGCCACGTCAACGTGCGCATCATGGCCTACTCGGCCAAGTACGCCAGCGCCTACTACGGCCCGTTCCGCGATGCGGTCGGTTCGGCGCTGAACCTGGGCAAGGCCAACAAGGCCAGCTACCAGATGGACCCGGCCAATACCAACGAGGCACTGCACGAAGTGGCGGCCGACCTGTCTGAAGGTGCGGACATGGTCATGGTCAAGCCAGGCATGCCGTACTTGGATATCCTTACCCGGGTCAAGGACGAGTTCAAAGTGCCGACCTTCGTCTACCAGGTCAGCGGCGAATACGCCATGCACATGGCCGCCATCCAGAATGGCTGGCTCTCGGAAGGCGTGATTCTCGAGTCGCTCACCGCTTTCAAACGGGCGGGCGCCGATGGCATCCTGACCTATTTCGCTGTTCGCGCCGCACAATTGATGAGAGGGCAGTAAAGCCCTTCAGGAACGCTAGATGAGTAACAACGAAGTACTGAACGAAGGTGTGGTGAAGGATGCTCAGCCGGTGCCTGAGCAAATGGTCGAAACCCCGCCGGAGCTTGCTCCGGTCGAGGAGCCGGTAGTCGAGGCGACGCCTGTCGCCAACACTGCGCCGGCACCGGCCATCGTGGTCCCGGGCCTGGATGACAGCAGCCTGTACATCCATCGCGAGCTGTCGCAGCTGCAGTTCAACATTCGCGTGCTGGAGCAGGCGCTGGACGAGTCGTATCCGTTGCTGGAGCGACTGAAGTTCCTGCTGATCTTCTCCAGCAACCTGGATGAGTTCTTCGAGATTCGTGTAGCGGGCCTGAAGAAGCAGATTACCTTTGCCCGTGAGCAGGCCGGCGCTGACGGCCTGCAACCACATCAGGCACTGGCGCGCATCAGCGAGCTGGTGCACAGCGAGGTGGAGCGCCAGTACGCGATCCTCAACGACGTGCTGCTGCCGGAGCTGGAAAAACACCAGATCCGCTTCATCCGTCGTCGCCACTGGAACACCAAGCTCAAGACCTGGGTCCGGCGCTTCTTCCGCGACGAGATCGCCCCGATCATCACCCCGATCGGCCTCGACCCGACGCACCCGTTCCCGTTGCTGGTGAACAAGAGCCTGAACTTCATCGTCGAGCTGGAAGGTATCGATGCCTTCGGCCGCGATTCGGGCCTGGCGATCATCCCGGCACCGCGTTTGCTGCCACGGGTGATCAAGGTCCCGGAAGACGTCGGTGGCCCGGGCGACAACTATGTGTTCCTGTCGTCGATGATCCATGCGCACGCCGATGACCTGTTCCAGGGCATGAAGGTCAAGGGCTGCTACCAGTTCCGCCTGACCCGTAACGCCGACCTGGCGCTGGATTCCGAAGACGTCGAAGACCTTGCCCGCGCCCTGCGCGGCGAGCTGTTCTCGCGGCGCTACGGGGATGCGGTGCGTCTTGAAGTCGCCGATACCTGCCCGAAACACCTGTCCGACTACCTGCTCAAGCAGTTCAGCCTGAGCGAGAGCGAGCTGTACCAGGTCAATGGCCCGGTCAACCTGACGCGGCTGTTCAGCATCACCGGTCTGGACAGCCACCCGGAGCTGCAATACACCCCGTTCACCCCGGCGATTCCCAAGCTGTTGCAGAACGCCGAGAACATTTTCAGCGTGATCAGCAAGCAGGACATCCTGCTGATGCACCCGTTCGAGTCCTTCACCCCGGTGGTCGACCTGCTGCGCCAGGCCGCCAAGGACCCGCACGTGCTGGCGGTACGCCAAACCCTGTACCGCAGCGGCGCCAACTCCGAAATCGTAGATGCCCTGGTCGATGCGGCGCGTAATGGCAAGGAGGTCACTGCGGTGATCGAGCTGCGTGCGCGTTTCGACGAAGAGTCCAACCTGCAGATGGCCAGCCGTCTGCAAGCGGCCGGTGCAGTGGTGATCTACGGTGTGGTCGGCTTCAAGACCCACGCCAAGATGATGCTGATCCTGCGCCGCGAAGCCGGTGAAATCGTCCGCTACGCGCACCTTGGTACCGGTAACTACCACGCCGGCAACGCCCGCCTGTACACCGACTACAGCCTGCTGACCTCCGACGACGCGCTGTGCGAAGACGTCGGCAAGCTGTTCAGCCAGTTGATCGGCATGGGCAAGACCTTGCGCATGAAGAAGCTGCTGCACGCGCCGTTCACCCTGAAGAAGGGCATGCTCGACATGATTGCGCGCGAGACCCAGTTCGCCCTTGAGGGCAAGCCTGCGCACATCATTGCCAAGTTCAACTCGCTGACCGACGCGAAGATTATTCGCGCGCTGTACAAGGCCAGCCAGTCCGGTGTGCGTATCGACCTGGTGGTGCGTGGCATGTGCTGCCTGCGTCCGGGTATTCCGGGGGTGTCGCACAACATTCAGGTGCGCTCGATCATCGGCCGCTTCCTGGAGCACACCCGCGCGTTCTACTTCCTCAATGGCGGCGAAGAGCAGATGTTCCTGTCCAGCGCCGACTGGATGGAGCGCAACCTCGACAAGCGCGTCGAGACCTGCTTCCCGGTCGAGGGCAAGAAACTCATCCTGCGGGTGAAGAAGGAGCTGGAAGGGTACCTGACCGACAACACCCATTCGTGGATCCTGCAGCCAGACGGGCGCTACGTGCGTAGCACCCCGACCGGCAACCAGAACCCGCGCAGCGTGCAGGCCACCCTGCTCGAGCGGCTCAGCAACCCGGTACTTATCGTACGCTGAGGACGAAGTTGACCCGGGCCAGCCACTCCGCTTCCAGCGCGAAGTCGGCCTGGGTCAGTTGGTTCTGCTCCAGCCAGCCGCCTGGGAACTCCACATCCAGGCTGTCGCCTGCCACGTGCAGCTTGACCGTCGGCATCTGCTGGGTGCCACGGATGTGATGGAACAGGATCGCAAAGCGCAGTAGCACGCACAGGCGAATCAGCTTGGCACCTTCATCACCGAACTCGGCGAACTTGTCCTTGGGGATGTTGCGCCGGTGCCCGCGCACCAGCAGGGCGAGCATTTGCTGGTCTTCGCGGGAGAAGCCGGCAAGGTCGGAGTGCTCGATCAGGTAGGCGCCGTGCTTGTGGTACTGGTAGTGGGCGATGTCCAGCCCGACTTCATGCACCTTGGCCGCCCAGCTGAGCAGTTCGCGCCAGATCCCGTCTTCCAGGTCCCAGGCCTTGGCCACTTGATCGAAGGCATGCAGCGCCTTGCGTTCGACCCGTGCCGCCTGGCCCTGGTCGACGTGGTAGCGCTCCATCAGCGAGCTCAGGGTGCGTTCACGCACGTCTTCGTGGTGATGGCGGCCCAGCAGGTCGAACAGCACGCCTTCACGCAGCGCGCCGTCGCAGTGGTCCATGCGTTGCAGTTCCAGGGCGTCGAAAATCGCTTCCAGGATGGCCAGGCCGGCAGGGAAGATCGCCCGACGGTCAGGCTTGACCCCTTCAAAGTCGATCTTGTCGGTCTCGCCCAGCTTGAACAGCTTGCGCTTGAGCCAGGCCAGGCCCTCGGCGTTGACTTCGCCGGCGCCCATGCCGTTGGCCTTGAGCGCCAGGCCGATGGCGCGAATGGTCCCCGAGGAGCCAATGGCTTCGTCCCAGGTCAGGCGGTGCAGGGCGTTCTCGATGCTCATCAGCTCCAGGCGCGCGGCGGTGTAGGCCTGGGCGTAGCGTGCCGGGGTGATCTTGCCGTCGCGGAAGTAGCGTTGGGTGTAGCTCACGCAGCCCATTTGCAGGCTTTCGCGCAGCAGCGGCTCGAAACGCTGGCCGATGATGAATTCGGTACTGCCGCCGCCGATGTCGGCGACCAGGCGCTTGCCCGGGTTGTCGGCGAGCGTGTGCGACACGCCGAGGTAGATCAGGCGGGCTTCTTCGCGGCCGGAAATCACTTCCACCGGGTGCCCGAGAATGTCTTCGGCGCGGCGGATGAACTCGCCGCGGTTGCGCGCTTCGCGCAGGGCGTTGGTGCCGACGATGCGCACGGCGCCGGCCGGCATGCCGTTGATCAGCTGGGCGAAGCGCTTGAGGCAGTCGAGCCCGCGCTGCATGGCTTCTTCAGTGAGCTGGCGGTCTTCGTTGATGCCGGCGGCCAGCTGAACCTTTTCGCCGAGCCGCTCAAGGATGCGGATCTCGGTGTGGTGGGCCTTGGCCACGACCATATGGAAGCTGTTGGAGCCCAGGTCGATGGCAGCGATCAAGGACAGGTTCTTGGCTGTGGATTGCGGCATGGTCAGGAGTTCTCGGTCGATAACCCGGCAATCGTGCCATGATCCTGTGCTGACGCCAACGCGCAGCGTATCAAGGCTTGATATGAGGCATTTTTGAGTGGGAAATATGACTTTCTTGTGACAGTCGATACGCGCTGTCATGGGTAACTATAGTTACACTCAATCGTTGGCGACTTCCTGTCTTCGGCGATGGCGGCTATGATGGGCGACGTTTTTTTGCTTACGACCTTGGAGACTTCCATGAGCAGCGATCTTATCAAACACGTCACCGACGCTACCTTCGATGCCGAAGTCCTGAAGGCTCAAGGGCCAGTGCTGGTGGACTACTGGGCCGAATGGTGTGGCCCTTGCAAAATGATCGCGCCAGTACTGGACGACATCGCAGCCACTTACCAGGGCAAACTGACCGTCGCCAAGCTGAACATCGACGACAACCAGGAAACCCCGGCCAAGCATGGCGTGCGTGGCATTCCGACGTTGATGCTGTTCAAGAACGGCGTTGTCGAGGCCACCAAGGTCGGCGCACTGTCCAAGTCTCAGCTGGCCGCCTTCCTGGACGCCAACATCTGAGTCGAAAAAAGCCCCGCATTCGTCGGGGCTTTTCTCTTTCTGGTGACTAGACGCCAGAAAAAGCAAGTGTTACATTCGGCCTCGCACTGTTTCTTTCAGTGCCCCCTGCACGCCGTCGCCGACGCACCCCAATTCGAATTAGTACGCGATCCTGTCGCCTTCTCTGCGGCGCGGCTTCATTAAGCCAGAAGCTTAATTCTCCCTTCTTACATGATTACGTCATCCCCCTTATGAACCTGACTGAACTCAAGCAAAAGCCGATTACCGATCTGCTCGAAATGGCCGAACAGATGGGCATAGAAAATATGGCCCGTTCGCGCAAGCAGGATGTGATTTTCTCCCTGTTGAAAAAGCATGCGAAGAGCGGCGAGGAAATTTCCGGTGACGGCGTGCTGGAGATTCTCCAGGACGGCTTCGGCTTCCTGCGTTCGGCGGATGCTTCCTATCTGGCCGGCCCGGACGATATCTACGTTTCGCCTAGCCAGATCCGTCGCTTCAACCTGCGCACCGGCGACACCATCGTCGGCAAGATCCGCCCGCCAAAAGAAGGCGAGCGTTACTTCGCCCTGCTGAAAGTTGACACCATCAACTTCGACCGGCCGGAAAACGCGAAGAACAAGATCCTCTTCGAAAACCTGACGCCGCTGTTCCCGAACAAGCGCCTGAAGATGGAAGTCGGCAACGGCTCCACCGAAGACCTCACCGGTCGGGTTATCGACCTGTGCGCCCCGATCGGCAAAGGCCAGCGCGGCCTGATCGTTGCACCGCCGAAAGCCGGTAAGACGATCATGCTGCAGAACATCGCGGCGAACATCACCCGTAACAACCCAGAGTGCCACCTGATCGTTCTGCTGATCGACGAGCGCCCGGAAGAAGTAACCGAAATGCAGCGCACCGTGCGCGGCGAAGTGGTTGCCTCGACCTTCGACGAGCCGCCAACCCGCCACGTGCAAGTGGCCGAGATGGTGATCGAGAAGGCCAAGCGCCTGGTCGAGCACAAGAAGGACGTGGTCATCCTGCTGGACTCCATCACCCGTCTGGCACGTGCCTACAACACCGTGATCCCGAGCTCCGGCAAGGTCCTCACCGGTGGTGTCGACGCCCACGCCCTGGAGAAGCCGAAGCGTTTCTTCGGTGCTGCGCGTAACATCGAGGAAGGCGGTTCGCTGACCATCATCGCCACCGCGCTGGTTGAAACCGGCTCGAAGATGGACGAAGTGATCTACGAAGAGTTCAAGGGTACCGGCAACATGGAGCTGCCCCTGGACCGCCGTATTGCCGAGAAGCGTGTGTTCCCGGCCATCAACATCAACCGTTCGGGTACCCGTCGCGAAGAGCTGTTGACTGCCGATGACGAACTGCAACGCATGTGGATCCTGCGCAAGCTGCTGCACCCGATGGACGAAATTGCCGCCATCGAGTTCCTGATCGACAAGCTCAAGCAGACCAAGACCAACGAAGAGTTCTTCTTGTCGATGAAGCGCAAGTAAGCTTTCCGCTGGACCTATTGGGGCTGCTGTGCAGCCCATCGCAGGACTAGCCCGCTCCCACAGACATTTAACCTGTGGGAGCGGGCTGGCCCCGCGATGGGTCGCGCAGCGGCCCCAAATCGTTTTTGCCTTTGGCAAAGCAGGTCCCAAGGGCGCTACACTTTGCACCCCGACCGATACGGCCAACACGAGGCTTACGCATGCAGTACCGCGACTTGCGCGACTTTATCCGCGGCCTGGAACAGCGCGGCGAACTCAAGCGCATTCAGGTCCCCATCTCGCCGGTTTTGGAAATGACCGAGATCTGCGACCGTACCCTGCGTGCCAAGGGCCCGGCGTTGCTGTTCGAAAACCCCACCGGCTATGACATCCCGGTACTGGGCAACCTGTTCGGCACCCCGGAGCGGGTGGCCATGGGCATGGGCGCCGATTCGATCGGCGAGCTGCGGGAAATCGGCAAGCTGCTGGCCTTCCTCAAGGAGCCAGAGCCGCCCAAGGGCCTGAAAGACGCTTGGTCGAAGTTGCCGATCTTCAAGAAAGTCATCGCGATGGCGCCCAAGGTGGTCAAGGACGCGCCGTGCCACGAAGTGGTCATCGAAGGCGAAGACGTCGACCTCGCGCAATTGCCGATCCAGCATTGCTGGCCGGGCGACGTGGCGCCGCTGATCACCTGGGGCCTGACGGTCACGCGCGGGCCGAACAAGGAACGCCAGAACCTAGGCATCTATCGCCAGCAGGTCATCGCTCGCAACAAGGTCATCATGCGCTGGTTGAGCCACCGTGGCGGCGCGCTGGATTACCGTGAGTGGTGCGAGAAGCACCCTGGCCAGCCGTTCCCGGTGGCCGTGGCGCTGGGCGCAGACCCGGCGACCATCCTCGGCGCAGTGACGCCGGTGCCGGACAGCCTGTCCGAGTACGCCTTCGCCGGCCTGCTGCGTGGCAACCGTACCGAACTGGTCAAGTGCCGGGGCAGCGACCTGCAAGTGCCGGCCACCGCTGAGATCATCCTTGAAGGGGTGATCCATCCGGGCGAAATGGCCCCGGAAGGCCCGTATGGCGACCACACCGGCTACTACAACGAAGTGGACAGCTTCCCGGTGTTCACCATCGAGCGCATCACCCACCGCACCAAGCCGATCTACCACAGCACCTACACCGGCCGGCCGCCGGATGAGCCGGCGATTCTCGGTGTGGCGCTGAACGAAGTGTTCGTGCCGATTCTGCAAAAGCAGTTCCCGGAGATCACCGATTTCTACCTGCCGCCGGAAGGGTGTTCGTACCGCATGGCGGTGGTGACCATCAAGAAGCAGTACCCGGGCCACGCCAAGCGCGTAATGCTCGGTGTGTGGTCGTTCCTGCGACAGTTCATGTACACCAAGTTCGTTATTGTCACTGACGACGATATCAACGCCCGCGACTGGAACGACGTGATCTGGGCCATTACCACGCGCATGGACCCCAAGCGCGACACGGTGATGATCGACAACACGCCGATCGACTACCTGGACTTCGCCTCGCCGATATCCGGCCTGGGTTCGAAGATGGGCCTGGATGCGACGAACAAGTGGCCGGGCGAAACTACCCGCGAATGGGGGCGCGTCATCGTCAAGGATGAAGCGGTCACCCGGCGTATCGATGAGCTGTGGAACGAGTTGGGAATAGACTAAATGCAGGTAACCTTGCAGCCGTCCGGGGCCATACTGGCAGTAGAGCCCGGTGAAAGGATTCTGGATGCGGCACGTCGTCTGGGCTATGACTGCCCGCAAAGCTGTCGCAATGGCAATTGCCATGTCTGTGCGGCCTTGCTGGTTGAGGGCAGTGTTCGCCAGGAAGGCGTAGTGCGTGATCATGGCGAGCTGTTCACCTGCATCGCCGAACCGCTGGAGGACTGTATCGTGCTCTGGGATGGCGTGCTGGCCCTGGGCGAGCTGCCGGTTCGCAAGCTGGCCTGCCAGCTGATCGAGTGCCTGGATGTCGGTGGCGATGTCTGGCGGGTGCGCTTGCGTGCGCCGGCTGGCAAGCCGCCGCGCTATCACGCGGGGCAGTATTTGATGGTCGAGCGTGACGGCGCCGACAAGGCAGCGTTCTCGCTGGCCTCGGCACCGCACGGCGGCCGCGACCTGGAACTGCATGTGTTGGCGCGGGAACCCAGCGCGCTGGACTTCATCGCCCAATTGCAACGCAACGGCATGGCACGGGTCGAGCTGCCGTTTGGCGATACCCACCTGGCCGAGTTGCCGGAGGGCCCGCTGGTGTTGATCGCGGCGGGCACCGGTATGGCGCAGATGCACAGCCTGATCGAGCATTGCCGGGCCAGCGGCTTCAAGTACCCGGTCCACCTGTATTGGGGCGTGCGTCGGCCGGAAGACTTCTACCAGATCGAGCATTGGGCCGAGTGGGAGCAGTTGCCCAACCTGTTCCTGCACAAGGTGGTGAGCGACCTGTGTGGCTGGGAGGGGCGTTGCGGCCTGCTGCACGAGGCGGTCTGCGAGGACCTGAGCGACCTGTCGAGCGTGCATGTGTATGCCAGCGGCTCGCCAACGATGATCTACGCCACCCTCGACGCCCTGGTCGATGCCGGCATGGACGCTCACCAGATGCGTGCCGACGTGTTTGCCTACGCACCGCGCGGCTAACAGCGTGGTGACGTAACTTTGGCCCAAGGCGCGTTGCAATAACGCGCCGCTTCAAATAACCGTTTTATATCTCGCCGGTTATAAGTGCGCGCGAATTAATTAATGGTTGCCTACCTGCTGAAAAACGCTTGCTACACTTGCAACAACGACCGTGAAAACGACGAAACTACTGTAGAAAGCGCTCCGTGGTGCTTGTTTTTACGGAGGTATCTGCCGTACGGTAAGTCGGTGTTTTTGTTTTGGCGTTAGAGTGAGTTACTTCGATAGCTCACGAGGAATTCTGGCGGCGGCTATGTCGGCGATTGAATCTGCGTTAGTAAAGATGGCGTACCCTCCAGTGCTCGACTTTGGTCAGCAATCGACCCCTGAGCAACTGCTGCATTCGGTACATCACACCATGGCCCAACATCAGGGTGGGCCTGTCTGGCTGTTTGCCTACGGCTCATTGATCTGGCGTCCGGAGTGTCACTCCAGCGAGCGTCGACGCGGGCGAGTGCACGGCTACCATCGCGGCTTGTACCTGTGGTCACACGAGCATCGCGGCACCCCCGAGTGCCCGGGCCTGGTGTTTGGCCTGGATCGTGGCGGCTCATGCAGCGGCTTCGCCTACCGCTTGCCGGAAGAACATCTGGAAGAATCGCTGCTGGCGCTGTGGAAGCGCGAGATGCCGTACCCGGCCTACCGACCGCACTGGCTCAACTGCCGGCTTGAGGATGGCAGCAAGGTGCAGGCGCTGGGCTTCGTGCTGGAGCGCCACCTGCCGTGTTACGCCGGCAACCTGCCGGACAACCTGCTCAGTCATATCCTCGCCAGTGCCACGGGGCGCTACGGCACCACCCGCGAGTATGTCGAGCAAACCCTTGCCGCGCTGCGCAACCACGCCATGCCGGACCGCAACCTGGAGGCGCGCTACAAGCGCTGCTACTCACAGCAATGAGAATTGTTCTTGCGTGCTGAGGTATGATCGCGCCTTCTTTTCAGGGATGTGCAGGGTTCACGGATGAAGCGGTTAGTGGTGGTAGGGATGTTGTGGAGCTCGCTGGCTGGCGCGCAGGACTGGGCCGCAATGACGGCGCAAAACCCGCAGCCGGTCTACCCCAGGGAATTGTCCGCCATGGGTATCGAGGGGCAGGCCAAGGTGCAGTTTCTGGTGTGGGGGCGCGACGGCTCAGTCAGCGATGTGAAGGTGCTTTCCAGCGACCACCCACTGTTTGCTCAAGCGGCAGAAGCCGCCATCAAGCAATGGCATTACAAGCCGTGGAAGATGTCGCAGTCAGAGACCTACGGCCAGGAGCTGACCGCCCCTTTCATTTTCAAGCTGGATGAACAGCAGCGCCTGCGCCTGATGTACGCGCAGGCCCAGGTGTTGCTGATCAATTGTGCGCAGTTTGCCGAGGAGGCGCAGGCTTACCGCCAGGCTCACGTCGGGCAACCGATGGGGCTGATGCCCACGGTGGCGCTGTCGGTGGGGATGCTGGCCAAGGGCAAGGCGCAGGAACATGCTGGCGCCAAGGCGTCGTTCGCGCAGGCCCTGCCGCAGATCGAGCAAACCTGCGCGGAAGACCCGCAGTGGAAGTATGTCGACGCCTGGCCTGGGCCGTTGCGGGCCAAGGCGCTTGGTGCCTGAGCCTCGCCAGGTGGCCTTGCACAAACCATGTAGCCGCTGCCGTCAGGCTGCGCTGGAGTCCGTCAGGGCTCCTGAGGGCTCCCCAAGGCCCCCAAGGCGGCGCCTGCTTTGCAGGCGAGCGCAGCCTTACGGCAGCGGCTACAAACGCCTTTTACCTGGCCAATACCACCAGCTTGCCCACGGCCTTGCGCGCACCTAGCTGGGCAATGGCATCCCCTGCCTGGGCCAGTGGATAGGTCTGCGACACCAGCGGCTTCAGCTTGCCCTCGGCATACCAGGCAAACAGCTGGGTGAAGTTGGCCACGTTGTCTTGCGGCTGGCGCTGGGCAAAAGCCCCCCAGAACACCCCAAGTACCGCCGCGCCCTTGAGCAGCACCAGGTTCGCCGGCAATTCAGGGATCCGCCCACTGGCAAAACCCACCACCAGCAACCGGCCATTCCAGGCCAGCCCGCGCACGGCCTGATCAAACAGGTCACCGCCCACCGGATCGAAAATCACGTCCACGCCCTGGCCACCGGTCAGGCGCTTGATCTCATCCTTCAGGCTGCCCTTGCTGTAGTCGATCAGCTCATCCGCGCCAGCCGCCTTGGCGACCTCAAGCTTCTCGGCACTGCTCGCCGCCGCGATCACTTTCGCACCCAGCGCCTTGCCGATTTCCACCGCCGCCAGGCCAACGCCCCCGGAGGCGCCCAGCACCAGCAAGGTTTCCCCGGCCTTGAGCTGGCCACGCTGGGTCAGCGCATGCATCGAGGTGCCGTAGGTCATGCCGAAGGCGGCGGCCGTGGTGAAGTCCATCTGCGCAGGGATCGGCAGAAGGTTGTAGCCCGGCACCGCGACCTGTTCGGCAAAGCTGCCCCAGCCGGTCAGCGCCATCACCCGGTCACCGACCTTGAACGGCCCGGCTTTCTCGCCGACTTCGGCAATTACCCCCGCCGCCTCGCCACCTGGTGAGAACGGCATCGGCGGCTGGAACTGGTATTTGCCCTCGATGATCAGGGTGTCGGGGAAATTCACCCCAGCGGCGTGCACGTCGAGCAGCACTTCATTCTTCTTCGGGGTCGGGCTGGCGACCTCTTCGAGCACCAGATCACTGGCCGGACCATGGGCTTTGCACAACACGGCTTTCATCGGGGCTATTCCTTTACGAGTGGTGGCCGATAAGTGTAGGTAAGCAAGGTCCAGGGTCAACGAGCATGGCCCGGCCTGATAGGCCGGCATAAGCCCGGGCTTGGGTTTGACCGGAGCGCTGGGTATGCTGGCGCCAACTGATTGAGGAGCGAATTCGTGAAAGCGTGGATCTTGATGGTACTGGCCCTGATGCTGCCCGTGGCGGCCATGGCCGAAGAAGCCAAGGAAGGGGAACCGAAAGTCTCCTACATCACCCTGAGCCCACCCTTCGTCGGCAACTATGCCCTCGACGGTGGCCCGAAACTGCGGGTGTACAAGGCCGACGTGGCCCTGCGCGTCAACAGCGATGCCGACGCCGCCGTGGTCAAGCGCCACGAGCCGTTGATCCGCAACCAGTTGGTGGCGCTATTCACCCAGCAGTCGCTGGATGCCATGAGCAACGTCGATGCCAAGGAAAAGCTGCGTCAGGAAGCCCTGAAGCAGGTCCAGCAGGTGCTTGAAGGCGAAGAAGGCAAGCCGGTGGTCGCCGACCTGCTGTTCAACAACCTGATCGTTCAGTAATCAGGAGGTCAGGCTACGGCGGAAGCGGGCCAGGGCGATCGCAAAGAACGCCAGCCCGATTGCCGCCAAAGCCAGCAGGTCGGGCCAGACCACGCTGACGCCGGCATCGCGGAACAGGATCGCCGCGCTCAAGCTGACGAAATGGGTGGATGGCGACAGCTGCATCACCCATTGCAGCCACTGCGGCATGCTGTCCAGTGGCGTACTGCCGCCCGAGAGCAACAGCATCGGGATGATCACCGGAATCGCCAGCAGGCCGAACTGCGGGGTCGAGCGCGCCAGGGTGGCGAGGAAGATCCCCAGCGCTGTGCTGGCGAACAGGTACAGCGCGGTCGCCGCCAGGAACAGCCCCAGCGAGCCGGCCAGCGGCACGCCGAGCAGGCCCTTGACCACCACTTCCAGCGAAACCCAGGTGCACAGCACCACCACCAGCGCGTTGCTGGCTATTTTCGCCAGCATGATTTCCAGTGCAGTCAGTGGCAGCACCAGCAGGTGGTCGAGGGTGCCGTGTTCGCGTTCGCGCAGCAGAGCCGTGCCGGTCAGGATGATCGCCAGGATGGTGATGTTGTTGACGATCTGGATCACCGCGAGGAACCAGCCGCCCTCCAGGTTCGGGTTGAACAGCGCACGTGCGGTCAGCAGGGCCGAGCCCTGGTTGGCATAGTCGAGCAGTTCGCGCTCGAAGATCCGCCCGATATAGCCCGCGCCCATGAACGCCTGGCTCATGGCCGTGGCATCGACATTGACCTGCAGCTCGGGCGAGCGTCCGGCCAGCAGGTCGCTTTGGAAATTCGCCGGGATATTGATCACGAAGGTATAGAGGCCACTGTCCATGGCCGCATCCAGCTGGTCATAGGGCAGCGCCACGGCGGCCTGGAATTCGGGCGGTTGCAGCGCTTCGCCGAGCTTGCGCGAAACGTGGCTGTGGTCTTCGTCGATGACCGCGACACTGGCGTTGTGTACGCCGATCACCGAGCCTGCGGCCGGCATGTAGATGGCCACGCTGAAGGCATAAAGCAGGAACAGCAGCAGCACGCTGTCGTGGCGCAGGCTGGTCAGCTCTTTCAGGCCCAGGCGCAGGGTGTGGTTGAGTCTGTGCATGGTCAGGCCTCCTGCTTCTTCAGCATGACCAGGCTCAACCCGGTGAAACCAAGGAAGAACCCCAGCAGCGCCAGGCACTGCGGCCACAGCTCACGCAGGCTCAGGGCCTTGGTGAAGGTGCCGACGGCGATGTCGAGGAAGTAGCCGGCCGGGAACAGCTGGCCCATCAGTGCTGCCGAGCCGTCCAGTGACGAGCGCGGCACGATCAGCCCGGAGAACTGGATGGTCGGCAGGCTGGTAAGGATCATGGTGCCGAGGATCGCGGCGATCTGCGTGCGGGTGAAGGCCGAGATCAGCAGGCCCAGGCTGGTGGTTGCCAGCAGGTACAGCACACCGCCACAGGCCAGCGCGAGCGGGCTGCCCTTGAACGGCACGCCGAATAGCCAGCGGTTCATCGCCACCAGCAGCGCCAGGTTGACCAGGCTGACGGCGAGATACGGCGCTTGCTTGCCGAGCAGGAACTCCAGGCGGGTCAGCGGGGTGGCGTAGAAGTTGGTGATCGAGCCGAGTTCTTTTTCGCGCACGATGCCCAGGGCCGTGAGCATGGCCGGAATGAAGGCCAGGATCAGCGCCATCACCCCTGGGCCGATGGCGTTGACGCTGACCACGTCCTGGTTGTAGCGAAAGCGCGTTTCCAGCTTTACCGGGGTTTGCCGGGCTTGCGCGGGGCTGCTCAGGGTTGCCAGTTGTTCGAGGTTGGCCTGGTGCACGGCTTCGACATAGTTGCGGCTGGTTTCGGCGCGAAACGGCATGCCGCCGTCGAGCCAGGCAGCCACGATGGGTTGGCGCCCGGCGTACAGGTCGCGACCGAAGCCTGGCGGGATCTCCAGGGCCAGCTTGATTTCCGAGCGCTGCAAGCGCTGGTGCATCTGCCTGGCGTCGCGGACGGGGGCTTGTTCGGCGAAGTAGCGCGAGCCGCGAAAGGCTTCCAGGTAGGTGCGGCTTTGTGGGCTCTGGTCCTGGTCGTAGACGGCGAAGGCGAGGTTTTCCACGTCCAGCGAAATGCCGTAGCCGAAGATCACCATCATGAACAGCGCGCCGAGCAGGGCGAAGGCCAGGCGCACCTTGTCGCGCAGCAGTTCCTTGCCCTCGCGGGTGGCGACGGCGAACAGGCGTACGAAGCTGAAGCCGGTGCCTTGAGGGCGCGGATTATCCTTGTGGGAGCTGGCCTTGCCAGCGATCAGTGGCACCATCTCCGGCAAGGCTGGCTCCCACAGGGGTGGTTTAGGTTCGGCAGTACCCTGGGCCTGCTCCAGGCAGCGGACGAAGGCATCCTCCAGGGTGTCGCCTTCGAACTGGCGCTGTAGCGCCGCCGGGGTATCACAGGCCAGCACCTTCCCCGCATGCATCAGGGAAATACGGTCGCAGCGCAGCGCCTCGTTCATGAAGTGGGTGGACAGGAAGATCGTCACCCCCTGATCCCGCGACAGCTCGATCAACAGCCGCCAGAAGTCGTCACGGGCCGCCGGGTCGACGCCGGAAGTCGGCTCGTCGAGGATCAGCACTTCCGGGCGGTGCAGCACCGCCACCGCCAGCGACAGGCGCTGGCGCAAACCCAATGGCAAGCCACCGGACTGCTGGTCGGCGATCTCGCCCAGGTCGAAACGCTCGATCAGCTCGGCAATGCGTGGGCCGCTGTCAGCCTTGGGTAGGTCGAATAGGCGGGCATGCAACTCCAGGTTCTGGCGCACACTCAACTCGCCATACAGCGAGAAGCTCTGTGACATGAACCCGACCCGCTTGCGCGTGGCCAGGTCCTTGGCATTCACCGGCCGGCCGAGCAGCTTGGCGCTGCCCTCTGTGGCCGGCATCAGCCCGGTCAGGACCTTCATGGTGGTGGTCTTGCCGCAGCCGTTGGAGCCCAGGAAGCCGAAAATCTCGCCACGGCCAATGGCGAAGCTGACCTTGTTCACGGCGGTGAAATCGCCGAAACGCAGGGTCAGTTCATGCGCCTCGATGGCGATCTCGCCATCACCCAGCGTACGCGGCGGGATCTGCAAGGGTTGCGCGTCATGCGTGCGATCCCCCTGGAAGTGAGTGAAGGCTTCGTCCAGCTTGCCACTGGCCGTCACGCCGGCCAGCTCATGGCTCAGCCCGGCGGCGATCAGCGTGCCGCGATCAAGCATCAGGCAGTGTTCGAACTGCTCGGCCTCTTCCATGTAGGCGGTTGCGACCAGCAGGGTCAGTTGCGGGCGTTCACCACGCACCTGCTCGACCAACTCCCAGAAGCGCCGGCGCGACAGCGGGTCGACGCCGGTGGTGGGTTCGTCGAGGATCAGCAAGTCCGGCTCGTGGATCAGCGCACAGCACAGCCCGAGCTTCTGCTTCATGCCGCCCGACAGCTTGCCGGCCGGGCGCTCGGCGAAGCGCTCCAGGTCGGTCGCGATCAACAGCGCGTGCATGCGTTGCTCGCACTCGGCGCGCGACAGGCCGAAGAGCGTGGCGAAAAAACGGATGTTCTCGCTGATCGACAGTTCCGCGTACAGGTTGCCGCCCAGGCCCTGGGGCATGAAGGCGATACGCGGGTAGAGGCTGTTGCGGTGGCGACGCTGGCGAATCGAGCCGCCGAGCACCTCAAGCTCGCCGGCTTGCAGCTTCTTCACCCCGGCGATCAACCCGAGCAGGCTGGATTTGCCCGCGCCATCCGGGCCGATCAGCCCGCAGCGGGTGCCGGGCGGCAGTTCGAAGGCGATGTCGCGCAGGGCCTCGAGCGTGCCATAGCGGTGGCACAGCCCGCTGGCCTTCAGCGCCGGGGCGGTCATTGCAGGTTGGCCGGCCAGTCCACGGGGGCCGTGCGCACATAGCCGGCGCCGGGCATGCCGGGCTTGGCCTGCGGCACCGCGCTGGGCTCACTCAGGCGCAGTTTCACGCGGAACACCAGCTTCTGCCGTTCATCACGGGTTTCCACCTGCTTGGGGGTGAACTGCGCCTTGGCGGCGACGAACGTGACCTTGGCCGGCAGCGCCTGCTCGGGCAGGGCATCGAGCACGATGCGCGCTTCGTCGCCCACGGTCAGCTTGCCGGTGGTGGAGGCGGGCAGGTAGAGGTTCATGTACTGGTCGTTGGGGTCGATCAACAGCAACACCCGGCCACCGGCACCCAGCACTTCGCCAGGCTCGGCCAGGCGCAGCTGGATCACGCCGTTGATTGGCGCGCGCAGGCTGCTGTCGTCGATCTCGCTGGTCAGTTGTGCCACTTGGGCTTGGGCTGCGCCAATGGCCGCCTTGATCGCGCCCAATTGCGCGCGGGAGGCGACCACGGCGGAGTTGCTGGTGTCGAAGCGTGCCTGCTGCTGGTCGAGCAGTTGCTGGCTGGCGTACTTGCGCAGGTGCAGTTCGCGCACACGCTTGAGCTCCTGGCTGGCCAGCAATTGCTCGCTCTGGCGCAGTTGCACGTTGGCCTGGGCTGCCGCGAAGTTCTCGCGGGCACGCAGCACCTCGGCTTCGGCCTGGGTGCGCTGGGCTTCGAGGGTGCGGGTGTCGATACGGGCGAGCAGTTGGCCCTGGGTGACCGTGTCACCTTCATCCACCAGCACCTCGGCGAGGCGCCCGGGGACTTTGCTGGCGATCTGCACTTCGGTGGCTTCAAGCCGGCCGTTGCCCAGGTGCAGGCCCTCGGGCAGGCGGTCATGCAGTGATTTCCAGTAGCCCAGGCCACCGGCCGCCAGCAGCAGCGCGATCAGCGCGCCAGCGAAGAGTTTGGGGGTGTGTTGGCTCATCGACATGGTGTTCAGCATCCAGCTGCAGTAGCGTCAGAGTGTGACGTTTCGCCGACCTTGGCGTTTTGATACGTGTCAAACGAGCGGGCATCCTACCCCGTTTAGCGCAGGGCGAGTACCGCCGCCCACTGCTCGGCGGTCACCGGCATCACCGACAGACGGCTACCTTTTTGCACCAGTGGCAGTTCCGCCAGCACGCTCTGCTGCTTCAGGTAGCCCAGGCCCAGCACCTTGCTGAAGGTTTCGACATGGGCCACGTCGACGGCGCTCCAGGGGTTCTTCTCGGTACTGGCCTTGGCGTCGAAATAGTGGCTTTGCGGGTCGAGCGCAGTCGGGTCGGGGTAGGCCGCAGCGGTGATGCGGGCGATCCCGGCGATGCCCGGCTCGGGGCAGCTGGAGTGATAGAAGAAGAACGCGTCATCCACGGCCATGGCGCGGATGAAATTGCGTGCCTGATAGTTGCGTACCCCATCCCAACGGGCTTCGCCGAGTTTGGCGAGGTCCTTGATCGAGAGCTCGTCGGGTTCGGATTTCATTAGCCAATAGGCCATGGATTCAGCTCCTGCCTGGGTTCGTAATAAGCTGTTGCATGAAACCGACGGCCGGTTGGCGTCAACGTTTGCGTGATGCCGCAGGTTGTCGGAGAATGCCGGGATTTTAAGCTTGACGCTGCTGCACGGCCTATAAAAAAACCGTTGCTGTCATCGTGATCAGTTTGCCTGAGGGGGGCAATCGATGAATCGCAAACCGGATTTGCTGTGGATACTGGTCTTTCTGTTCGGCATCGGCGTGGTCACCACTGGCTATGCGCAAAGCCTTTGGGAGCGCAAAGTCGACACCACCGCCTACGAACTGCCGATCACACCTGCCAAGCGTTGAGTGAAATGGCGGCCTGCTCAGGGCGCCAGGTACCATCCCTTGTCTGATACCGTGCCTTGCAACGGTACATCCCAACTGGCCTGCGCCAGTTGCTCGACCTTTTGGCATTCATGGGCCAACCCCAGGAGCAGGGGTTTCTTCCAGGCCTTGCGCCGGCCTTGATAGGCCAGGCTGCGGTCATAGAAGCCGCCGCCCATGCCCAAGCGCCCACCTTCTTCGTCGAACCCCACCAGCGGCAGCAAAATCAGGTCCAGCGCCCATACCGGTCGTTGCCGGGCCAGGTTCACCCGTGGTTCCGGAATACGGAAGCGGTTGGGGCGCAGCGCTTCACCGTGCTCAAAACGCTGGAACGCCATCTTGGTCTTCGGCCAGGCGTGCAGCACTGGCAGGTAGGTGCGTTTGCCGCGGCGCTGGGCTTCACGCAGCAACAGGCGCGGGTCGATCTCGCAGTCGTTGGGCAGGTACAGGGCGATATGCCGGGCGCGGCGGAACAGTGGGTGCTGCGCCAGTTGCCGGTACAACCCCTGCGCAGCCAGACGTTGTTCGGCCGGGCTCAAGGCGCGGCGGGCGTTGCGCAGCAGGCGGCGAAGCTGGGGGCGGGTGAGCGGCGCGGTGTCGGTCATGGCACGGGCGGTCCCTGGGCGGCTGCCACGCGGGGTGGCAACTCGGGTACCCACGCGCAGGAGAAAAGGGCGTGGGCAATCAAAAACAGGCTCCCCGACGAACCGCTGTCGGTGTAGCCCTTGAACCCGAAAGTTCAAGGTGGAGATTGCAGGAGGCGTTAAGGCTTTCCGTCAAGCGGACATGCACACCGGCCCCACGTGCAACCCCCGTGGTTGTGCGTATCGGCTCAGGGACATGACCGACTGGCAAGCACTCCAGGGAGTGGCGAGAGTATACCCGAAACTCAGTTCGATTTTGCATCCGGATCGTCGGAGAGGGCCGCATCCACGCGTTCGAGTAGGTCGCGGACCTGCTCGCGGGTGGCGCCGGTACCTTGTACCTCGGGGCGTTCCTGATTGTGCAGCAGGTCGTGGGTGATGTTCAGCGCGGCCATCACGGCGATGCGGTCGGCGCCGATGACTTTGCCGCTGCTGCGGATCTCGCGCATCTTGCCGTCCAGGTAGCGTGCGGCACTGACCAGGTTGCTGCGCTCTTCGGGCGGGCAGATGATCGAGTATTCCTTGTCGAGGATCTGAACGGTGACGCTATTGCTTGAACTCATGAGTCTTGCTCCAGGGCCTTGAGCCGCAAAATCATCGATTCGACCTTACGCCGCGCGACTTCGTTTTTTTCGATGAGGTGGGCGCGCTCCTCACGCCAGGATTTTTCCTGAGCTAATAGGAGTGCGTTTTGCCGTTTAAGTTGCTCGACCCGCTCAATCAGCAGTTCGAACCGGCCCATCAGCGCTTGCAGCTCGTTCTCTTGCATTGCTTGCCACTCGATTCGTCTGACTGGTGGTTGCCCCGGCGTTCCTTGCACCGCCTCGTCGCGAGTTGGCTGCGTCGATGGTCTTGGCGCGCCTGCCGGTGCTAGGATACAAGGTCTTCATTCTAGACATTGCGCCGTCTGGCGCCTAGCTGCCCATGCCCAATACCAATTCGCCGTACACCGCTTTCGCCACCTTGCTGTCCAGCAACGGGCATCCTGTTTCTCCTGCAGAACTGCACGGGCTGTTGCTCGGGCGCAGCTGTGCCGGCGCCGGCTTCGATGCCGAGAGCTGGCTGGCCGATGCCAGCGAACTGCTCGAGAACGAACCTTCAGACAACGTTCGTAACGCTTTGATCGGTCTTCAAGAGATGGTCAAGGGCGAACTCACCGGCGACGATATCACTGTCGTGCTGCTGCTGCCGGGTGACGAGCTGCCACTGACCCAGCGTGCCGAAGCACTTGGCCAGTGGTGCCAGGGCTTCCTCAGCGGCTTTGGCCTGAACTCCGGTGGCCTGGTGCTGAGCGCCGAAGCCAGGGAAGTACTGGGCGATCTGGATGCCATTTCGCAGATCCAGGACGCGCTTGAAGAATCCGACGAAGGCGAGAACGACTACATGGAAGTCATGGAGTACGTACGCATCGCGCCGTTGCTGCTGTTCACCGAGCTGACCAAGCCGGCAGCGCCTGCCGCCAAGCCTTCCTTGCACTGATGCCGAACAGGGGTTCCTCGTGCCAGTAATCCATATCCCGAAAGCGGAATACGCCCGGCGCCGCAAGGCGCTGATGGCGCAGATGGAACCCAACAGCATCGCTATCCTGCCCGCCGCCGCAGTGGCTATCCGCAACCGCGACGTCGAGCATGTGTACCGCCAGGACAGCGACTTCCAGTACCTGAGCGGCTTCCCCGAGCCCGAGGCGGTGATCGCCCTGATCCCCGGCCGCGAGCACGGCGAGTACGTGCTGTTCTGCCGCGAGCGCAACCCCGAGCGTGAGCTGTGGGATGGCTTGCGCGCTGGCCAGGAAGGCGCCATCCGCGACTTTGGCGCCGACGACGCGTTCCCGATCACCGACATCGACGACATCCTCCCCGGCCTGATCGAAGGCCGCGACCGGGTGTATTCGGCGATGGGCAGCAATGCCGAGTTCGACCGCCACCTGATGGAGTGGATCAACCTGATCCGTTCCAAGGCCGGCATGGGTTCCCAGCCGCCGAACGAATTCGTTGCCCTGGATCATCTGCTGCACGACCTGCGCCTGTATAAATCGGCGGCGGAAGTGAAGGTCATGCGCGAAGCGGCAGCGATCTCGGCGCGAGCCCATGTGCGGGCCATGCAGGCCTGCCGTGCCGGCCTGCATGAGTACAGCCTGGAAGCCGAGCTGGACTACGAGTTCCGCAAGGGCGGGGCGCGGATGCCGGCCTATGGCTCGATCGTCGCGGCGGGGCGCAACAGCTGCATCCTGCATTACCAGGAGAACAACGCACCGCTCAAGGACGGCGACCTGGTGCTGATCGACGCCGGCTGCGAGATCGACTGCTACGCCAGCGACATCACCCGCACCTTCCCGGTCAGCGGCAGGTTCTCGCCGGAACAGAAGGCGATCTACGAACTGGTGCTCAAGGCGCAGGAAGCGGCATTTGCAGTGATCGCCCCGGGCAAGCACTGGAACCATGCCCACGAGGCGACCGTGCAGGTCATCACCCAGGGCCTGGTTGAGCTGGGCCTGCTCAAGGGCAAGCTCGAGGAATTGATTGAAAGCGAGGCCTACCGTGCCTTCTACATGCACCGCGCCGGGCACTGGCTGGGGCTGGATGTGCATGATGTGGGCGAATACAAGGTCGGCGGCCAGTGGCGCGTGCTTGAAGCGGGCATGGCCCTGACGGTCGAGCCGGGCATCTACATTGCCCCGGACAACCAGAACGTCGCGAAAAAATGGCGCGGCATTGGCGTACGTATCGAGGACGACGTGGTGGTAACCAAGCAGGGCTGTGAAATCCTCACCTCCGGCGTGCCGAAGACGGTCGCTGAAATCGAAGCCTTGATGGCTGCCGCGCGAAGCGAGGCGGCATGAACCGGGTCAATCTGGCGATCATTGGTGGCGGTCTGGTCGGTGCCAGCCTGGCGTTGGCCCTGCAGGCCGGGGCCAAGGCGCGTGGCTGGAAGATCCTGCTGATCGAGCCGTTCGCCCCCGGCGACAGCTTCCAGCCCAGCTACGACGCGCGCTCCTCGGCGCTGTCCTTTGGCACCCGGCAAATCTATGAACGCCTTGGCCTGTGGCAGGCGATCAGCCGCCGCGCCGAGCCGATCCGGCAGATCCAGGTGTCCGACCGTGGCCGCTTTGGCGCCACCCGCCTGGATGCGCTCCAGGAAGGCGTGCCGGCCCTGGGTTACGTGGTCGAGAACGCCTGGCTCGGGCAATGCCTGTGGCAAGGCCTGGATGCCGAGGTGGTCAGTTGGCGCTGCCCGGCCGAAGTCACCGCCATGCAGGTGCTCGAAGACGGCTACCGGCTGTCGCTGAACGATGAAACCGTTGTGGAGTGCGACCTGGCCGTGCTCGCTGATGGCGGCCGCTCCGGCCTGCGCGAGCAACTGGGCATCCATGTGCGTCAGCGGCCCTACAACCAGAGCGCGTTGATCGCCAATATCACCCCAAGCGAAGCCCATTGCGGGCAAGCCTTCGAACGCTTCACCGACGACGGCCCGATGGCCCTGCTGCCGCTGCCGGAAAACCGCTGCGCGCTGGTCTGGACCCGCGTCGGGATGGACGCCAAGCGCCTCGCCGCGCTGGATGAACGCAGCTTCCTCAGCGAGTTGCAGGACGCATTTGGCTATCGCCTGGGCGCCTTGCGCCAGGTTGGCGCGCGGCATCTCTACCCGCTGACCCTGGTCGAAGCCCAGGAGCAGGTGCGCCCGCACCTGGTGGTGCTGGGCAACGCCGCGCACAGCCTGCACCCGATTGCCGGGCAGGGCTTCAACCTGTCGCTGCGTGATGTGCAGTCGCTGGCCGATGCCTTGCTCACCGGGCCTGAGCGTCCGGGCGACTTCGCCACCTTGCAGGCGTACCTCGAACGCCAGCGGCTGGACCAGGAACTGACCGTCGGCTTCTCCGACCAGGTCACGCGGTTGTTCGGTACTTCCCAGCCGTTGCTGGCCACCGGGCGCAACCTTGGCCTGCTGGGCCTGGACCTGCTGCCGCCGGCCAAACGCTGGTTCGCCCGCCAGGCGATGGGCCTGGGCACCCGCCCGGACCTGCAAGGCAAGGCATGACCCCTTCTTTCTTTTATCAGCGGCTTCGGCCGCCCGCGAGACAGGCTTAAAGCATGGAAATGCGCGCAGATCTGTTGATTGTCGGTGCCGGTATGGTCGGCAGCGCCCTGGCCCTGGCCTTGCAGCACAGTGGCCTGGAGATTCTCCTGCTCGACGGCAGCCCGATGACGGTCAAGCCGTTTGACGTCGATGCACCGTTCGAGCCGCGTGTCAGCGCCTTGTCGGCTGCCAGCCAGCGCATCCTCGAGCGCCTTGGCGCCTGGCAGGGCATGAGCGAGCGGCGCCTGAGCCCGTACTCGGACATGCATGTGTGGGACGGCAGCGGCACCGGGCAGATTCATTTTTCGGCCGCCAGCGTGCATGCCGAAGTACTCGGGCACATCGTCGAGAACCGCGTGGTGCAGGACGGCCTGCTGGAGCGCCTGCACGACAGCGAAATCGGCCTGCTGGCCAACGCCCGGCTGGAGCAGATGCGTCGCTCCGGCGATGACTGGCTGCTGACCCTGGCCGATGGCCGCACCCTGCGTGCGCCGTTGGTGATCGCCGCCGATGGCGCGCACTCGGCGGTGCGTCGCCTGACCGGCTGCGAAACCCGCGAATGGGATTATCTGCACCACGCCATCGTCACCAGCGTGCGCTGCGCCAAGGCGCACCAGGCTACGGCCTGGCAGCGCTTCACCGATGACGGTCCACTGGCGTTCCTGCCATTGGCCCGTGATGGCAAGCAGGAGTGGTGCTCGATTGTCTGGTCGACCACCCCGGAGCAGGCCGAGCGTCTGATGGCCTTGCCGGATGCCGAGTTCTGCGCAGCGCTGGAGCGGGCGTTTGAAGGTCGCCTGGGCGACGTACTCGAAGCCGACCCACGGGTGTGCGTACCGCTGCGTCAGCGCCACGCCAAGCGCTATGTCGCCGAGGGCCTGGCGCTGATCGGTGACGCCGCCCACACCATTCACCCGCTGGCCGGGCAGGGCGTGAACCTGGGTTTCCTCGACGCTGCGGTACTCGCCGAAGAGCTGCTGCACGCCTATGAGCGCGGCGAGCGCCTGGCCGATGTCCGCGTGCTGAGCCGCTATGAGCGTCGGCGCATGCCGCACAACCTGGCATTGATGGCCGCGATGGAAGGCTTCGAGCGGCTGTTCCAGGCCGATCCGCTGCCGCTGCGCTGGTTGCGCAACAGCGGTTTGAAATGGGTCGAGCAACTGCCGGAAGCCAAGGCGTTGTTTGTCCGCCAGGCCTTGGGCCTGAGCGGCGACCTGCCGGAATTGGCGCGGGCCTGAGTGGCCCGCAACATCCGGTAATCCTTCCGTTCGGTGTTCGGTTGAGAAGGCAAATGGCATTCACTACCATTTGCACCTCTCTTGCATACCGAGGACCGCTATCATGTTGCCCCGCAAGCACTTACTCGCCGCCCTGGCACTCACCCTGTTCGGCGGCACTGCCCAGGCAGCGGATGAGGTAGTGGTCTACTCCTCGCGTATCGACGAGCTGATCAAGCCGGTGTTCGATGCCTACACCGCCAAGACCGGGGTGAAGGTCAAGTTCATCACCGACAAGGAAGCGCCGCTGATGCAGCGCATCAAGGCCGAGGGCAGCAATGCCACCGCCGACCTGCTGCTCACCGTGGATGCCGGCAACCTCTGGCAGGCCGAGCAGATGGGCATCCTCCAGCCGATCAAGTCGGCGGTCATCGACGCCAATATTCCCAAGCAGTACCGTGCCTCCTCCGGTGACTGGACCGGTTTGAGCGTACGTGCGCGGACCATCGCCTACTCCACCGAGCGGGTCAAGCCTGAAGAGCTGACCACCTACGAGGCCCTGGCCGACAAGCAGTGGGAAGGCCGCCTGTGCCTGCGCACGGCGAAGAAGGTCTACAACCAGTCGCTGACGGCCACCCTGATCGAAACCCATGGCGAGAAGAAAGCCGAAGAGATCATCAAGGGCTGGGTGAACAACCTGTCCACGGACGTGTTCTCCGATGACACCGCGCTGCTGCAGGCAATCAATGCTGGCCAGTGCGACGTGGGCGTCGTCAACACCTACTACTACGGGCGTCTGCACAAGGACAACCCAAAGCTGGCGGTCAAGCTGTTCTGGCCTAACCAGGGTGACCGTGGCGTGCACGTGAACCTCTCGGGCATCGGCCTGACCAAGCATGCCCCGCACCCTGAGGCGGCGATCAAGCTGGTCGAGTGGATGACCGGTGAAGAGGCGCAGAAGATGTTCGCCGGTATCAATCAGGAGTTCCCGGCCAACCCGAAAGTCGCGTCTTCGGAAGAAGTGGCGGCCTGGGGCAACTTCAAGGCTGACAGCATTCCGGTGGAAATGGCCGGCAAGCGCCAGGCCGAAGCGATTCGCTTGATGGATCGGGCTGGCTGGAACTAAGCGCAAGGCTTTATCCTTCCGGGGGCCCTGTCGGGCCCCATCGCTGGCAATGCCAGCTCCCACATTGAGGTCTCTGTGGGAGCCGGCGTTGCCGGCGATCGACCGCCTCGCGGTCGCAACCTTGCCCATAGAGAACATCCGTTTTGGCCCACCCCGCCCAACGCCGCTGGTACCCCCTGGTTTACACCCTCGCTGCCCTGGTGCTGTTGCCCCTGAGCGTGTTGGTGCTGTCCTGGCAAAGCATCGACCTGCAAATCTGGTCGCACCTGCTCGACACCCAGATGACCCGGCTACTGGGCAACACCCTGACCCTGGTGCTGGGTGTCGGGGTCGGCGTCACGCTGCTGGGGGTAAGCCTGGCCTGGCTGACCAGCCTCTGCGAATTCCCCGGCCGGCGCTGGCTCGACTGGGCGCTGATGCTGCCCTTCGCCATTCCTGCCTATGTCCTGGCCTTCGTCTTCGTCGGCCTGCTGGACTTCTCCGGCCCGGTACAAACCCTGCTGCGCGAATGGTTCGGCCCCATGCGCCTGCCCCGCGTACGTTCCACCGGCGGGGTGATCACGGTGCTGGTGCTGGTGTTCTACCCCTACGTCTACCTGCTCGCGCGCAACGCCTTCCTGGCCCAGGGCAAGGGCCTGATGGAAGCCGCGCGGGCGCTTGGGCAAACTCCGCTGCAAGCGTTCTGGCGGGTGGCCTTGCCGATGGCCCGCCCGGCCATTGGCGCCGGCGTGGCGCTGGCCCTGATGGAGACCCTGGCCGACTTCGGTGCGGTCTCGGTGTTCAACTTCGATACCTTCACCACGGCCATCTACAAGACCTGGTACGGCTTCTTCAGCCTGTCCAGCGCCGCACAGCTGGCCAGCTTGCTGTTGCTGGTGGTGATGGTGCTGCTCTACGGCGAACGCCGGGCACGTGGTGCGGTACGCGGCAGCAATGAGCGACCGCGCGGCGAGGCGCTGTATCACCTGCGCGGGATCAAGGCGTTTGCCGCCAGCGGCTGGTGCCTGCTGGTGTTTGCCTGCGCCTTTGTCATCCCGATGCTGCAATTGCTCGCCTGGTGCTGGCAGCGCGGCCGTTTCGACCTGGACGAGCGCTATGTCGACCTGGTCCTGCATACCCTCTACCTGGGCAGCATGGCCGCGTTGATCACGGTGAGCGCCGCCCTGGTGCTGGCCTTCGCCCGCCGGCAGGCGCCAACGCGCGGCATTCGCGCCGGGGTCAGCCTGGCGAATATCGGCTATGCATTGCCGGGCTCGGTGCTGGCCGTGTCGATCATGCTTGCCTTCAGCTATCTGGACCGCGAACTGGTCATCCCTGTGTCCAGCTGGTTCGGCGGCGCCGGCCGGCCATTGCTGCTGGGCAGCCTGTCGGCCTTGCTGCTGGCCTACCTGGTGCGTTTCATCGCCGTGGCCTTTGGCCCGCTGGAAAACAGCCTGGGGCGCATCCGCCCCTCGTTGCCGGAAGCGTCGCGCAGCCTCGGGGTCGGCGGCCCACGTTTGTTTTTCAAGGTGTATCTGCCGCTCTTGGTGCCCGGTGCGCTGAGCGCCGCCTTGCTGGTGTTCGTCGACGTGCTCAAGGAAATGCCGGCGACCCTGCTGATGCGCCCGTTCGGCTGGGATACGCTGGCGGTTCGGGTGTTCGAGATGACCAGTGAAGGCGAGTGGGCGCGTGCTTCGTTGCCGGCGCTAAGCCTGGTGCTGGTCGGCCTGCTACCGGTCATCGGCCTGATACGGCGATCGGCCCGTCACCCTGGTCAACATCGCTGAGGGTGCCAGCCTGCTCCCTTGCGGCTACAATGCGCGGCATTCTGCGGACGGTCGACTGACCGGGTAGCTGAAATCTGCTGCCGTAAGCCGTAGCCTGGCCACGCCCGGAAGGAGAAACCCATGGGACAGCGCACGCCTATTTATGACCTGCATTTGGCGCTCGGCGCCAAGATGGTCGATTTTGGCGGTTGGGATTTGCCTTTGCATTACGGCTCGCAAGTCGAGGAGCACCATCAGGTGCGCAGCGACTGCGGGGTCTTCGACGTTTCGCATATGACCGTCATCGACATCGCCGGTAGCCAGGCCACGCCTTGGCTGCGTCAGTTGCTGGCCAACGATGTGGCAACCCTGAGTGAAACCGGCAAGGCCCTCTACAGCACCATGCTCAACGAGCAGGGCGGAGTCATCGACGACCTGCTGGTCTATCGCACCGAAGGTGGCTATCGCCTGGTGGCCAACGCCGCAACGCGCGGCAAGGACCTGGTCTGGCTAAGAACCCGTAAGGTGGGTCACGACGTAGAGGTCATCGAGCGCGAGGAGCTGGCGATCCTTGCCATCCAGGGGCCGCATGCCCGCGAGAAGGTGGCCGAGCTGGTCAGTGCCCCGCGTGCCGAGCTGATCCGTGAGCTCAAGCCGTTCGAAGGCCGCGCCGATGGCGACTGGTTCATTGCCCGCACCGGCTATACCGGCGAAGACGGCCTGGAGATCAACCTGCCGGCCGAGCAAGCCCCGGCCTTCTTCAACGACCTGGTCGGCGCCGGCATCGCCCCGAGCGGGCTGGGTGCGCGCGATACCCTGCGCCTGGAAGCCGGCCTGAACCTCTACGGCCAGGACATCGACGAAATGCATTCGCCACTGACCTCCAACCTGGCCGGCAAGATCGCCTGGGAGCCGGCCGAGCGCGACTTCGTCGGGCGCGCAGCGCTGGAGGCCGAACAGGCTGCCGGCGTGCAGTCGAAACTGGTCGGCCTGGTGCTGGAAGAGCGCGGTGTATTGCGCCAGCATCAAGTGGTGCGTATCGCGGAAATTGGCGAAGGGGAGATCACCAGTGGTAGTTTCTCTCCTACGCTGAGCAAATCGATTGCCCTGGCCCGCGTACCGGTGGCCACTGCTGACCGCGCCGAAGTAGAAATTCGTGGCAAGTGGTACCCGGTGCGGGTGGTCAAACCGACCTTCGTGCGCCATGGCAAGACCCTGATCTGAACCTATTCCGGCGGGCCGACCGCTGACCTGTTGAGGACAATGACAATGAGCAATATCCCCGCCGACCTGCGTTTCGCCGAGAGCCACGAGTGGGCCAGGCTGGAAGCCGATGGCACCGTCACCGTGGGCATCAGCGATCACGCGCAGCAAGCCCTGGGCGACGTGGTGTTCGTCGAGCTCGCTGAAGTGGGCAAGGTATTCAGTGCTGGCGACGCCGCTGGCGTGGTCGAGTCGGTCAAGGCCGCTTCGGACATCTACTCCCCGGTCAGCGGTGAAGTGATCGCGGTGAACGAAGAGCTGGCCGACAGCCCTGAAGCGCTGAACGAAAGCCCGTACGAGAGCTGGATCTTCAAGCTCAAGCCAAGCAATCCGGCAGAGCTGGAGAATCTGCTGGACGCTGCTGGCTACAAAGCCTTCATCGGCGAGTAGTTTTTCCCGCAGGATCGGCAAACCCTTCCTAGACTCAATAAGCCTCGACCCCTCGAGGCTTGGTCTAGGAAGAGAGAGCCGCTATGTCCTTGTTGCCGTCCCTGAGCCAACTGTACGACCCCAACCCGTTTCTGCGCCGCCACCTCGGCCCGGACGCTGCCGAGCAGCAGTCCATGCTGGCCGCCCTGGGCGTTGCCAGCCGCAGTGAACTGATCGAACAGACCGTCCCGCCGGGTATCCGCCTGAACCGGGCGCTGGCCTTGCCGGCCGCGCTGGATGAGCAGGCCGCCCTGGCCAAGCTGCGCGGCTATGCCGAGCAGAACCAGCAGTGGACCAGCCTGATCGGCATGGGTTACCACGCCACCCTGACGCCAACGGTGATCTTGCGCAACGTGCTGGAAAACCCGGGTTGGTACACCGCCTACACGCCGTATCAGCCGGAGATCGCCCAAGGGCGGCTCGAAGCGTTGCTGAATTTCCAGCAGATGGTCATCGACCTGACCGGGCTGGATTTGGCCAACGCCTCGCTGCTCGATGAAGCGACAGCCGCCGCCGAAGCCATGGCGCTGGCCAAGCGCGTGGCGAAGTCGCGCAGCAATGTGTTCTTCGCGGATGAGCATTGCCACCCGCAGACGCTCTCGGTGCTGCAGACCCGCGCCGAAGGCTTCGGCTTCGAACTGGTGATCGACTCGCTGGACAACCTCAGCCAGCATCAGGTGTTCGGTGCCTTGCTGCAGTACCCCAACACCCACGGCGGAGTTCACGACCTGAGCTTGCCGATTGCCCAGTTGCACGAGCAGCAGGCCATCGCCTGCGTGGCCGCCGATATCCTCAGCCTGGTGCTGCTGACCCCGCCGGGTGAGCAGGGCGCCGACGTGGTGCTGGGTTCGAGCCAGCGCTTTGGCGTACCGATGGGCTATGGCGGGCCGCACGCGGCGTATTTTGCCTGCCGCGACGAGTTCAAGCGGGCGATGCCCGGGCGCATCATCGGCGTGTCCAAGGACGCCCGTGGCAACCTGGCGCTGCGCATGGCCCTGCAAACCCGCGAGCAACACATTCGCCGCGAGAAGGCCAATTCGAACATCTGCACCGCGCAGGTGCTGCTGGCCAATATCGCCGGCTTCTACGCCGTCTATCACGGGCCTGAGGGCCTGACGCGGATTGCCCAGCGGGTACACCGGCTGACCACCATCCTCGCGGCCGGCTTGCAGAGCAAGGGCCTGCGTCGGCTCAACGCGCACTTCTTCGACACCCTGACCCTTGAGGTCGGTGGCACCCAGACCGCGATCATCCAGAGCGCCGAAGCGCAGCAGATCAACCTGCGCATCCTCGGGCGCGGGCACCTGGGGGTAAGCCTCGACGAAACCAGTGACGAGAGCACGGTGCTGCGCCTGTTCGACATCTTCCTGGGCGCCGACCACGGCCTGGACATCACCGAACTGGATGGTCAAAGCCTGCCCGCCGGGATTCCGCAAACCCTGCTGCGCCGCTCGGCATTCCTCACGCACCCGGTGTTCAACCTGCACCACAGCGAAACCGAAATGCTGCGTTACCTCAAGCAGCTGGAGAACAAGGACCTGGCGCTGAACCAGTCGATGATCCCGCTGGGCTCCTGCACCATGAAGCTCAACGCCAGCAGCGAGATGATCCCGATCACCTGGCCGGGCTTCGCCAGCCTGCACCCCTTTGTCCCGCTGGCGCAGGCCCAGGGTTACAAGGCGATGATCGAGGAGCTGGAGAGCTGGCTGTGCACGATCACCGGCTTCGATGCCATCTGCATGCAACCCAACTCGGGGGCCCAGGGCGAGTACGCCGGTTTGCTTGCGATCAGCAAATACCACCGCAGCCGCAAACAGGCGCAGCGTGACATCTGCCTGATCCCGGCTTCGGCCCATGGCACCAACCCGGCCTCGGCGCAGATGGCCGGGATGCAGGTGGTAATCGTCGAGTGCGACGAGGCCGGCAACGTCGACCTGGAGGACCTCAAGGCCAAGGCCAAGGCGGCGGGGGAGCGCCTGTCGTGCCTGATGGCGACCTATCCGTCGACCCATGGCGTGTACGAGGAGGGCATCAGCGAGATCTGCGAAGTTATCCACACGCATGGCGGCCAGGTGTACATGGACGGTGCCAACCTCAATGCCCAGGTGGGGCTGACGCGGCCGGCGGACATTGGCGCCGATGTCTCGCACATGAATTTGCACAAGACCTTCTGCATTCCCCATGGTGGGGGCGGCCCGGGCATGGGCCCGATAGGTGTGCGTGCGCACCTGGCGCCGTTCGTGGCCAGCCACCCGGTGGTGCCGGTGCCAGGGCCCGACCCGCAGAATACGGCGGTGAGTGCGGCGCCGTGGGGCAGTGCGAGCATCTTGCCAATCAGCTGGATGTATATCGCCATGATGGGGCCGCAGCTGGCCGATGCCAGCGAGGTGGCGATCCTTTCCGCCAACTACCTGGCGCAGCAGTTGGGCGGGGCGTTCCCGGTGCTCTATCGCGGGCGCAACGAGCGCGTGGCGCACGAGTGCATTCTGGATTTGCGGCCGTTGAAGGCGCAGACCGGGATTAGCGAGGAGGATGTGGCCAAGCGCCTGATGGACTATGGCTTCCATGCGCCGACCATGTCGTTCCCGGTGCCGGGCACCTTGATGGTGGAGCCGACCGAGAGTGAGTCGAAGGCGGAGCTGGACCGCTTTGTTCAGGCCATGTTGAGCATTCGCGCGGAGATCGCCGAGGTGCAGAAGGGCAACTGGCCGGCCGAGGACAACCCGCTCAAGCGCGCGCCGCATACCCTGGCGGATGTGCTGGGGATATGGGAGCGGCCTTACAGCATCGAACAGGGCATTGCGCCCAGCGCGCATGCGCGCATGCACAAGTACTGGCCGGCGGTGAACCGGGTCGACAACGTGTATGGGGACCGTAATCTGTTCTGTTCGTGTGTGCCGGTGGGGGAATACCGTTAGATCGCTATCGCTGGCAAGGCCAGCTCCCACAGCGCCACTTCAGTGCATGCATAGCCTGTGGGGGCCGGCCTTGTCGGCGATGCTGTCAAGGCGCCTCAGCTAGCGCATTTTTAGCCAGGATCGCATTCGCCAGCTCCATGTCGCTGGCCTGCAACCCAGGGTTGTCCGCCCGCACCTTCTGCATCGCCGCCTCCAGGTAAGGCCCGCGAATCGCGCCTTCGCTGGCGACATAGCTGCCGGCATCATCCTGCGCCGCGACGATCAGCTTGTGGTCCTTGAAGGTCAGGTAGGTCGAGCCGGTCGTGGCGCCGGAAGAAATGACATTGCGCCAGAAACTGTCGGCCATGGCGGAACCAACAGGCAGGGACAGCAAGGCCAGGGTGGCGACTGCAAATTTGAGGCGCATCGGTGAAGCTCCAGGTGAGATGACAATGCCAGCTTGGATCAAATTGCCCGGATCTAGTTCCCCGCCTCACGGCGCCACCCGCAACACTTCTTCCACCGTGGTCAGGCCATCCGCGACCTTCTGCGCGCCGCTCAGGCGCAGGCTGCGCATGCCCTCCCGGGCGGCCTGTTCACGCAGTGCCTGTTGATCGGTGTCGGCCTGCAGCAGCGTCTTGAGCGCCGGGCTCATGCTCAGCAGCTCATACAGCCCGGTGCGCCCGCGATACCCGGTTTGCCGGCACACGCGACAGCCCACCGCGCGATACCCCTGCATCTGCGCCTCCTTGCATGCGCTGCACAGCGTGCGCACCAGCCGCTGGGCCATCACCCCCACCAGCGTGGCGCGAATCAGGTAGTGCGCGACCCCAAGCTCCAGCAAGCGGCCGATGGCGCCGCAGGCATCGTTGGTGTGCAAGGTCGAGAGCACCAGGTGCCCGGTCAGTGCTGCCTGTATCGCCACCTGTGCGGTCTCGAGGTCGCGGATCTCACCAATCATGATCACGTCCGGGTCCTGGCGCAGCAGGGCGCGTACCCCGTTGGCAAAGCCCAGGTCGATGCCCGGCTGCACCTGCGTCTGGTTGAACGCCGGCTCGACCATTTCGATCGGGTCTTCGAGGGTGCACAGGTTGATCTGCGGTGTGGCCAGGTGCTTGAGCGTGGTGTACAGCGTGCTGGTCTTGCCCGAGCCGGTCGGCCCGGTGACCAGGATGATCCCGTGGGGCTGGCGCAGCATGGCGTGCCAGCGCTCCAATTCGTCACCGTCCAGGCCCAGCTGGCGAAAGTCGCTGTGCAGCAGGCGCGGGTCGAAGATGCGCATCACCAGCTTCTCGCCGAAGGTGGTCGGCAGGGTCGACAGGCGCAACTCGACTTCATCGCCCGACGGCGCCTTGGTCTTGATCCGGCCATCCTGCGGCCGGCGTTTTTCCGCGACGTTCATCCGCCCCAGGCTTTTCAGGCGGCTGACCACCGCCAGGGTCACCGGCGGCGGGAACTGGTAGACCTCGTGCAGCACGCCATCGATGCGCAACCGCAATCGCCCCTGGTCGCGGCGCGGTTCGATATGGATATCGCTGGCCTGCTGGTCGAAGGCGTACTGCAACAGCCAGTCGACGATGCTCACGATATGCGCGTCGTTGGCATCGGCTTCGTGGGTGTTGTTGCCCAGGTCCAGCAATTGCTCCAGGTTGCCAACCCCTTCACCTGGCGTGTCCAGGTGGCTGGCGCCGCTGATCGAGCGGGCCAGGTGGAAGCATTCCTGGCTGAGCTGGCGGATCTGCGCGGGGCTCGCCAGCACCCGCTGGATGCGGCGCTTGAGCACCAGGCCAAGGTCGGCCTCCCAGGCCCTGACAAACGGCTGGGCACTGGCGACGGTGACGCTGTGGGCGTCCTGCGCGACGGCCAGAATGCCGTGGCGGCGAGCAAAGGCGGCAGACATGAGCCCGGTGAGCCCGGCCAGGTCGAGGTTCAACGGGTCAATGCGCAGGTAGGGCAGGCCGGCCTGTTCGGCCAGCCATTCGCAGAGCGTGTCGAGGTCGAGCGACTGGCCGGGCCGGCGCCGGTCGTTCAGGCCGAGGGCGGCAATCTGCTCCAGGGGATGGACGCTGTCGTCGGTTGGGGCGTGGCATTGCCGGTAGTCGTCCGGGCTGATGCGCTGCTGTTCAAGCAACGTATGCAGCAACTCGCTGAGCGCCAATGGGCGGTCGGGGCTGGGGCTGGGCATGGTGCATCCTTGCAGTCAGGCACGTGTCTGCACAGGCTAGCTGGCGTGGCGGGCAGGCGACGGCGGCAAGGATTACCGGGTTTTTCCAGATCAGGCCGAACGCGCCAGGGGCCGCGTCGTTGACGTGGCGGCGAACAGATCGACTTCAGCCACGCAGATCAGGTTGCGCATTTTTTGAGCGATCACTTCGGCGCGATGCCAGCTCAGGCCATCGATCCCCAGCTCGATGGCCAGCAGGTCATCCTGCGGCTCCATGTGCAGGCTGTGCGGGACCAGAAACTGCAGGGCAAACAGGTTGAGCACGCGGCACAGGCTGTCCGGTTCGGCCTCCACCAGCAGGCGGTAGTTGACTGGGCCGTGGGCGGCATTTGCTGCCCAGACGTCGGCACGTAACGGGGTGGCGGGGCTGTCCAGGCGTTCGAGTGCGCTCATGCTGGTCTCCAAAAATGATGGAGAAATTTTTACACGTGCCGCTGGGCATTTTTTCGCTATGTTCAGGCAATATGCCGAACATTCGAATAAAACTATTCGCCTGAGTGGCAGACAAAGGATTAATTATGCAAAGCGAGCTGGATGTCTATGACCGGCGCATTCTGGCCCTGCTGCAAGAGGACGCGTCGCTGTCCAGTGCACAGGTGGCCGAACGGGTGGGGTTGTCGCAGTCGCCGTGTTGGCGGCGGATCCAGCGGCTCAAGGAGGAGGGGGTGATCCGTGGCCAGGTGACCTTGCTCGACCGCAAGAAGATCGGCCTGAACACGCAGATCTTTGCCGAAGTGAAACTCAACGCCCACGGGAGGACCAACTTCGCCGAATTCACCGAGGCGATTCGTGAGTTTCCTGAGGTGTTGGAGTGTTATGTGCTGATGGGAGCAGTGGATTTCCTGCTGCGCATCGTCACCTCGGACATCGAAGCCTACGAGCGGTTCTTCTTCGAGAAGTTGTCGATGGTGCCGGGGATCCAGGAGGTCAACTCGATCGTGGCCTTGTCTGAAATCAAGTCCACGACGAGTTTGCCGGTTTGACGCGGGCGCAGGGCGCCCTGTGCATTTGTAGCCGCTGCCGGCAGGCTGCGCTCGCCTGCAACGCAGGCGCCTTTTGGGGAGCCCTGCAGGCTCCAGCGCAGCCTTTGGGCAGCGGCTACAACACCTAACTTACTTGCGCAGCAGGTGCTTCCAGCCACGGCTCTGGAACACCGCCATCACCTGATGGATACGCGCTTCGAGCACCTCGGTACGGACCTCGGCTTCCACTTCGTCGCTGATCGGCAGGTTGGCCAGTTCGTGCAGCTTGTTCAGCTCACCGAACAGGCGGTCCAGGTCCGGGCTCTCCAGCACTTGGCGAGCGTGGTGCAGCCAAGCCAGCAGGCGCTCGATACGCGGCAGCTGTTCAGCCAGGTCTTCCGGCTGACGATGGTACAGCGGCAGGTTCAGCGCCTTGGCCTCATCCGCCAGCAACACGTTCAGCCAGTTGGCCAACTGGGCAGCGCCCTGACGGTCGCCGCGCTTGTTGCGCTCGACGGTCCAGCCACGGGCCAGCAACCAGCGCGAGGTGTCCAGGGAGAACTGGCCCCAGCGGGTGTCCAGCAACTCTTCGGCAAACTGCTCAGGTGCCGCACGGCGGATGTCTTCGTCGTCATTGCCGAACTGCACCAGCGGGCGCCAGTCTTCCAGCAAGGCGTCGAGGCTCGCACGCAGGGCATGGGTGGTGGTACGCGGCGCGGCCTGGCCGAGGCTGCTGGCCAGGGCGCGCAGTTCGGCCAGGGCCTGAACCCAGTCCTGCAGCAGGCGCCAGTGGCCGTTGAAACGGTATTGCTCAGCCAGACGCTGGCTGGCACCCAGCAGCTTCCAGGCGAGGGCGGCAAACGCGTCGTCCAGCGGCATTTCGGCGTTCAGCTCGGCAGCCGGCAGGCTCAGCGCGTAGCTGTTCGGGTCGAGCAGGCGGTAACCGCGCTCGGCCTTGCTGATGTCGCAAGGGAACAGCGGCAGCTTGGCGGCCAGCTCCGCGGCCAGCTCCAGCAGGGCTTCAGGCTCGCCTTCGCGCAGTTCCAGCTCCAGCTCGCAGATCTCTTCCTTGTGCTTGCCGGCGATCACGGTGCCCAGGTCCAGGGCCGCCTCGATCACCACCTTGGCCTTGCCACGGCCCCAGGCGATTTCCGCGTATTCGCGGGTGAAATCGGTGGTGAACAGCGGCTTGATGGTCTTTTTGTCCAGCTCGGCCAGTTCGGCCGGCCAGCAGGTGTCGTCGAGCTTCTTCAGGTCGAGCTTGGCCTTGGCCAGCTCCCACTCGTGCTCGTTGCGCTGGGACAGGCCGGCAACGCTCTGGCCGCGGGTCTTGAGGGTCTGGATGACCACGTCGCCGTCACGGCGCAGGCGCAGGGCAACCTTGGCCGCCGCCAGGTCACGCTCGGGGGTATCGAAGTACTGATTGAGCAGTTCACGCTGCTGCCAGCCGGACTTGTTGCGCTTCTTCAGCAATGGGTGGTCGCGCAGCGCGGCGAGGGTCTCGCGGCTGACCCGCAGTTTGATTTCGGTTTCTTTGTGCATTGCTGGGTAATCCAGGCTCGGATGACAGGGAGCGTCTTGGCCGTGCAGTGTACAGGACTCGGCCGCCGACGGTTTATTCCAGGTGCCCGATGGCCCTATGATGGGCCTCGAACCGAGGAGAACGCGCATGCCGTTGCCATCGCTCAAAGACCAGTTCGCCGCCCTGATCGCGGCGCCTTCGGTCAGTTGCACCCAACCGAGCCTGGACCAGTCCAACCGCGCGGTGATCGACCTGCTCGCCGGCTGGCTCGGCGACCTGGGCTTTGCTTGCGACATTCAGCAAGTCACCCCCGGCAAGTTCAACCTGCTCGCCAGTTTCGGCAGTGGCCCGGGCGGGCTGGTGCTGGCCGGGCACAGCGACACCGTGCCGTACGATCCGCAACTGTGGAAAACCGACCCGCTCAAGCTCACCGAGGTCGACGGGCGCTGGGTGGGCCTGGGCAGCTGCGACATGAAGGGCTTCTTCGCCCTGGTGATCGAAGCGGTGCGGCCGCTGCTCGACCAACCGTTCAAGCAGCCATTGCTGATCCTCGCCACCTGCGACGAAGAAAGCTCGATGTCCGGCGCCCGCGCCCTGGCCGAGGCCGGTCGCCCACTGGGCCGGGCAGCGGTGATCGGTGAGCCGACCCAGCTCAAGCCGATCCGCCTGCACAAGGGCGTGATGATGGAGCGCATCGACATCCTCGGGCGCAGCGGCCACTCCTCCGACCCAAGCCTGGGCCACAGCGCCCTGGAAGCCATGCACCAGGTGATGGGCGAGCTGATGGGCCTGCGCCGGCAATGGCAGCAGCAGTACAGCAACGCGCAGTTCAGCGTGCCGCAGCCGACGATGAACTTCGGCTGCATTCATGGCGGCGACAACCCCAACCGCATCTGCGGTCAATGCGCCCTGGAGTTCGACCTGCGGCCCCTGCCGGGCATGGACCCTGAAGTCCTGCGCGCCGCCATCCGCAGCAAGCTGGCGCCGCTGGCCGAGCAGCACCAGGTGCAGATCGACTACGCGCCGCTGTTCCCCGAAGTACCGCCGTTCGAGCAAGCTGCCGACGCTGAGCTGGTGCGGGTGGCTGAACGCCTGACCGGCCATCGCGCCGAAGCAGTAGCCTTTGGCACCGAAGCGCCTTATCTTCAGCGCCTGGGTTGCGAGACCCTGGTGCTGGGCCCGGGCGATATCGCCTGTGCCCACCAGCCTGGCGAGTACCTTGAAATGTCACGCTTGCAGCCTACTGTGCGTCTAGTGCGTGAACTGATCGAACATTATTGCCTCAGCCCGGTAATTGCCCGCTGAGACCATCCGTTATTTCCAAGAGGAGAGTGCGCGTGACGCCAAGCCTGTTCCGACGATAACCCTTCGAGCGCTGTGTGCTTTTCCGTTCTTGTCCCTTTTTCTACAGGCTCTGGTTATGCCCGAATACGTCAATTGGCTGCGTCACGCTTCGCCTTACATCAACGCCCACCGGGACTGCACCTTTGTGGTCATGCTCCCGGGTGATGGGGTCGATCATCCCAACTTCGGCAATATCGTCCACGACCTGGTGCTGCTGCACAGCCTCGGCGTGCGCCTGGTGCTGGTGCATGGTTCGCGCCCGCAAATCGAAAGCCGCCTGAACGCCCGTGGCCTCAGTGCCCACTATCACCACGGCCTGCGCATCACCGATGCGGCCACGCTGGAATGCGTGATCGATGCCGTCGGTCAGCTGCGCATCACGATTGAGGCCCGCCTGTCGATGGACCTTGCCGCCTCGCCGATGCAAGGCTCGCGCCTGCGCGTGGCGTCCGGCAACCTGGTCACTGCGCGGCCAATCGGGGTGGTCGAAGGGGTCGACTATCACCACACCGGCGAAGTGCGCCGGGTCGACCGCAAGGGTATCAACCGCCTGCTCGACGAGCGCTCCATCGTGCTGCTGTCGCCGCTGGGCTATTCGCCGACCGGCGAGATCTTCAACCTGGCCTGCGAAGACGTCGCTACCCGTGCAGCTATTGAGCTGGGAGCCGACAAACTGCTGTTGTTCGGCGCTGAACGCGGCCTGATCGATGCCGATGGCAAGCTAGTGCGTGAATTGCGCCCGCAGCAGGTGCCGGCGCACCTGGAGCGTCTGGGCAATGATTACCAGGGCGAGTTGCTGGATGCGGCGGCCGAGGCCTGCCGTGGCGGCGTGGCACGCAGCCATATCGTCAGCTATGGCGAGGACGGCGCGCTGCTGACCGAGCTGTTCACCCGTGACGGTGGCGGTACGCTGGTGGCGCAGGAGCAGTTCGAGAAGGTGCGCGAGGCGACCATCGAGGATGTGGGTGGCTTGATGGAACTGATTCGCCCATTGGAAGAGCAGGGCATCCTGGTGCGGCGTTCGCGCGAGGTGCTGGAGCGCGAGATCGAGCAGTTCAGTGTGGTCGAGCGCGACGGGATGCTGATCGCCTGTGCGGCCTTGTACCCGATTGCCGATTCCAAGGCGGGTGAGCTGGCGTGCCTGGCGGTGAACCCGGAGTATCGCCACGGCGGGCGCGGGGATGAACTGTTGGAGCGGATCGAGGTGCGGGCGCGGCAGATGGGCCTGAACACCCTGTTCGTGCTGACTACCCGTACCGCGCACTGGTTCCGCGAGCGCGGCTTTGCCCCGAGCGGGGTCGAGCGGCTGCCGGCGGCGCGGGCCTCGTTGTACAACTATCAGCGCAATTCGAAGATCTTCGAAAAAGCCCTTTAAAAGCAATCGCCGGCAAGGCCGGCTCCCACAGGGTCAGCTTTAAGCCGACTACTGTGGGAGCCGGCGTTGCCGGCGATGAGGCCCTGAAGACCTGCTTAAACGGTATGCAGGTACCAGTTGTACTCAAGGTCGGAGATGGAGTGTTCGAACTCCTCCAGCTCACTCTCCTTGCACGCCACGAAGATGTCGATGTACTTCGGATCGATGTACTTGGCCATCACTTCGCTGTCGTCCAGCTCGCGCAGCGCATCACGCAAGTTGTTCGGCAGGCTCTGCTCGTTCTGCTCGTAGGAGTTGCCTTCGGTTGGCGCACCCGGCTCGACCTTGTTGGTCAGGCCATGGTGAACACCGGCCAGCACGGCTGCCATCAGCAGGTACGGGTTGGCATCGGCACCGGCTACGCGGTGTTCCAGGCGGACCGCGTCGGCTGTACCGGTTGGCACGCGCAGCGCGACGGTCCGGTTGTCCAGGCCCCAGCTCGGCGAGTTGGGTACGTAGAACTGCGCACCGAAGCGGCGGTACGAGTTGACGTTCGGGCAAAGGAACGCCATTGACGCTGGCAGGGTCTCGAGCACACCGCCGATCGCGTGGCGCAATGCGGCGTTCTGCTCGGGATCCTCGCTGGTGAAGATGTTGTTGCCATCTTTGTCCAGCACCGAAATGTGTACGTGCAGACCATTGCCCGCCTGGCCCGGGTACGGCTTGGCCATGAAGGTGGTGTCCATCTCATGGTCGTAGGCGATGTTCTTGATCAGGCGCTTGAGCAGTACCGCGTAGTCGCAGGCCTTGATCGGGTCGGCCACATGGTGCAGGTTCACTTCGAACTGCGCCGGGGCGCTTTCCTTGACGATGGCATCCGCCGGGATACCCTGCTCCTTGGCACCTTCGAGCATGTCCTGGAGGCAATCGACGTATTCGTCGAGGTCGTCGATCAGGTACACCTGGGTCGACATCGGGCGTTTGCCGGAGATCGGCGAGCGCGGTGGCTGTGGACGGCCGTTCACGTTCTCCTGGTCGATCAGGTAGAACTCCAGCTCGAACGCGGCGCAGATGGTCAGGCCCATCTCGTCGAACTTGCTCACGACCTGGCGCAGGACTTCCCGCGGGTCGGCAAAGAACGGCTCGCCTTCCAGTTCGTGCATGGTCATCAGCAGTTGCGCGGTAGGGCGCTTTTGCCAAGGTTCGTTGGACAGGGTGCCCGGGATCGGATAGCAGATCCGGTCGGCATCGCCGATGTCCAGGCCCAGGCCGGTGCTTTCGACCGTGGAGCCATTGATGTCGAGTGCGAAGAGGGAGGCCGGCAGGTTGATGCCTTTCTCGTAAACCTTGTGGAGGCTGGTGCGTTCGATGCGCTTGCCGCGCACAACACCATTCATATCTGCAATCAGAAGGTCAACGTAGAGAACCTCAGGATGTTCCTTAAGGAACGCGTTCGCTTCGTTAAGCTGAACGGCACGCGGGGGTACCGACATGATGCAACACCTTTGTTGTTAAAAATATCAATCAATGGGGGCTTGCAGGTCCAGTCAATCGGAAAGCCCGCCCTAAGTCAAGCAAGCCCCATGATGCCCTAAAAGGGCACTCAAGCGGCATTTTTGCTGCAATTTAGGGCGCCAACAAGGGCGTGAGCTTCCCGGCGAAGGTGATCTTGAGCGGGCCGTGTTCTATTTTTTACGGGGGTGTTGTGTAAAAAAATGAACAAGGCTAAGCTCGGCTGCAACCCACAACATCAATAATACCGGGGGTTACATGTCTCACTTGCCGATAAACGGCGTCACCGTCTGCACCAGGCAGATCGGCCCGCTCGTGTCCCACAACCGTGGTCTGACGCAGCGCCTGGCGCATGCCCTGGCAGCCCCTGCCGCCCTGGGCGAAATAGTTGACGGTCTGACCGTCCCGCGCGTTATCGGCACTCTCCCGAATTCAGTCTTTCTTCACTATAGCGGCCTTACTGCATTGGCGGGTAGCCAACTGCCTGCTGGGCGCTCGCCTGCCTTTTGCTTTAGCGCACAGCGCCATCCAGAATGTCAGCGACGGTCTACTGCGGACCTCCTGGCCACATTGGGCAGCACACACTGACGCTACGGCGTCAAAGCGCCCGGCTCACCTGCGAGACGGGTCATTTACCTCCTGAGGTATTTATGAGTAACAACCTCGACCAGCTCACCGATTGGTTGAAAGAGCACAAGATCACTGAAGTCGAATGCCTGATCAGTGACCTCACCGGGATTACCCGCGGCAAGATCTCGCCGACCAACAAGTTCATTGCCGAAAAAGGCATGCGCCTGCCCGAGAGCGTCCTGCTGCAGACGGTCACCGGCGACTACGTCGATGACGACATCTATTACGAGCTGCTCGACCCGGCCGACATCGACATGATCTGCCGCCCCGACGAGAACGCGGTGTTTCTCGTGCCCTGGGCCATCGAGCCGACCGCCCAGGTGATCCACGACACCTACGACAAGCAGGGCAACCCGGTCGAACTGTCGCCACGCAACGTGCTCAAGAAGGTTCTCAAGCTCTATGCCGACAAGGGCTGGCAGCCAATCGTGGCGCCGGAGATGGAGTTCTACCTGACCAAGCGCTGCGAAGACCCGGACTTCCCGCTGCAGCCGCCTATCGGCCGCTCTGGCCGTCCGGAAACCGGCCGCCAGTCGTTCTCCATTGAAGCGGCCAACGAATTCGACCCGCTGTTCGAAGACGTCTACGACTGGTGCGAGCTGCAAAACCTCGACCTCGACACGCTGATCCACGAGGACGGCACCGCGCAGATGGAAATCAACTTCCGTCATGGCAACGCGCTGTCGCTGGCCGACCAGATCCTGGTGTTCAAACGCACCATGCGCGAGGCCGCGCTCAAGCACAACGTCGCCGCCACCTTCATGGCCAAGCCGATGACCGGCGAGCCGGGCAGTGCGATGCACCTGCACCAGAGCATCATCGACGTGCACACCGGGAAGAACATCTTCTCCAACGAAGACGGCAGCATGAGCCAGCTGTTCCTCAACCACGTCGGCGGCCTGCAGAAGTTCATCCCGGTGGTGCTGCCGCTGTTTGCCCCGAACGTGAACTCGTTCCGCCGCTTCCTGCCCGACACCTCGGCGCCGGTTAACGTCGAGTGGGGCGAAGAGAACCGCACCGTGGGCCTGCGCGTACCGGATGCCGGCCCGCAGAACCGCCGCGTCGAGAACCGCCTGCCGGGCGCCGATGCCAACCCGTACCTGGCCATCGCCGCCAGCCTGCTGTGTGGCTATATCGGCATGGTCGAAGGCATCGAGCCGAGCGCACCAGTGGTCGGTCGTGGTTATGAGCGGCGCAACCTACGCTTGCCGCTGACCATCGAGGACGCCTTGGAGCGCATGGAAAACTGCGCCGCGCTGGAACCGTACCTGGGCAAGAAATTCATTGCCGGCTACGTCGCCACCAAGCGTGCCGAACACGAAAACTTCAAACGCGTAATCAGCTCCTGGGAACGTGAGTTCCTGCTGTTCGCGGTCTGACAACCCCTGGGCCGCTGGAGCGCGGCCGCCAGTCAATGGAGAAGCACATGAGCGTCAAAAACCCGCAAACCCGCGAGTGGCAAGACCTGAGTCGTGATCATCACCTGGCGCCGTTCAGCGACTACAAGCAGCTGACGGAAAAAGGCCCGCGGATCATCACCAAGGCCCAGGGCGTGCACCTGTGGGACAGCGAGGGCAACAAGATTCTCGACGGCATGGCCGGCCTGTGGTGCGTGGCGGTCGGCTACGGCCGTGAGGAACTGGTGCAAGCGGCGGCGACGCAGATGCGCGAGCTGCCGTACTACAACCTGTTCTTCCAGACGGCCCACCCGCCGGCGCTGGAACTGGCCAAGGCGGTCTCCGATGTGGCCCCCGAAGGCATGAGCCATGTATTCTTCACCGGCTCCGGCTCCGAAGGCAACGACACCATCCTGCGCATGGTTCGCCACTACTGGGCGATCAAGGGCCAGCCGAACAAGCAGGTGATCATCAGCCGGCTCAACGGCTACCACGGTTCCACCGTGGCCGGCGCTGCCCTGGGCGGCATGAGCGGCATGCATGCGCAGAGCGGCACGCTCCCGGGCATCGTGCACATCCCGCAGCCGTACTGGTTCGGTGAAGGCGGCGACATGCCCGAGGCCGAGTTCGGCGTCTGGGCGGCCGAACAGCTGGAGAAGAAAATCCTCGAAGTCGGCGAAGACAACGTCGCCGCCTTTATTGCCGAGCCTATCCAGGGCGCGGGCGGGGTGATCATTCCACCAGAGACCTACTGGCCGAAGATCAAGGAGATCCTCGCCAAGTACGACATCCTGTTCATTGCCGATGAAGTGATCTGCGGCTTTGGCCGTACCGGCGAGTGGTTCGGTTCGGACTACTACGACCTCAAGCCGGACCTGATGACCATCGCCAAGGGCCTGACCTCCGGTTACATCCCCATGGGCGGTGTGATCGTCCGTGACGAAGTCGCGCGCGTGGTCAGCGAAGGCGGCGACTTCAACCATGGCTTTACCTACTCGGGTCACCCGGTGGCTGCCGCTGTTGGCCTGGAAAACCTGCGGATCCTGCGCGATGAGAAAATTATCGAGCGTGTTCGCGAAGAAACGGCACCGTACTTGCAAAAGCGTCTGCGTGAGTTGAACGATCACCCGTTGGTGGGTCAGGTTCGCGGCCTGGGCATGCTCGGCGCCATCGAGCTGGTCAAGGACAAGGCCACCCGCACGCGGTACGAAGGCCAGGGCGCGGGCATGATCTGCCGCCAGCACTGCTTCGACAACGGCCTGATCATGCGCGCCGTAGGCGACACCATGATCATTGCACCGCCGCTGGTGATCAGTAAGGCAGAGATCGACGAGCTGGTGGAAAAGGCCCGCAAGTGCCTGGACCTGACCCTCGAAGCACTGAAATGACCAGGTGCTAGGCTGAGCGTTGGCTTTGGCACGATTCACGGCTGCTCTGCGGTTGAAAGAGCGCCTTGGATCTTGCCAGACTAGCGACTGTTTCAGTCGCCCAGCGCTTGCGCCGAAAGAGCCGGCCGCTGAACAGATGGCTTAATAAAAAATTCTGGAGCATTACGCATGATGAAAATGGGCAAGACGCTGTTGGCTGTGTCCCTGGCGGGGCTGGTAGCCGGTACTGTTCACGCGGATGACAAGGTGCTGCACGTCTACAACTGGTCCGACTACATCGCCCCGGAGACCGTGGCCAAGTTCGAGAAGCAGTCCGGCATCAAGGTCGTCTACGATGTCTTCGACAGCAACGAGACCCTGGAAGCCAAGCTGCTGGCCGGCAAGTCGGGCTACGACGTGGTCGTGCCGTCCAACAACTTCCTGGCCAAGCAGATCAAGGCCGACGTCTACCAGAAGCTCGACAAGTCCAAGCTGCCCAACTGGAAGAACCTCGACACTGACCTGCTCAAGGCCGTTGGCGATGCCAGCGACAAGGGCAACGAACACGCCTTCCCGTACATGTGGGGCTCCATCGGCATCGGCTACAACCCGGAGAAGGTCAAGGCTGCCCTTGGCGTCGACAAGATCGACTCTTGGGACATCGTGTTCAAGCCAGAGAACATGGAAAAGCTGAAAAGCTGCGGTGTGAGCTTCCTCGACGCACCGACCGAGATGATCCCGGCCGCACTGCACTACCTGGGCTACCCGACCGACTCCACCGACAAGAAGCAGCTGGCTGAAGCCGAAGCGCTGTTCCTCAAGGTGCGCCCGTCGATCGCCTACTTCCACTCCTCCAAGTACATCTCGGACATGGCCAACGGCAACATCTGCGTAGCCGTTGGCTACTCGGGTGACCTGGAGCAGTCCAAGGCGCGTGCGCACGAGGCCGGTGACAAGGTCAAAGTGGAGTACATCATTCCAAAAGAAGGTGCCGGTACTTTCTACGACATGGTCGCCATTCCCAAGGATGCCGGCAACGTCGAGGGCGCCTACAAGTTCATGGACTTCCTGATGCAGCCGGAGATCATGGCCGAGATCACCAACGCCGTGCGCTTCCCGAACGGCAACGCGGCGGCTACTCCGCTGGTGGACAAGGAAATCTCCGGCGACCCAAGCATCTACCCGCCGGCTGACGTCAAAGCCAAGCTGTACGCGATCAGCGACTTGCCGGCTGCGGCACAGCGCGTGCTGACGCGCAGCTGGACCAAGATCAAGTCGGGCAAGTAAGCCAGGCTGACCCCTCGGATGCTGCGAAAGCAGCGTCCGAGAGGGCTTGAAGGGCAAATTTTTTTTGCGGCATTGGTGTATCGAAGGTAAGTTGCGCGCCGGTTTGGTTATCCGGCAGGTATTTCTGCCGTATGACATGGGCACTTTGTAGAGGACTACCCACTTGTCTAACTCTGTATTTCGCAAGGCCTTGCTGGCTGGAGCGGGTATGACGCTGGCGATCAGCGTCCAAGCAGCGCCCACGGTGCACATTTATAACTGGTCGGACTATATCGGCCCGACCACCCTCGCGGATTTTGAAAAAGACACCGGGATCAAACCGATCCAGGACGTCTTCGATTCCAACGAAACCCTGGAAGGCAAGCTGCTGGCCGGTCGCACCGGTTATGACGTGGTGGTGCCGTCCAACCATTTCCTCGGCAAGCAGATCAAGGCGGGCGCGTTCCAGAAGCTCGACAAGGCGCTGCTGCCGAACTATGCGAACCTCGACCCGGCGTTGATGAAGCGCCTGGAGAAGAACGACCCGGGCAACCAGTACGCCGTGCCCTACCTGTGGGGCACCAACGGCATCGGCTACAACGTCGAGAAGGTCAAGGCGGTGCTGGGCACCGACAAGATCGACTCCTGGGCCATGCTGTTCGAGCCGGAGAACATCAAGAAGCTCTCCAAGTGCGGCGTCGCCTTCCTCGATTCGGCGGATGAGATGCTCCCGGCGGTGCTCAACTACATGGGCCGCAACCCCAACAGCACCGACCCCAAGGACTACGCCGACGCCGAGAAGAAGCTGCTGGCGGTGCGTCCCTACGTGACCTATTTCCACTCGTCCAAGTACATCTCGGACCTGGCCAACGGCGACATCTGCGTGGCCGCCGGCTTCTCCGGCGACGTGTTCCAGGCCAAGTCTCGCGCCGCCGAAGCCGGCAAGGGTGTCGAGGTGGCTTATGTGATTCCCAAGGAAGGCGGCAACCTCTGGTTCGACATGCTGGCAATCCCCAAGGATTCCACCAACGTCAAAGAGGCGCACGCCTTCATCAACTATTTGCTCAAGCCTGAGGTGATAGCCCAGGTGAGTGATTACGTCGGTTACGCCAACCCCAATCCACAGGCTGGCGAGCTCATGGAGCAGAGCGTAAGAACCGATGCAGCGGTTTACCCACCGCAAGAGGTGCTGGACAAGTTGTATGTCAACTCAGAACTGCCCCCCAAGGTGCAGCGTCTGATGACCCGAAGCTGGACCAAGGTCAAGTCGGGCAAATAAATATCCAGGGCTCGTCACGGCAGGGGCGGGCTGCAAAAAATCTTGTTGGGAGTTCCACAAATGGCAGTTGCCTCCGGTGCCTATAAGAAAGCCCTCGAGGGCGACCAGCAACCTAAACAGGTGCTGGTCAAAATCGACCGGGTCACAAAAAAATTCGACGAAACCGTCGCCGTGGAGGACGTCTCCCTGGAAATCAAGAAGGGCGAGATATTCGCCCTGCTTGGCGGCTCTGGTTCGGGTAAATCCACCCTGCTGCGCATGTTGGCCGGTTTTGAAAGGCCAACCGAGGGTCGCATCTTCCTCGATGGTGTAGACATCACCGATATGCCGCCCTATGAGCGGCCGATCAACATGATGTTCCAGTCCTATGCGCTGTTCCCGCACATGACCGTGGCGCAGAACATCGCCTTCGGCCTGCAGCAGGACAAGCTGCCCAAGGCCGAGATCGACGCCCGTGTGGCCGAGATGCTCAAGCTGGTGCAGATGACCCAGTACGGCAAGCGCAAGCCGCACCAGCTCTCTGGTGGCCAGCGTCAGCGTGTGGCCCTGGCCCGTTCGCTGGCCAAGAAGCCGAAGCTGCTGCTGCTCGACGAGCCGATGGGTGCACTGGACAAGAAACTGCGTTCACAGATGCAACTGGAGCTGGTCGAGATCATCGAGCGGGTCGGCGTGACCTGCGTGATGGTGACCCACGACCAGGAAGAGGCCATGACCATGGCCCAGCGCATCGCGATCATGCACCTGGGCTGGATCGCCCAGATCGGCAGCCCGATCGACATCTACGAAACCCCGGTTAGCCGCCTGGTGTGCGAGTTCATCGGCAACGTCAACCTGTTCGACGGTGAAGTGGTCGACGACGCCGAAGGCTACGCGAAGATCGCCAGCCCCGAGCTTGAGCGCAACATCTACGTCGGCCACGGTGTGACCACGTCGGTGGAAGACAAGCGCATCACCTACGCACTGCGCCCGGAAAAACTGCTGGTGACCACCGAGCAGCCGACCTGCGAGTACAACTGGTCGCGCGGCAAGGTCCACGATATCGCCTACCTGGGTGGCCACTCGGTGTTCTACGTCGAGCTGCCTGGCGGCAAGATCGTGCAATCGTTCGTGGCCAACGCCGAGCGCCAGGGCACCCGTCCGACCTGGGACGACCAGGTCTACGTGTGGTGGGAAGATGACAGCGGTGTGGTACTGCGGTCATGAACATGCGCAAGCTCAAGCGAGCGCTCAATCGAATAACACCTGAAGGCCGCCATCTGGTCATTGGCGTGCCGTTCATCTGGCTGTTCCTGTTCTTCATGCTGCCGTTCTTCATCGTCCTGAAGATCAGCTTTGCCGAAGCGGACGTGGCCATCCCGCCGTACACCGAGATCTACACCTACGTCGAAGACAAGGTGCAGCTGGTCCTCAACCTGGCCAACTACGGGCTGCTGACCCAGGACGAGTTGTACATCTCGGCCTACCTCGGCTCCCTGAAGATGGCGTTCTTCAGCACCATCCTGTGCCTGCTGATCGGCTTCCCGATGGCCTATGCCATCGCCAACGCACGCAAGGACATTCAAACCGTGCTGTTGCTGCTGATCATGATGCCGACCTGGACGGCGATCCTGATCCGCGTGTATGCCTGGATGGGCATCCTCAGCAACAACGGGCTGCTCAACGCCTTCCTGATGTGGCTGGGGCTGATCGATCAGCCGCTGCAGATCCTCAACACCAACCTGGCGGTGTACATCGGCGTGGTCTATTCGTACCTGCCGTTCATGATCCTGCCGCTGTTCGCCAACCTGGTGAAACATGACCAGGCCTTGCTTGAGGCGGCATCGGACCTCGGTTCGAGCACCTTCAACAGCTTCTGGAAAATCACCGTGCCGCTGGCCAAGAACGGCATCATTGCCGGCTGCATGCTGGTGTTCATCCCGGTAGTGGGTGAGTTCGTGATTCCTGAGCTGCTCGGCGGCCCGGAAACCCTGATGATCGGTAAAGTGTTGTGGCAGGAGTTCTTCAACAACCGCGACTGGCCGGTGGCGTCTGCCCTGGCGGTAGTGATGCTGGCGATCCTGATCGTGCCGATTCTGCTCTTCAACCGTAGTCAGGCCAAAGAGATGGAGGGCAGGGTATGAAGCGTTTCAGTTTCTCCAAACTGATGTTGATACTGGGCTTGCTGTTCATCTACCTGCCCATGCTGATCCTGGTGATCTACTCGTTCAACGCCTCCAAGCTGGTGACGGTGTGGGGCGGCTGGTCGGTGAAGTGGTACGTCGGCCTGCTCGACAACACGCAACTGATGGGCTCGGTGATGCGCTCGCTGGAAATCGCCTGCTACACCGCGATTGCCGCCGTGGCGCTGGGTACCCTGGCAGCCTTCGTGCTGACCCGGGTTACCCGCTTCAAGGGTCGCACGCTGTTCGGTGGCCTGGTCACCGCGCCGCTGGTAATGCCTGAGGTGATCACCGGTCTGTCGCTGTTGCTGCTGTTCGTGGCGATGGCGCAGATGATCGGCTGGCCGCAGGAGCGTGGCATTGTCACCATCTGGATCGCGCACACGACGTTCTGTGCGGCCTATGTGGCGGTGGTGGTGTCGGCGCGTCTGCGTGAGCTGGACCTGTCGATCGAGGAAGCGGCGATGGACCTGGGCGCGCGGCCGTGGAAGGTGTTCTTCCTGATCACCATCCCGATGATTGCGCCTTCGCTGGCGGCGGGCGGCATGATGTCGTTCGCGCTGTCGCTGGACGACCTGGTACTGGCGAGCTTCGTTTCGGGCCCGGGTTCGACCACCTTGCCGATGGAAGTGTTCTCGGCGGTGCGTCTGGGCGTGAAGCCTGAGATCAACGCAGTGGCGAGCTTGATCCTGCTCAGTGTGTCGATCGTGACCTTCCTGGTCTGGTACTTCACCCGTCGGGCGGAAGAGCGTCGCAAGCGTGCGATCCAGCAGGCTATCGAAGAGAGCGCGGCAGACTCGTGGAAGCAACCGGACGCGCGTCGCGCACCGGCGGCTGTCTCGGCCTGATCTGACAGGTCCCATCGCCGGCAAGGCCGGCTCCCACAGGTTCAGCATCACGCCGACTACTGTGGGAGCCGGCCTTGCCGGCGATTGGGCTCAAGGCACCAAACGCAACGTCCCCTCCGTTTCCCCAGCCAGCCCCATCAGCGCCCGCTGGTATTTCCCCTCGATGTAATCCTGTGCCTGATCGCGATAATGCCGATCAAACAGCACCCCGCTTTGCCCCACCGGATTGATGCTCAACGCCGTGCCGGCATCGGCAAAGTCGATCAAGCGTCGCGTCGACGGCCCGTAGGTCATCGCCCACGGCGCGGGCCCGATCTTCGCCGAGAGATTGTTCGGCACCTCGTGGCTACCTGGCGCAGCAAACGGCCCGACGTTGAAAAGCAGGTTCAGCGGCTTCTGCATGCCCAGCGGATGGCCGTGGGTCAGTGTGTGGGCCTTGCCCCATTGCCAGCCGGCGCTGTCCGAACCCAAGGTTTCGCGCAAGTGGGCCAGGGTCTTGGTCCATGCCCGTTTCACCGTCGAGGCCCGCGTGCCGTGCTCGTTGCTGCCTTGCACGTCCCACCATGGCGAGTGTTCATCGGCCGCCAGGCGCGGCAGGGCGGCGTCCAGTATCCGCGTCGAGAGCAGCGTTTCGAACCAGGCATCACCCAGCTCGTCATGCATGGCGGCCCGCGCAAATTCATAGAGGAACTGGCTGAACAGCGTGGCGCTCACCGAGTCCACTGGGTAATCACCGCGCCAGGCCGCCAGTTGCTCGACCAACTCGCGCTCCTGCGGGTCGCTGACCACTTCGCGCAGTACCGAGAGCAACGGCCCCAGCGTACGCGGGCCATAGTCGGTCGCCGTGCCCAGTTGCAGTGCCTGGCTGTTCTGCAGATCCCATTTGACGGATGCATCCGCCAGTTGCCGGTTCAGTTGCTGGCCGCGATCAGCCAGGTTGTAGTAGCCGGGAATCGCCATCCCGGTCGGCGACACCGGCTGGAAGTTGGCCGAGACGATATAGCCGCTGGCCGGGTTCTCCTGTTGCGGGTTGGCGCTGAACGGGTAGAAGCCGAGTTTGTCGGCCTGCGCGGTGCTGCCGTCGAGGATGAACGCCGGGTTCACCCCGGCCGGGCGGATCGGCAACTGCGCCGCTGCCCACCAGCCGATATCGCCACGGGCATTGGCCCACACCAGGTTGAGCCCCGGGGCCTGGATCTTGGTGGCGGCGCTGCGCATCTTGTCCAGGGTGTCGGCGCGGTTGACCTCGTAGAAGCCTTCGAGAATCGGGTTGTAGGTTTCGAGGAACGCCCACCACATGGCAATCGGCGTGCTGCCGGCCTCCTTGCCCAGCGCCGTGTTGACGATTGGCCCGTGGGAGGAGCGGCGCAGGGTGATGGTCACCGGGTCTTCACCCTTGACCTTGATCTGCTGCTGGCTGCGTTCCAGGGTCTGCCATTGGCCGTTGATCTTCACCTGCTCGGGGTTGTCCGGGTTGACTTGCTCGGCGATCAGGTCGACGTCGTCGTTCTGGAACATGGTCAGGCTCCAGCCGAAGTCGCGGTTGTGCCCCAGCGACGCAAACGGGTTCAGCGCCTGGTGATAGCCGTACAGGTTGAAGCCCGGCGCCGACAGTTCGGCCTCGTACCACACCGCCGGGACCGAAAAGCGGATATGCGGGTCGCCTGCCAGCAACGGCTTGCCGCTGCGTGTGCGGCTGCCGCTGACGGCCCAGGCGTTGCTGCCCTCGAACTGCGACAGGCCGGCATCGCTCAATGCCTGCTCGCTGACCCTGGCCAGCTGGCCGAGGGTTTTCCAGTCGGCCTCGGCCAGGCGCGGCGGCGATTGCACGACGCCTTGCGGGTGCCAGTCCAGATCAAAGATCTTCAGGTAATCGGCGCCATGCTGATCGCGGATATAGGTCAGCAGCGGTTCGGTACGGAACGCGGCGGCAAAGCTGTAGGCCATGAAGCCGGCGATGCTCAGGGTGTCCTGGGCGGTGAAGGGCCGTGGCTGGATGCCCAGCACGTCGAACTCCATGGGTTTGGCGTGGCTGTCCTGCCAGGCATTCACGCCCTCCAGATAGGCTTGCAGGGCCAGCCAGGCGGGGGACTGTTTATCTTGCCGGGCGACATACAGCTCGGCCTGCTCGCCGATGCGCAGGCTGCGGAACAAGGTGTCGGTTTCGACCAGCTTGGGGCCGAGCACTTCGGCCAGTTCGCCCTTGGCCAGGCGCCGCGAGATTTCCATCTGGAACAAGCGGTCCTGGGCCTGCACGTAACCCAGCGCGCGGTACAGGTCGAGCTCGTTCTGCGCTTGCAGGTGCGGTACGCCGCGCTGGTCGTAGCGCACGCTGACCGGCGCCTTGAGCTTGGCCAGGAGCACTTCGCCGTCGCGTTGTGGCTGCTTGCCCTGCACATACCAGTAACCGCCGCCGACCAGTGCGGCAATGGCAACAGCGAGAAGGGTGAGGCTGCGTTTCATCGAGACTCCTTGTTCTTCGGGGTGGGTCGTGCGGCGTATCGGTGCAGCTCAGAGGATAGACGTTGCAGCCGTTAGCCGTTCCAGGGGCAGTAGCAGCCTACGGCCATGGTCTGGGTGACATTGACCGGGCGGCCCTGGTGCAGGGCCTGCAGGATCGGCTCGATGAAGCTGTTGCTGGCGTTGCAGGTGGCGCCTTCGCTGTAGGGGCCGAAATAGGCGAGGGTGCCGTTGCGGTCCCAGATGGCCACGGCGGGGCTGGCGGGCAGGTGTTCGGCGCCGGGCAGCGCGGCCAGCGGCTTCAGGGCACTGAGGCTGGCCGGGAGCTGGCCGTGGCTGCCGGGCTTTTGCACGACATAGAACTCGACGCCTTGCGCGGCGTACTGGGCGATCAGTTCGGCCAGGTGTTGCTGGTTGCCGACGTTGCACGGGCAGGCCGGGTCCCAGAAGTGCACCAGGCGGATTGCGCCGGGGCCGGCGAGGCTGTCTGGCAGGCGCAGGGCATTGCCGCTGAACAACGCGGTCTGGTTGTCGAAGGGGCGCAGGTAGCGGCTCTGGAAGTTGTCGTAGGCCAACCACAGGCCGGCGGCGCAGAGCAGCAGGGCGAGGGTGGTGAGCAGGTTTTTTCCAGCAGGGCGGGGCATCTGGGTGTCCGATGTGGATTATCTGTGGGAGCCGGCCTTGCCGGCGATGGGGCCAGTGCAGGCGGCAAACGGTAGTGGTCGGAGCACGGCGGCCTTGCCGCCGATCGCCGGCAAGGCCGGCTCCCACAGTGAAGGTTGCAGGGGCCTTGGCATTAAAAAGGCATCCAGCTTGCCACGCCCTCGCCGACAGATGAATATCACAGGTCAATCCTTTGCTTTGCCGGATACTCGTTTATGCCTGTGACATTCCATCCCGACGCCCTGCGCGCCAGCCTCAAGCCGCTGTCGGTGCGCCAGCCACTGTCGGCCGAGGCACAGGCCTACCAGCGCTTCTACGGCCTGGAACAACCGCACACGCGCTGGCTGGGCCGCCTGGATACCGCAGGTTTCGAACTGGTCGGGCAGGTCTGGCTGCCCGCCGAGCCGGTGGGCACCCTGGTCCTGCTGCACGGCTTCTACGACCACATGGGCCTGTACCGCCACGCCATCGAATGGGCGCTCAAGCGCAACCTGGCGGTCATCGCCTGCGACCTGCCCGGCCACGGCCTATCCAGCGGCCCGCGTGCAAGCATCAAGAGCTTCGCCATCTATCAACAGGTACTCGATGCCTTGTTCGCGCAGGCCCGCGCCCTGCAGCTGCCGCAGCCCTGGCACCTGTTCGGGCAGAGTACCGGCGGCGCCATCGCCATCGACCACCTGCTCAACCACGGTGCCAACAGCCCGATCCAGGGCGAAGTCATCCTGCTCGCGCCGCTGGTGCGGCCGCGTTCCTGGCGTTGGTCGAAATTCAGCTATCGGGTGCTGCGCCACTTTGTGCAGGGCATCGAACGACGCTTCAGCGAGAACACCAACGACCCGACCTTCCTGCCGTTCCTGCAGGCCGACCCGCTGCAACCCCGGCGCCTGCCGACGGCCTGGGTGGGGGCGTTGGTGGATTGGGTCAAGCGCATCGAAGCGGCACCCGACAGCCCGCGCCGCCCGCTGATCATTCAGGGGCAGGCGGACATGACCGTGGACTGGCCGCACAACCTGCAGGTGCTCAAGGAAAAGTTCGCGGCGCCGCAGATCCTCCTGTTGCCGGAGGCGCGGCATCACCTGGCCAATGAATTGCCGGCGATCCGTCAGCGCTACTTCGATTTCATCGAGCAGCGCCTGGGCTGATCACTTGAGCTCCGAGCTGCTCATGCCCACTGCCAGGCCCGCACGGATCGCCGCCAGGGCGGCAGCGTAGTAGGCCTTGCCTTCGCTGGACTCGGCGAAGGTGGCGAAGGCTTCGAGCTCGTCATCGGACAGGTCGCGGTAGACGTACAACAGGGTGTTGTTGAGGTCGGCACCGATCTGCTGCATCAGGCGCTGGCGCTGCCCGTCGAGCATGCCTTGGGCCTGGCCACCGCCGAGCAGGCCGGGGATCATCTGGCTGAGGCTGTCAGCCGCCACGCCGGCAATCGCCAGGCTCACTTCAGCGCCGGCTTCACGCGCCGGCAGGGCCTGGGCCAGGTGGCCGATGACCAGCAGGCGGTTGTCGCTGACCTGCATTTTTGGCAGGCCCTTGGCGTTCTTGGCCAGTTGGTCGCGACGCGTGGCGAGCAGTTCGGCGGCAACGATCTTGCGCCCCAGCGGCGACTGGAAGAACGTCAGCGCAGGCGCCGGGTCATTCAGCTTGGCGCGCAACTGCGCCTCGGCGCGTTGGTCGACGGCCTTGGGCTCGAAACGCTGGTTGCTGTTGTTCACCAGGGCCTGGAAAACCGCAGGCGGCAGGCTGCTGCGATAGCGCTGTTGGGCGGCATCGAGGGCGTCGGTAAAGTGGGCGCGCTGGTCGGGCCAGCCGGCGACCTTGTACAGTTGGTCGTGAGTGTCTGCCCAGACAGGCGTGGTGCAGATCAACATCAACAGAAAAAACAAACGGCGCATTCCGGACTCCTGTCGGCAGGCCGCTATTGTCTTGACCTGGCAGGGCTTTGTCGAGACGCCATTGCATACTCTCGGCCAAGTGGCGCTGTCGGACGCTCACGCAGACGGATACTATGCGCGCCATGCACATGACCTCTGATCACCCCTTGCTGTTGCGCATCGTCGACGACCTGGCCACCCATGGCTGGTCGCAGCAGCCTGTTTTCCTCCCGGCACCGCTCAGCGCGGCGCTCGCGGCCGAGTGCCGCAAACGCGCTGCCGAAGGCGAGCTGACCCCGGCAGGCGTGGGCCGTGGCACCGCGCAGGAAGTGCGCGAAGGCATCCGTGGCGACCATATTCGCTGGCTGGAAGCGGGCGAATCAGAGCCTTGCGACCAGTATCTGGCGCTGATGGACAGCCTGCGTGAAGCGCTCAATCGGGACCTGTTCCTGGGCCTTGAAGATTTCGAGTGCCATTTTGCGCTGTACCCGCCAGGGGCGTTCTATCGCAAGCACCTGGATCGCTTCCGCGACAGTGATCGGCGCATGGTTTCGGCGGTGATCTACCTCAATGAAGACTGGCTGGCGGACGATGGCGGCCAATTGCGCATGAGCCTGAAAACCGGTGTGGAGCATGACGTGCAACCGACCAGCGGTTGCCTGGTGGTGTTCCTCTCGGGCGAGGTACCGCATGAAGTGCTGCCGGCCACCCGCGAGCGCTTGTCGCTCACCGGCTGGTTCCGCCGGCGTGGCAACGAGCCGTTCTGAGATGCACAAGGTACTGGTGAGCGCCTGCCTGCTCGGCCAGCCGGTGCGCTATGACGGCCGCGCCAGTGGCCACCCGGATACGCTGCAAGCCTGGCAGGCGCAGGGGCGCGTGGTGCCGCTCTGCCCGGAGGTGGCGGGCGGCTTGCCGACGCCACGCCCGCCTGCGGAGATCCCCGGTGGTCAGGGCCGCGCGGTGCTGGACGGGGATGCCCGGGTGGTGACGGTGGCGGGCGAGGATGTCAGTGCGCAATTTGTGGCTGGGGCGCAGATCGCGCTGGCGTTGGTCCGCCGCCATGGCATTCGCATTGCGGTGCTCAAGTCCGGTAGCCCCTCGTGCGGCAATCAGCAAACCTACGATGGCACCTTCAGCGGCACCAAGGTGGCTGGCGAAGGCGTCACCACGGCGCTGCTGCGCGGTGATGGCGTGCTGGTGTTCAGCGAGCTGGAGCTGGAGGCGGCCGCGCAAGCGCTGGCTGCCCTCGACGCCTAGGGCTTGGCTGCCTGGCTCGCGTCTGCGCTGAGCCATTTCTGCGTCATTGCGGCCAGCCGGCCGTCTGCCTTGATACGCTCCAGCGCGTTGTCCACGGCACTTTGGAAGGCCGGGTTGCCTTTCGGGAACGCAATGGCCAGGTTCACCGGAGCTTTGCCGATTGTCGCCTGTTGGCTGTAAGGCTCGCTGAAGTCCAGGCGCTCCTTGAGGGCCGGCGTGGCCACCAGCTGATCCAGGGCAATGTCGAATTTGCCGTCCACCACGTCTTGCAGCAGGTCGTCTTCGACGACGACGAACTCGGCCCTGACATCCAGTTCCCTGGCCAACTCCTGGCCCAGTTCAATCTCGAAACCCGCGGGCTTTTCAGCGTCCATGAAGTTGTACTGCGGCGTGTTGGCCTCAACGGCAATACGCAGTTCGCCACGGTCGTTAACGTCGTCGATCAGCTCGGCCTGTGCCCCTTGGCAGAACAGTGCGGTGAGTAGTAATCCAATGGTGAAACGCATCTAAGCCCCTTGGTTCTATTGGCAATTAACAAGACTTCGCCGTGACTTTCTGCTGATGCCACGGTCGAACGCCACTTAGGACCACAGTAGTCGAAGGATGTTTAGCGGCGCGGCAAGTTTTTTCTGTCGGCTCGTTCAAACATGTTTTGGCGCAATTGATCTATGGTAATGGACGGTCGTCGTTCGTATTAATGGCGACGCTGATTGAAGTAAATCACAGGAGAAGTGAATGAAAAGCCTATTTTCGCGTGCTGCCGTTGCCGGTCTGTTGATGGGGGTGTCCGCGCTGGCCGCCGCTGAAGGGCTCACCAGCCAACAACCGCCCAAGGATGCCAAGGTCTTCATCGTTTCCCCGGCCGATGGCGCGACGGTCGACAAGACCTTCACCGTCAAGTTCGGTATCGAGGGCATGGAGCTCAAACCTGCGGGTGATCAAACCCCGCACACCGGTCACCACCATTTGCTGGTGGATGTCGACAAGGAGCCGGCCGCTGACCAGGTGCTGCCGACCAGCCTGATGCCGGAAGCCGGCCAGGCGCTGCCCGCTGGGCCGCAGGTGCTGCATTTCGGCAAGGCGCAGACTGAAACCAGCCTGACCCTGACCCCGGGCAAGCACACCCTGCAACTGGTGCTGGGCGACAAGTTCCATGTGCCGTTCAAGCCAACTGTGGAATCGAAGAAGATCACCGTTACCGTCAAGTAACGACTGCTGACTGCTTTGTGGTTGTGGGAGCCGGCCTTGCCGGCGATGGCTTTCTCACGGTTAGTGAGGGCCTCATCGCCGGCAAGGCCGGCTCCCACACATTTTGCGCGTAAAACTTAGAACAACACGCGGGAACGGATAGTGCCCTTGATGTGTTGCAGTTTTTCTTGCGCCAGGTCCGAGTACTCGGCATCAACGTCGATCACCACGTAACCGACTTTCTCGTTGGTCTGCAGGAACTGACCGGAGATGTTGATCGCGTTTTCGGCAAACACTTTGTTGATTTCGCTGAGCACGCCCGGAATGTTTTCGTGGATGTGCAGCAGACGGTGCTTGCCCGGGTGCGCCGGCAGGGCCACTTCAGGGAAGTTGACCGAAGACACCGAGGTACCGTTGTCGCTGTACTTGACCAGCTTCTCGGCCACTTCCAGGCCAATGTTGGCCTGCGCTTCGGCGGTGGAACCACCGATGTGCGGGGTCAGGATCACGTTGTCCAGGCCACGCAGCGGGCTTTCGAATTCTTCGTCGTTCGAGCGCGGCTCGACCGGGAATACATCGATGGCAGCGCCGATCAGGTGCTTGTCCTTGATCGCAGCAGCGAGGTGGTCCAGCTCGACCACGGTGCCGCGTGCAGCGTTGATCAGGATGCCGCCCTTCTTGATGGCACGGATTTCCTTCTCGCCCATCATCCACTGGGTGGCGGCGGTTTCCGGCACGTGCAGCGAAACGATGTCGGACATCGCCAACAGGTCGTGCAGTTTACCTACCTGGGTGGCGTTACCCAGCGGCAGCTTGGTGATGGTGTCGTAGAAGAACACCTGCATGCCCAGGCCTTCGGCCAGCACCGACAGCTGCGTACCGATCGAGCCGTAGCCGACGATACCGAGCTTCTTGCCACGGATCTCGAAGGAGTTGGCCGCGCTCTTGATCCAGCCACCACGGTGACAGGAAGCGTTTTTCTCAGGGATGCCACGCAGCAGCAGGATGGCCTCGGCCAGCACCAGCTCGGCGACGGAGCGGGTGTTGGAGTACGGCGCGTTGAACACGGCGATGCCACGCTCGCGCGCTGCGCTCAGGTCAACCTGGTTGGTACCGATGCAGAAACAGCCGACAGCAACCAGTTTCTTGGCGCAGTCGAATACTTCTTCAGTCAGTTGGGTGCGCGAGCGGATGCCGATGAAGTGAGCGTCGGCGATCTTTTCCTTCAAGTCGGCGTCCGGCAGGGACCCGGTGAGGTACTCGATGTTGGTGTACCCGGCGGCCTTGAGGACGTCCACGGCGGATTGGTGGACGCCTTCGAGGAGAAGGAACTTGATCTTGCTCTTATCGAGAGAAGTCTTGCTCATCTGCGTAAACCTGTGTCCCGGAGAAAAAATGGCAGGGAAGTGAAGCTGCCGCAGGATCGGCCCAAAGCTCGATCAGCGGGGGCGTATGCTAGCATAGGCACCCCTTGATTCGCCCATCCCTGGGACGTGAAGTGTGCTCAGGGTGACTATGAATTGTTCGAGAGTTCTGTCGATGACCCAGTCTGTGTTGATTGATGAGCTGATGACCCTGGTCGAGCCCGGCAAGGTACTGACCGACGCCGCGTCCCTTGAAGCCTACGGCAAGGACTGGACCAAACACTTCGCGCCGGCCCCCACGGCGATCGTCTTCCCCAAGAGCATCGAACAGGTCCAGGCCATCGTGCGCTGGGCCAACCAGCACAAGGTTGCCCTGGTGCCGTCTGGCGGGCGCACCGGGCTGTCGGCAGCGGCGGTCGCGGCCAATGGCGAAGTGGTGGTGTCATTCGACTACATGAACCAGATTCTGGCGTTCAATGAGTTCGACCGCACGGCGGTGTGTCAGCCCGGCGTGGTCACCGAGCAATTGCAGAATTTTGCCGAAGACCAGGGGTTGTACTACCCAGTGGACTTCGCGTCGGCCGGTTCCAGCCAGATTGGCGGCAATATCGGCACCAATGCCGGCGGGATCAAGGTCATTCGCTACGGCATGACCCGCAACTGGGTCGCCGGCATCAAGGTGGTGACCGGCAAGGGCGACCTGCTCGAGCTGAACAAGGACCTGATCAAGAACGCCACCGGCTACGACCTGCGCCAGCTGTTCATCGGCGCCGAAGGCACGCTGGGCTTCGTGGTCGAGGCGACCATGCGCCTGGACCGCGCGCCAAACAACCTCACCGCGATGGTGCTGGGCACGCCGGACTTCGACTCGATCATGCCGGTGCTGCACGCTTTTCGCGACAAGCTCGACCTGACCGCCTTCGAATTCTTCTCTGACAAGGCCCTGGCCAAGATCATGGGCCGTGGCGATGTGCCGGCGCCGTTCGAAACAGATTGCCCGTTCTACGTGCTGCTGGAGTTCGAAGCCAGCAACGAAGAGGTGGCCAATGATGCCCTGGCGACCTTCGAGCACTGCGTGGAGCAGGGCTGGGTGCTGGATGGCGTGATGAGCCAGAGCCAAACCCAGTTGCAGAACCTCTGGAAGCTGCGCGAGTACATCTCCGAAACCATCGCCCACTGGACCCCGTACAAGAACGACATCTCGGTGACCGTGTCGAAAGTGCCGGCCTTCCTCAAGGATATCGACGCCATCGTCGCCGATAACTACCCGGACTTCGAAGTGGTCTGGTATGGCCATATCGGTGATGGCAACCTCCACCTGAATATCCTCAAGCCGGACAACCTGGGCAAGGACGAGTTCTTTGCCAAGTGCGCTACCGTGAACAAGTGGGTGTTCGAAACCGTCGAGAAGTACAACGGCTCGATCTCGGCCGAGCATGGTGTGGGCATGACCAAGCGTGATTACCTGGGTTACAGCCGCTCGCCGGTTGAAATCGAATACATGAAAGCGGTGAAGGCCGCGTTCGACCCGAACGGGATCATGAACCCGGGCAAGATCTTCGCCGTCGAATAAAGCCAAGAAACGTAGAGCGTTCAACACGTCAGGAGTCGGTAATGAGCTATCAGCACCAGTATGTAGACGGCACGCGCATCCATTTTGCCCTGGGCAAGGTGGTGTGCATCGGGCGCAACTACGCCGAGCATGCCAAAGAGCTGGACAACCCGATCCCTTCCGAACCGTTGCTGTTCATCAAGCCGGGCAGTTGCGTGGTACCGCTGGCCGGTGGCTTCAAGATCCCGACCGAGCGGGGCTCAGTGCATTACGAGGCGGAAATCGCCGTGCTGCTGGGCAAGTCGTTGTCGCCCAAGCCCAGCGAAGAAGAAGTGCTGGATGCGATTTCCGGTTTCGCCCCGGCGCTGGACCTGACCCTGCGCGACCTGCAAGGGCAACTCAAGGAAAAAGGCCTGCCGTGGGAGCGCGCCAAGTGCTTCGATGGCGCCTGCGTGCTGCCGCCATTCGTCCCGGTCAGTGCCTTTGAAGACCTGGCCGATATCGGTATCCGCCTGACCATCAATGGTGAGGTTCGCCAGGACGGCAACAGCGCCTTGATGCTCAACCCCATCGTGCCGATGATCCAGCACATGGCCTCGCAATTCTCGTTGCAGGCCGGTGACGTGATCCTCACTGGCACCCCGGCCGGGGTCGGGCCGTTCAACGTCGGTGATGAGCTGGTGCTGGAGCTGCCGGGCGTCAGCCGCTTCGAAAGCCGCGTGTTGTAAAGGTGTCCGGCAGTCATGCGTGCCTGCCGGATACGTATCTCCTTGGAATTTGGTCGGATTTCTCAGTTTTTTCACAATTGATCCGGATAATGCGTCCGCATCTCTTTATGTGAATGTGCCGGTTGTGTGCTATTCACTGGTGAAAAACAGCAGGAATATGCCATGGCCACCCCCCTCCCATCAGACGCCAAGCCGTCTGCACCCAAGCGCCCCGTCTTGCGTCGCTGGTCGACCTGGCTCGCCGCCGCGGTCGTGATTGGCTATGGCGTATCGGTTGCCATGCACTGGGATGACCGTGGCCTGCTGTGGGTGAAGGAGCGCTTTCTGAGCCAGACCGAGCAGCGCGAGAGCATCTGGCTGCCAGCCTATGAAGTCGACATCGATGCCAAGCCCCTGACGGGCATGGAGAAGGATGAGGCTTCGGATCTGTCCTATAACCCGATCACCAAGACCCTGTTTGCAGTCATGGGCAAGCACCCGTTCCTGGCCGAGCTGACCCTGGACGGCGATGTGCTGCGCAAGCTGCCGCTCAATGGCTGGAGCAACCCTGAAGGCGTCGCGGTGTTGGCCGATGGGCGCATCGCGATTGTCGATGAACGCGACCACTCGCTAGTGATCGTCAGCGTCGACAAGGACACCCAGGCGCTGAACATCGCCGACTTCCCGAGCTACGACCTAGGCCCGTCCGAAGACCAGAACAAGGCGTTCGAAGCCATTGCCTGGGACCCGCTGCGCCAGCGCCTGCTTCTCGGCGAAGAGCGCCCGCCGGCGCTGTTCAGCTGGAGCACGGATGGCCGCTCGGCGCTCACTGGTGAAAAACAGCCATTGCCAAGCGACGAACTGGACCTGCGTAACCTGTCGGCACTGGGCATCGACCCGCGCACCGGGCACATGCTGGTGCTGTCGGCCGATTCCAACATGCTCCTGGAAATCAACGAGCAGGGTGAGCAGGTCAGCTTCATGTCGCTGCAGGGCGGCTTCAACGGCCTGAAAAAACGCATCCCGCGTGCCGAAGGCGTAGCCATGGACGACCAGGGCACGCTGTACATCGTCAGCGAGCCAAACCTGTTCTACCGCTTCAAGAAGCCCTGATACCGTTCGGCGTAGTGGCATTAAGCTTCACTTCAGTTGCGTATGCTTAGATGCAGACTGGTCCCCGTTGAGTCTCATCAAATGCGCCGCTACGTCCGCCTCCCCCTGATTGCCCTGATCGTCAGTTTGCTGGCTGTGCTCCTGTTGGGGTTGGCGGGGCAACACTATCGCCTGTTCGAGCGCGGCTGGTTCAACTTCAAGACTTACATGCAGCCGGCCGAAGACGGCATTGGCCTGAATCATTATCGTGCGGTCATCGAAGCCCAGCCGATAGAAGGGCTCGCGGCCGATATCTCTGCGCTGACCTACGACCCGGACCGCAAGACCCTGTTCACCGTGACCAACAAGAGCCCCGAGCTGATCGAGCTGTCGCTCGATGGGCGCATTCTGCGCCGGGTGCCGCTGACCGGGTTTGGGGATCCGGAGGCGGTCGAGTACATCAGCCATGGCAGTTATGTGATCACCGATGAGCGTCAGCAGCGGTTGATCCGTGTGCGCCTGAACGATGACACCTTGTTTCTTGATGCCAAGGATGCCGAGCAGCTGTCTCTGGGCATTGGCCTCAATGGCAACAAGGGTTTCGAGGGGTTGGCCTATGACGCGGCGGGCAAGCGCCTGTTCGTCGCCAAGGAGCGCGACCCGATGCTGATCTACGAGGTGCAGGGCTTCCCCCATGACGACCCGCAGCAGCCGTATGCGGTGCATGTGGTGCAGAACCGCAAGCGTGATGCGCGCTTGTTTGTACGGGATTTGTCGAGTTTGCAGTTCGATGAGCGCAGCGGGCATTTGCTGGCGTTGTCGGATGAGTCGCAGTTGGTGCTGGAGCTGGACGTGAAGGGCAAGCCGCTGAGCAGCCTGTCGCTGCGCAAGGGGTTCCAGGGGCTGAGCAAGAGTGTGCCGCAGGCGGAAGGGATTGCGATGGATGATGCCGGTGTGCTGTATGTGGTGAGTGAGCCGAACCTGTTTTATGTGTTCAAACGTTAGGGCCGGCTCCCACAGAGTCAATGTTGCTGCTGAAACCTGTGGGAGCTGGCCTTGCCAGCGATGGGCCGCACAGCGGCCCCAAAGGCCTTAAGCCTTGAGCGTCTTCACACCCTCAGCCGTGCCCAGCAGCAGCAAGTCCGCCGGACGCGCGGCAAACAGCCCATTGGTTACCACGCCGACGATTGCATTGATCTGCGCTTCCAGCTCCACCGGGTTGCTGATCTGCAGGTTGAACACATCCAGGATGATGTTGCCGTTGTCGGTCAGCACACCTTCGCGGTACACCGGGTCGCCGCCCAGTTTCACCAGTTGGCGCGCCACGTGGCTGCGCGCCATCGGGATCACTTCGACCGGCAGCGGGAATGCGCCCAGCACCGGCACCAGCTTGCTGCCGTCGGCGATGCAGATGAAGGTCTTGGCCACGGCCGCGACGATCTTCTCGCGGGTCAGGGCCGCGCCGCCGCCCTTGATCAGGTTCAGGTGCTCATCGCTTTCATCAGCGCCGTCTACATAGAACTCCAGGTCGCTGACGGTGTTCAGCTCATACACCGGAATACCGTGGCCTTTTAGGCGCGCGGCGGTGGCTTCGGAGCTGGCAACGGCGCCGTCGAAGGCGGTCTTGTGCTCGGCCAGGGCGTCGATGAAGCAGTTGGCAGTCGAGCCGGTGCCGACGCCGACGACGCTCTTGGCGTCCAGCTTGGGCAGAATGAAGTCGACCGCTGCCTGGGCGACGGCTTGTTTGAGTTGGTCCTGGGTCATGCGGGCTCCGAAGCGGGGAGGAGTATCGTGAAGGCGCGTAGTATAGCGGCTAAAACCGCAGACTTGCTGTGGTCGCCCGACAGGGCGCTGGGGTAGACTCCAAGGCCCCGCCCAGCCGCCCAGTGATGCGTTCCCGATGCTCGAACAGTACGTCAAGAAGATCCTCACCTCGCGCGTTTACGACATCGCCGTGGAAACCCCGCTGCAACCTGCCGGCCAACTAAGCAAGCGCCTGAACAACCACGTGCTGCTCAAGCGTGAAGACCTGCAACCGGTGTTCTCCTTCAAGATTCGCGGCGCGTACAACAAGATGGCGCAGCTGAGCGCCGAGGAACTGGCCCGTGGCGTGGTTACCGCATCGGCCGGCAACCATGCCCAGGGTGTAGCCCTGGCAGCGCGGGAACTGGGGATCAAGGCAACCATCGTGATGCCCAAGACCACCCCGGAAATCAAGATCGAAGGCGTGCGTTCGCGCGGCGGCAAAGTCGTCCTGCATGGCGACTCGTTCCCCGAGGCGCTGGCATATTCGCTCAAGCTGGTCGACGAAAAGGGCTTCGTCTATATCCACCCCTATGATGACCCGCACACCATCGCCGGGCAGGGCACCGTGGCGATGGAAATCCTCCGTCAGCACCCCGGCCAACTGGACGCGATCTTCGTGCCGGTCGGTGGCGGCGGGCTGATCGCCGGCATCGCCGCCTACGTCAAATACCTGCGTCCGGACGTCAAGGTGATCGGCGTCGAGCCGGATGACTCCAACTGCCTGCAAGCGGCCATGGCCGCCGGCGAGCGCGTGGTGCTGGCGCAGGTCGGGCTGTTTGCCGATGGCGTGGCGGTGGCGCAGATCGGCCAGCACACCTTCGATATCTGCAAGGACTACGTCGACGAGGTGATCACCGTCAGCACTGACGAGATCTGCGCGGCGATCAAGGACATCTACGACGACACCCGCTCGATCACCGAGCCGGCCGGCGCGCTGGGCGTGGCCGGGATCAAGAAGTACGTCGAGTTGCGCGGCGTCAGCGGCCAGACCCTGGTGGCCATCGATTCGGGCGCCAACGTCAACTTCGACCGCCTGCGCCATGTGGCCGAGCGCGCCGAGCTGGGCGAAGGGCGCGAAGCGATCATCGCCGTGACCATCCCCGAGCGGCCGGGCAGCTTCAAGGCCTTCTGCGAGGCCATCGGCAAGCGCCAGATCACCGAATTCAACTACCGCTACCACGCCGATGGCGAGGCGCACATCTTCGTCGGCGTGCAGACCCATCCCGAGACCGACCCGCGCAGCGCGCTGGTGCAGCACCTCAGCGAGCAGGGCTTCCCGGTGCTCGACCTGACCGACAACGAACTGGCCAAGCTGCATATCCGCCACATGGTCGGCGGCCATGCGGCGCGGGTCAGTGACGAGCTGGTGCTGCGCTTCGAGTTCCCCGAGCGGCCGGGGGCTTTGTTCAACTTCCTCAACAAGCTGGGCGGGCGCTGGAACATCTCGATGTTCCACTACCGCAACCATGGTGCGGCCGACGGTCGCGTGGTGGCGGGCTTGCAGGTGCCGGATGATGAGCGCCATCTGGTACCGGATGCGCTGGCGAAAATCGGCTACCCGTATTGGGACGAAACCGACAACCCGGCGTACCGGCTATTCCTGGGCTGAACGGCTACGCTGAGAACGAACGCCTGAGGATAACAACGACATGGAATTGCTGACCACCCTGAAAACCGTGCACGTGCTGGCGACGGTGTTGCTGCTGGGCAGCGCACTGGGCCTGGCGATCTGGACCTGGCTGGCGCGGCGCAAGGGCGATGCCACGGCGCACACGCGGCTGATGAAGCGGCCGCTGGTGTTTGTCTGGCTGTTGATGGGCATCTGCCTGCTGAGCATGCCGTTCAGCGGCTGGTGGCTGGTGCACCTGATCGGCTGGCCACTGGGGCAGACCTGGGTGCTGGGTTCCAGCATCCTTTATACCCTGGGGGCTTTTTGCTGGTTCTGGCTGCTGGCGCGGGTCAATCGCCTGCGCACCGCGCCGACGCTGGGCAACCCGAAGTTCACCCTGGCGTTGGCGCTGTTCAGCGGGGTGTGCTTTATCGCGATTGCCGGCTTGATGGGTGCCAAACCGGTGTGACGTGGGCTCCCGCAGAGACACCGGGATCAACCCCGATCTCCTGTGGGAGCCGGCCTTGCCGGCGATAGGCCAACACCTCAATCGCGCAGGCTGATCACCGGCCAGCCGCGTTTCTCGGCTTCGGCGCGCAGGTTCGGGTCCGGGTCGACCGCCACCGGGTTGGCCACCTGCTCCAGCAGCGGCAGGTCATTCATCGAGTCGCTATAGAAGAAGCTGCCTTCCAGGTTGAAGCCGTTCTCTTCCAGCCAACGGTTCAGGCGCGTCACCTTGCCTTCACGGAAGCACGGTATATCGGTACTGCGCCCGGTATAACGGCCATCCACCAGCTCACACTCGGTCGCCAGCAGGGTTTCGACGTCCAGGCGCTTGGCAATCGGTGCGGTGATGAAGCGGTTGGTCGCGGTGATGATCACCAGCTTGTCGCCAGCATCACGATGCTGCTTCAACAGGGTCAGGGCCTTGGGCAGGATGATCGGCTCGACGCAGTCGCGCATGAACTCGCGATGCCATTCGTCGAGTTGGGCCATCTCGGTGCTGGCGAGGATCTCCAGGCTGAAGTTCAGGTAGGCCGCCAGGTCCAGCTTGCCGGCCAGGTAATCCTGATAGAACGCGTCATTGCGGTTCTGGTACTCGACCGGGTCGAGGATGCCGCGGGCACACAGGTAGTCGCCCCAGGCATGGTCGCTGTCGCCGCCGAGGAGGGTATTGTCCAGATCGAATAAAGCCAGGCGCATTGAAGTCACTCGCATAACATCTGAAAAGGCCCACAGAATACGGACTTTTAACATCGGTGCACATAAGGTCGGCCGGCGCGTTGCTGGCGTTGCAAGCTTTGTGGAACAATGCGACGACATGCGTTTGCGAGGTTGCTGCCGTGATCGACCCCGATGGTTTTCGCCCCAATGTCGGGATCATTCTGACGAATGATGCCGGGCAGGTGCTATGGGCTCGGCGTATCAACCAGGATGCCTGGCAATTTCCCCAGGGCGGAATCAACCCCGAGGAAACGCCAGAAGACGCCCTGTATCGCGAGCTGAACGAAGAAGTAGGCCTGGAGCGGCAGGATGTTGAAATTCTTGCCTGCACCCGTGGCTGGTTGCGTTATCGTTTACCCCAACGTCTGGTCCGTACCCACAGCCAACCGCTGTGCATCGGCCAGAAACAGAAGTGGTTCCTGCTGCGCCTGGTCTCCAACGAGCAGCGGGTGCGCATGGACCTGACCGGCAAACCGGAGTTCGACGGCTGGCGCTGGGTCAGCTATTGGTATCCGCTGGGCCAGGTGGTGACATTCAAGCGCGAGGTTTACCGCCGCGCTCTCAAAGAGCTTGCCCCGCGCCTGCTGGCGCGCGACTGACGACGGAGTTCGACCCCGAGCCATGCTCAATACGCTGCGCAAGATCGTCCAGGAAGTTAACTCCGCCAAGGATCTCAAGACGGCGTTGGGGATCATTGTCTTGCGCGTCAAAGAGGCCATGGGCAGCCAGGTCTGTTCGGTCTACCTGCTCGACCCGGAAAGCAACCGCTTCGTATTGATGGCCACCGAGGGCCTGAACAAGCGCTCCATCGGCAAGGTCAGCATGGCGCCCAACGAAGGCCTGGTCGGCCTGGTGGGCACCCGGGAAGAGCCGCTGAACCTGGAACACGCCGCCGACCACCCGCGCTACCGCTACTTTGCCGAAACCGGCGAGGAGCGTTTCGCCTCCTTCCTCGGCGCCCCGATCATTCACCACCGCCGCGTCGTCGGCGTGTTGGTCATCCAGCAAAAAGAACGTCGGCAGTTCGACGAAGGCGAAGAAGCCTTCCTGGTCACCATGAGTGCGCAGCTGGCCGGGGTTATCGCCCATGCCGAGGCCACCGGCTCGATTCGCGGCCTGGGCCGCCAGGGCAAGGGCATCCAGGAAGCCAAGTTCGTCGGTGTACCGGGCTCGCCGGGCGCTGCGGTGGGCAAGGCGGTGGTCATGCTGCCGCCGGCCGACCTGGACGTGGTGCCGGACAAGACCATCAGCGATGTCGACGCCGAGCTGCAACTGTTCAATACCGCTTTGGAAGGGGTGCGCAGCGACATGCGCACCTTGTCGGACAAGCTGGCCACGCAACTGCGCCCGGAAGAGCGCGCACTGTTCGACGTGTACCTGATGATGCTCGACGACGCTGCCCTGGGCGGTGAAGTGGCCGAGGTGATCAAGACCGGCCAGTGGGCCCAGGGTGCCTTGCGCCAGGTGGTCGGCGAGCACGTCAACCGTTTTGAACTGATGGACGACGCCTACCTGCGCGAGCGTGCTTCCGACGTCAAGGACCTCGGCCGGCGTCTGCTGGCCTACCTGCAGGAAGAGCGTCAGCAGTCCCTGGTCTACCCCGACAACACCATCCTGATCAGCGAAGAGCTGACCCCGGCCATGCTCGGCGAAGTGCCGGAAGGCAAACTGGTGGGGCTGGTCTCGGTACTCGGTTCGGGCAACTCGCACGTCGCGATCCTGGCTCGCGCCATGGGCATCCCGACGGTGATGGGCCTGGTCGACCTGCCGTACTCGAAGGTCGACGGCATCGGCATGATCGTCGATGGCTACAAGGGCGAGGTCTACACCAACCCCAGCGACGTGTTGTGCAAGCAGTACGCCGAGGTGGTCGAAGAGGAGCGCCAACTGGCCCAGGGCCTCGATGCGCTGCGCGAGCTGCCGTGCATTACCCCGGACGGCCACCGCATGCCGTTGTGGGTGAACACCGGCCTGCTGGCCGATGTGGCGCGTGCGCAGCAGCGCGGCGCCGAGGGTGTCGGCCTGTACCGCACCGAAGTCCCGTTCATGATCAACCAACGCTTCCCGAGCGAGAAGGAGCAGTTGGCGATCTACCGCGAGCAGTTGGCGGCGTTCCATCCCTTGCCGGTGACCATGCGCAGCCTGGACATCGGTGGCGACAAGTCCTTGTCGTACTTTCCGATCAAGGAAGACAACCCGTTCCTCGGCTGGCGCGGTATCCGCGTGACCCTCGACCACCCGGAAATCTTCCTGGTGCAGACCCGCGCGATGCTCAAGGCCAGCGAAGGGCTGAACAACCTGCGCATCCTGCTGCCGATGATTTCCGGCATTCACGAGCTGGAAGAAGCGTTGCACCTGATCCACCGGGCCTGGGGCGAGGTGCGCGACGAGGGCACCGACGTGCCGATGCCGCCGGTGGGGGTGATGGTCGAGATTCCGGCCGCGGTGTACCAGACCAAGGAACTGGCGCGGCAGGTGGACTTCCTCTCGGTGGGCTCCAACGACCTGACCCAGTACCTGCTGGCGGTCGACCGCAACAACCCACGGGTGGCCGACCTGTATGACTACCTGCACCCGGCTGTATTGCAGGCGTTGCAGCATGTGGTGACGGCGGCGCATGCCGAGGGCAAGCCGGTGAGTATCTGCGGCGAGATGGCCGGTGACCCGGCAGCGGCGGTGCTGTTGATGGCGATGGGCTTTGACAGCTTGTCGATGAACGCCACCAACTTGCCGAAAGTGAAGTGGATGTTGCGCCAGGTTGGCCTGGGCAAGGCCAAGGAGCTGCTGGCGCAGGCCATGAGCATTGATAACCCGCAAGTTATCCACAGCTCGTTGCAACTGGCCCTGAAGAACCTGGGGCTGGCGCGGATGATCGGCCCGGGGTCGTCCAAGACCGCGTAGCCGGCCTTGCACCATTTTTGTAGCCGCTGCCGACAGGCTGCGCTGGAGCCCGTGAGGGCTCCCAAAGGCGACGCCTGCTGTGCAGGCGAGCGCAGCCTTGCTCCGCTCAGACCTGCAGATCCACCTCACCCAAGTGACCGCCAAACGGCCCGAAGCTGCGTTCGACCAGGCGCCGCCGGCCATCCGCCGCGACAATCAGCACGGTACTCGCCCTCGTCCCATAGCTCTGGCTGGCGATGAACACACTCGACAGCAGCCGCTCGGTCGCCAGCCCCACGCCGGTCTCCGGCAGCTCGCTTTCCAGCGCCTGGGTGCTGTCCCCGAGCAGTTCCAGCAAATGTGCCGGCTGCGGGTCGCCGAGCAACGCCTGCAACCCGGCCCGCGCCTTGACCAGTTTCGGCCAGGGCGTATCCAGCCCGGCATTCGACAGGCCGTACACCCCAGGTGTGAGCAACTGCGCCGTCCCGGCACGGGCATTCAGATACCCCAATTGCTGCAAGTCGCCGACCAGCAGGTTGAACCCCGAATACTGGTGGCGGCGGCTCATGACCTCTTCCAGGTAGGCATCAACCCCCAGCTCACCGCGCAGGAACCCCGCCACCAGCTCACCGCGCGAACGCGGCCCGAGGGCCTGCTGCGGGTCACGGATATTGGTCAGCGCCGCAAAGCGCCCACCCGGGCCGACGCCCAGCCAGGTGCCGCCCGCCTCCAAGTCACGCCCGGCATACACCCCCGGCGCATCGTCCCAGGGCCCCAGCGCCTGGCTGGGGCGGGCATGGAATTCATCGCGGTTGGCCGCAACGATCAGCGGCCGGGCTTGCCCCGGCTGCCAGGCAAATACGATCAGGCACATAGGTTGACCCCCTGTGTTTTTGCCCACTGTACCGGGACTGTCGTCACCTATCTATCGACTAAACGTGTCTTCACTAGAGCCGCAGGCCCACCTTCCGTTACCATGCCAGACTGAATTTTCGGGGGCGACAATGGAATTCGTGCTCTATCTGCTGCTAGGCGCCTGTGCAGGCGTGCTGGCCGGGCTGTTCGGCGTGGGTGGCGGGATCATCATCGTGCCGGTGCTGGTGTTCAGCTTCACCTTGCAGGGTTTCGATCCGTCGGTGCTGACCCACCTGGCCGTCGGCACGTCGCTGGCAACCATCGTGTTCACCTCGATCAATGCCATCCGCGAGCACCATCGCAAAGGCGCGGTGCAGTGGCCGATCTTTGTCTGGATGACCGTCGGTATCCTCATCGGCGCCGGCATCGGGGCCAAGACCGCCTCGCTGATCCAGGGCCCGTACCTGCAGAAGATCATCGGCGTGTTCGCCCTGATCATTGCCGCGCAGATGGCCATGGACCTCAAGCCCAAGGCCAGTCGCGGCATCCCCGGCAAAGGCGGGCTGACCGCTGCCGGCAGCGTGATTGGCTGGGCCTCGGCAATTTTCGGCATTGGCGGCGGCTCGCTGACCGTGCCGTTCCTGACCTGGCGCAGCCTGCCAATGCAGCAGGCCGTGGCGACCTCGTCGGCCTGTGGTTTCCCGATTGCCGTGGCCAGCGCCCTGAGCTTCATGGTGCTGGGCTGGCACGACCCGCTGTTGCCCGCGCACAGCGTCGGTTTCGTGTATTTACCCGCGCTGCTGGGGATCGCCCTCACCAGCATGTTTTTCGCCCGCTACGGCGCGCGCCTGGCGCATAAATTGTCGCCACGTTTGCTTAAACGGCTGTTCGCCGCACTGCTGTTCTGTGTCGGCCTGAGCTTTTTGCTTTAACGAGAAGGAGTCACCATGCTGCCTTACCCGCAGATCGATCCCGTGGCCTTGGCCATCGGGCCGCTGAAAATCCACTGGTACGGCTTGATGTACCTGGTCGGCATCGGCGGCGCCTGGCTGCTGGCCTCGCGTCGGCTGAACCGCTTCGACGCCACCTGGAGCCGTGAAAAACTCTCGGACCTGGTGTTCTGGCTGTCCATGGGCGTGATCGTCGGCGGGCGCCTGGGCTACGTATTGTTCTACGACCTGAGTGCCTACCTGGCCAACCCGACGCTGATCCTTGAAGTGTGGAAGGGCGGCATGTCGTTCCACGGCGGCTTTATCGGGGTGATGTTGGCGGCCGTGTGGTTCGGCAAGCGCAACAACAAGACGTTCTTCGAGCTGATGGACTTCATCGCGCCGATGGTGCCGATTGGCCTGGGCGCCGGGCGTATCGGCAACTTCATCAACGCCGAGCTGTGGGGCAAGGCTACCGACGTGCCATGGGCGATGGTGTTCCCCACCGACCCGGCGCAACTGGCACGCCATCCGTCGCAGCTTTATCAGTTTGCGTTGGAAGGTGTGGCGCTGTTCCTTATCCTTTGGCTGTACTCGCGCAAGCCACGGCCAACCATGGCGGTGTCCGGGATGTTTGCCCTGTTCTACGGGATCTTCCGCTTCATCGTCGAATTCGTCCGCGTGCCGGACGCCCAGCTGGGCTATATCGCCTTCGGCTGGCTGACCATGGGTCAATTGCTGTGCGTGCCGATGATCCTCGGTGGTATCGGCTTGATCTGGTGGGCCTACAACCGTACACCGACGGCCAAGGCCGCCGTTTGATTTTCCACGGCAGGGGCGATCCCCCTGCCGTCTTTGTTACAGGTAAGCCATGAAACAGTATCTAGATCTGGTCCGTGACGTCATCGACAACGGCACCCTGCAAAGCAACCGTACCGGCGTGCGCACCATCAGCCTGCCGGGCGCGATGCTGCGCTTCGACCTGCAGAAGGGCTTCCCGGCCATCACCACGCGGCGCCTGGCGTTCAAGTCGGCGATTGGCGAGATGGTCGGCTTCCTGCGCGGCGTGAAGAACGCTGGCGAGTTCCGCGAGCTGGGCTGCAAGGTCTGGGACCAGAACGCCAACGAAAACGCCCAGTGGCTGGCCAACCCGTTCCGCCAGGGGCATGACGACCTGGGCGAGATCTACGGCGTGCAATGGCGCCAGTGGCCGGCCTACAAGCGTGTTCCGCTGAGCAACCCGGCGGCCATCGAGCTGGCGCAGAGCCAGGGTTTCCAGAAGATTGCCGAGTCTGAAGAAGACGGCGAAGCCTTCGTGGTGCTGTACAAGGCCATCGACCAGATTCGCCAGTGCATCGACACCATCCACAACGACCCGGGCAGCCGGCGCATCCTGTTCCACGGCTGGAACTGTGCCCAGCTGGACGAGATGGCGTTGCCGCCGTGCCATTTGCTGTACCAGTTCCACCCGAATGTCGAGACCAAGGAAATCTCCCTGACGCTCTACATCCGCTCCAACGACCTGGGCCTGGGCACGCCGTTCAACCTTACCGAAGGCGCGGCGCTGCTGTCGCTGATGGGCCGCCTGACCGGCTACACGCCGCGCTGGTTCACCTATTTCATCGGTGATGCGCACGTCTACGAGAACCACCTGGACATGCTCAACGAACAGCTCAAGCGCGAGCCTTTGGCGGCGCCGAAGCTGGTGATTTCCGAGCGTGTGCCGGAGTTTGCCAAGACCGGCGTGTACGAGCCGGAGTGGCTGGAGAAGATCGAGCCGAGCGACTTCAGCCTGGAAGGCTACGAGCACCATGCGCCGATGACGGCGCCAATGGCGGTGTAAGCCTTGCCTGAACCTGTGGGCGCCAGCCTTGCCGGCGCCCTCAGGTCCAGCTCTGCCATGGCTCAATGCCCATGGCTTCTGCCCACATGGGAATGCTCTGCCTCCGGGGCCGTTACCGCCCCGTTCACCTCAAGATGCTGCAAGATCGAGCACTGCGCCTCCTTGGCATGACAGTGCTGGCGCAGCTCTATCAGCTGGTTCTGCAAGGCCATCAGGCCGTCGATTCTCGCCTTCACATGGCAGATGTGCTCATCGATCAGCGCATTCACGCTTTCGCACTGGTCTTCCGGGCCATCGCGCAGGCGCAGCAGGCTGCGAATCTCCTCCAACGTCATGTCCAGGGTGCGGCAGTTGCGGATGAACGTCAGCCGCTCGACATGCGCCTGGGTGTACAGCCGGTAGTTGCCATCGCTGCGCGCAGGCTCTGGCAGCAGGCTTTCACGCTCGTAATAACGGATGGTCTCCACCGCACAGTCGGTGGCTTTGGCCAGTTCGCCGATTTTCATTGCAAGAATCCTCGGGGGAATGCTTGACCCTATAGTGGCTACAGGGTGTTCACTTGGCAACAGGACCTATACGGATGAAGCTCATGAACCAGCCTGTCAGCCTCGACCACGCAAAATCGCGGCATGATCACGACCATAACCATGGTGATCATGACCATGCGGCCCACGACCACGCCGACCATGACCATGCAGGGCATGATCACAGCCATGCCGGCCACGACCATGCCGCTCATGATCATGCGCCGCATGCACCTGCCCAGCATAGCCATTGCTGCTCGGGCGCCGAAGCGCCGTCGCTGGTGCAGCTGCGTGACAGCACCAGCAGCCATGCGCGGCTGAGCCGTTTTCGCATCGAGGCCATGGACTGCCCAACCGAACAGACGCTGATCCAGAACATGCTGGGCAAGCTCGACGGCGTCGAGCAACTGGAATTCAACCTGATCAACCGCGTGCTGGGCGTGCGCCATACCCTCGCCGACACCCAGGGCATCGTCAAGGCCATTGCCGCACTGGGCATGCAGGCCGAACCGCTGGAGGCTGACGCCGATGGCAACACCGCAGCCCCGGCCCCGGTGAAGAAACCCTGGTGGCCATTGGCGCTGTCCGGTGTGGCGGCACTGGCATCGGAAGTGATCCACTTCACCAACGCCGCGCCGAACTGGGTGGTGGCGGTGGTCGCCCTGGTGGCGATCCTCAGTGGTGGCCTGGGTACCTACAAGAAGGGCTGGATCGCCCTGAAGAACCGCAACCTCAACATCAACGCGCTGATGAGCATCGCCGTGACTGGTGCCGTGCTGATCGGCCAGTGGCCGGAAGCGGCCATGGTGATGTTCCTGTTCACCCTGGCCGAGCTGATCGAAGCGCGCTCGCTGGACCGTGCGCGCAACGCCATTGGCGGGCTGATGCAACTGACCCCCGACCGCGCCACCGTGCAGCAGGCCGATGGCCAGTGGCTGGCGATGGACGTCAAGCAGGTCGCCCTGGGCGCCGTGGTGCGGGTCAAGCCGGGCGAACGGATCGGCCTGGACGGCGAAGTGCTGTCGGGCCAGTCGACCATCGACCAGGCGCCGATTACCGGTGAGAGCCTGCCGGTGGACAAGGGGCCGGGCGACAAGGTCTTCGCCGGTACCATCAACCAGGCTGGTGCGCTGGAGTACCGGGTGACGGCAGCGGCGGGGCAATCGACCCTGGCGCGGATCATCCATGCCGTGGAGCAGGCGCAAGGCGCACGGGCACCGACCCAGCGCTTCGTTGATCAGTTCTCGCGCATCTACACCCCGGCGGTGTTTGCCTTCGCCCTGGCGGTTGCAGTGATTCCGCCGCTGTTCGCGGGTGGTGTGTGGTTCGACTGGATCTACCGTGCACTGGTGCTGCTGGTGGTGGCGTGCCCATGTGCACTGGTGATCTCGACGCCGGTAACCATTGTCAGCGGCCTGGCGGCTGCGGCGCGCAAAGGCATCCTGATCAAAGGTGGGGTGTACCTGGAAGGTGGCCGCAAGCTGGACTTCCTGGCGTTCGACAAGACCGGGACCATTACCCATGGCAAGCCGGTACAAACCGATTTCGACCTGCTTGAGCCGTTGTTCAAGGACCGCGCGCAGCGTATCGCCGCGAGCCTGGCCGGGCGCTCCGATCACCCGGTATCGCTGGCGATTGCCCGCAAGGCCGGCGAGCAGGGTGTTGCCCTGGCTGAAGTTGCCGAGTTCAAGGCCCTGACCGGCCGCGGCGTGAGTGGCGAAGTGGATGGCCAGCTGTATCACCTGGGCAACCATCGCCTGGTCGAAGAACTGGGTCTGTGCTCGCCGCAGTTGGAAGCCAGGCTCGACATGCTCGAGCGTCAGGGCAAGACCGTGGTGCTGCTGCTTGATCGTTCCGGCCCGCTGGCGCTGTTCGCGGTGGCAGACACGGTCAAGGAGAGCAGCCGCGAGGCAATCGCCCAGTTGCATGAACTGGGTATCAAGACCGTCATGCTGACCGGTGATAATCCGCACACCGCCGAGGCCATTGCCCGTCAGGTGGGGATCGATGAAGCACGCGGCAACCTGTTGCCGGCAGACAAACTGGAAGCCATCGAGACGCTGTACGGCAAGGGCCACCGCGTCGGCATGGTCGGCGACGGGATCAACGACGCACCGGCGCTGGCGCGTGCCGAGATCGGTTTCGCCATGGCGGCGGCCGGTACCGACACAGCCATCGAGACGGCGGACGTGGCCTTGATGGATGACGACTTGCGCAAAATCCCCGCGTTCGTCAGGCTTTCGCGGCAGAGCGCAGCGATTCTGACGCAGAACATTGTCCTGGCGTTGGGGATCAAGGCGATCTTCCTGGCCATGACCTTTGCTGGCACGGCCACCATGTGGATGGCGGTGTTTGCCGATATGGGCGTGAGCTTGCTGGTGGTGTTCAACGGCTTGCGCCTGCTGAGAAAGTAAGAGGATGTATGCTGAGTTCCGAGTTGAAAGCGTTCTACATGGTGGCCCGTCTGGGCAGCATTACCTTGGCGGCGAAGAAACTCGGGCTCAGTCAACCGACGGTGACCACGCAAATCCGCAACCTGGAGAGCCAGTATGGTGTGGAGCTGTTCTTTCGCGGCGGGCGCCGGCTGACCTTGAGCGACGATGGCCTGCGCCTGTTGCCGATGGTCAAGGAGCTGATGCAGCGCGAGGCGGACATCGAGTTTTTCCTGCGCAACAGTGGGCAGGCGCAGGGCACCTTGCGCATCGCCGCCACGGCGCCGTACTACATCCTGGACCTGGTGAAGATCTTCCGCGAGCGCTTGCCGCAGGTGGAGGTGTCGGTGGAGATCGGCAATTCGCAGCAGGTGCTGGAGTTGCTCGAGGATTACCGGGTGGACGTCGCGGCCTCCTCGCAGTTGCTTGAGGATGCGCGGCTGGTGCGGCGGGTGCTGGGGATTGATCCGCTGGTGGTGGCGGTGCACCGCAATCATCCGTTGGCCACACGCGAATCGGTGCCGTGGGCGGCGCTGGCCGGGCATTGCCTGCTAATGCGCGAGCAGGGCTCGACCACGCGCAAGCTGACCGAGCAGATGTTGGCGGAGGCGGGTGTGAAGGTGGGGGCGCTGCTGGAGATTGGCAGCCGCGAGTCGATCCGTGAGGCGGTGCTGCGCAACATCGGCATCAGCATCATTGCCCGCCATGAAGTGCCGCATAACCCGGAATTGCGGGTGCTCACGCTGGAAGGCGCGCCGATGATGCATGAATACCTGTATTGCCTGAAGGAGCGTCGTCAGGCGCGGTTGCCGGCGGCGTTCCTCGGTTTGGCGCAGGAAGTGGCGGCGCTGGATCCCTAACCCCTTGCCTTGAACACCGCTACCTTGTAGCCGCTGCCGTGAGGCTGCGCTCGCCTGCAAAGCAGGCGCCGCCTTTGGGAGCCCTCAAGGACCCCAGCGCAGCCTGACGGCAGCGGCTACAAAAAGTTGTGCAAGACAGTTACTCCCACAAGGGGGCTTTGATACTTCCCAAAATCTGCCTATACCACTATCGGCAGCTTTTGCCTCACCGCCACAGAACCTTCGCATTGCCCCCCTAGCATGGCCCTCATTCGTTCGGTGAGGTCCTGTCATGAACAACACGCTCGCAAACCCTGGCGCACAGATGAAAGTGCGCGGCATCCACAAGCGCTTCGGCGCTTTCACCGCCCTGCACGACGTCTCCCTCGACGTCGCCGCCGGTGAACTGGTCTGCCTGCTCGGCCCCTCCGGCTGCGGCAAGACCACGCTGCTGCGCTGCATCGCCGGCCTCGAACGCCAGGACCGTGGCGAGCTGTACATCGGCGAGCGCGACATCTCGCAGCTGCCGCCCCAGGCCCGTGACTACGGCATCCTGTTCCAGTCCTACGCGTTGTTCCCCAACCTCAGCGTCGAAGCCAACATCGCCTACGGCCTGGCCGGCAACGGCCGTGACGAAGTGCGCCAGCGCGTCGGGCAGATGCTCGAACTGGTCGGCCTCAAGGGCAGCGAAAAGAAATACCCCGGCCAGCTCTCCGGCGGCCAGCAACAACGCGTAGCCCTGGCCCGCGCCCTGGCCCCGGCGCCGTCGCTGCTGCTGCTCGATGAGCCGATGTCGGCCCTCGACGCCCGCGTTCGCGAACACCTGTGCAGCGAGCTGCGCCAGCTGCAACGCCAGCTCGGCATCACCACGCTGATGGTGACCCACAACCAGGACGAAGCCATGCTGATGGCCGACCGCATCGCCGTGATGAACAACGGCCAGGTCGAGCAGTACGCCACCCCGCAGGAAATCTACGACAAGCCGGCCACCCCGTTCGTCGCCGAGTTCGTTGGCCAGGGCAACTGGCTGCCGTTCCAGCGCAGCAGTGACAGCCACGCCCAGGTCGGCGCGATGAACATGCGCCTGGCCCCCGGCACTGCCCACGCCAGCAGCGGCCGGTTGTTCTGCCGTCCGGAAGCGATCAGCGTCAACCCGCCGGTGCATGAAGAGAACCTGTTCCCGGCCCGCGTGCGGGAGATCACCTTCCTCGGCAACCGCTGCCGCATGAGTTTTGAACTCAATGAGCTGCCGGGCCACGCGCTGCTCGCCGAAGTCGGCCCGCAAGACATGCCGCGCCTCGGCTCGCAGGACATCTGGGTGGCCCTGCCGCCGCGCAGCCTGCAGGTGTTTGCCTGAGATGGCCGCCCCAATGACCCTGCCGATCGCGCACGCGAAGGCACACAACACTGCACGGGTCTCGCTGGGCGACCGGCTGTTCGTGGTAGGCGGCAAATGGCTGTTGCTGCTGTTGCTGACGGTGGCAGTACTGCTGCCGCTGCTGGCGATCTTCTGGCGCGGCTTCAGTAGCGAAGCCGGGCAGGGCGGTGGCCTGGTGGCTGCACGTGAGCTGTTCGCCAGTGCCAACTTCCACTGGCTGGTGGGCAACAGCCTCAAGGTCTCGCTGAGCGTCGCGGCCATCGTCGTGCCCACGGCCTACCTGTTCGCCTATGCGCTGCAACGCACGCTGATCCCCGGCAAACGCATCTGGCGCGGCATCTCGCTGCTGCCGCTGCTGGCGCCGTCGATGCTGCCGGCCATCGCGCTGGTCTACCTGTTCGGCAACCAGGGCCTGCTGCGCGGGCTGCTCAGCGACAACATCTACGGCTTCTGGGGCATCGTCCTCGGTGAAGCCATCTACACCTTCCCGCATGCGCTGATGATCCTGCTCTCGGCCCTGTCGCTGGCCGATGCCCGGCTGTTCGATGCGGCCTCAAGCATGGGTGCCGGCCCTTGGCGGGCATTCCACAGCATTACCTGGCCGGCGACGCGCCAGGCGGTGTTCGCCGCGTTCTGCCTGGTGTTCACCCTGACCATCACCGATTTCGGTGTGCCGGTGGTCGTCGGTGGCGATTACCAGGTGCTGGCGCTGGAGGCCTACAAGGCGGTGGTCGGCCAGCAACAGTTCGGCCGTGGTGCCTTGATCGGCATGGTGCTGCTGTTGCCGGCACTGCTCAGTTTCGGGGTCGATGCCTGGCTGCGTCGCCGTCAGGGCGAGGCCATGAGCGGGCGTGCCCAGGTGTTCGAGCCGGCGGCGTCGCGACGTCGGGATGCCTGCTTCCTGGCCATCGTGCTGCTGGTCTGCGCGATCCTGTTGCTGGTGGTGGGCATGGCGGTGTACTCGTCGCTGGTGAAGTTCTGGCCGTACAACCTGTCGCTGTCGCTCAAGCACTACCAGTTCGACGAAACCGCCGGTGGCGGCTGGCTGGCCTACCGCAACAGCTTGAGCATGGCGTTTGGCACCGCCTTGATCGGCAGCGTGGTGATCTTCACCGGCGCCTACCTGATGGAGAAGACCAGCGGCCAGAAAACCCTGAACCTGGTGCTGCGCATGCTCAGTTTCGTGCCGATGGCGGTGCCGGGGCTGGTATTGGGCCTGGGCTATGTCTTCTTCTTCAACCTCAACGGCAACCCGCTGCATGTGTTCTACGGAACCATGACGCTGCTGGTGGTGTGCACCATCGCCCACTACCTGACCACCGCGCAGATGACCGCGACCACCGCCCTGCGCCAGCTCGACGGCGAGTTCGAAGCCGCCGCGCTGTCGCTCAAGGCGCCGCTGTACCGGCACTTCATGCGCGTCACCGTACCGATCTGCCTGCCGGCACTGCTGGACATCGTGCGCTACCTGTTCGTCTCGGCGATGACCACGGTGTCGGCGGCGATCTTCCTGTACAGCCCCGACACCATCCTGGCGGCCGTCTCCGTGTTGAACATGGATGACGCCGGCAACGTCGGCGGCGCGGCCGCCATGTCGACCCTGATCCTGCTGACCAGCGCCACGGTGTCCCTGCTGCTGGCCTGGGCCTCGCGTGGGCTGTTGCAACGTTCCCAGGCCTGGCGCCAGCGCGCGCCCGGCCAGTGATTGCCCCTCCCAACCCTCGTACCGTTCAAAGGAACCGCATCATGTTCAAGCCACTTGCTCTTGCCGCTGCCGTCCTCTCTGCCTTCAGCCTGCAAGCCATGGCCGCGCAGACCTCGCTGACGGTCTACACCGCCCTCGAAGCCGAACAGCTGAAGAGCTACAAGCAGGCCTTCGAGAAGGCCAACCCGGACATCGAGATCAAATGGGTACGCGACTCCACCGGCATCATCACCGCCAAGCTGCTGGCCGAGAAAGACCGTCCGCAGGCGGATGCGGTATGGGGCCTGGCGGCGTCCAGCCTGGCGATCCTCGACCAGCAGGGCATGCTGCAAAGCTATGCACCGAAGGACCTGGGCAAGATCGGCGCGAACTACCGCGACGCGGCCAACCCGCCAGCCTGGGTGGGCATGGACGTGTGGGCGGCGACCATCTGCTTCAACACCATCGAGGCCGAGAAGCAGGGCCTGACCAAGCCGGTGAGCTGGCAGGACCTGACCAAGCCTGAGTACAAGGGCAAGATCGTCATGCCCAACCCGGCGTCCTCGGGCACCGGCTTCCTCGACGTGAGCGCCTGGTTGCAAACCTTTGGCGAGAAGCAGGGCTGGGCGTACATGGATGCCTTGCACCAGAACATCGGCCAGTACGTTCACTCCGGTTCCAAGCCGTGCAAGCTGGCGGCGGCGGGCGAGTTCCCGATTGGCATCTCGTTCGAATACCCGGCCGTGCAGCTCAAGCGCCAGGGCGCGCCGCTGGACATCGTGCTGCCGAAGGAAGGCCTGGGCTGGGAAATCGAAGCCACGGCCGTGATCAAGGGTAGCGAGCATGAAGAAGCGGCCAAGCGCTTGGCTGACTTCTCGGCCAGCCCGGCGGCGATGGAGCTGTACAAGGAAAACTTCGCCGTGCTGGCCCAGCCGGGCATCGCCAAGCCGCAGACCGAACTGCCGGCGGACTACGAGCAACGGCTGATCAAGAACGACTTCAGCTGGGCGTCGAAGAACCGCGACAGCATCCTGGCCGAATGGCGCAAGCGCTATGACGGCAAGTCGGAGAAGGTGGCGCAGCAGTAACACCGCGTTGTCTTCATCGCCGGCAAGGCCGGCTCCCACAGGGATTGCCGTACACCTCGGCCCTGTGGGAGCTGGCCTTGCCAGCGATAGCTTCAACACCGACTTCAAGGATTTTCACCATGACCGATTTCCTCATCGTCGGCGCCGGCATCCTCGGCCTGTCCCATGCCTATGCCGCCGCCCGCCGTGGCTTGCGGGTGCGGGTGTTCGAGCGCAGCGCCACGCCGCTGGGCGCCTCGGTGCGCAACTTTGGCCAGGCGCTGGTCAGCGGCCAGCCACCGGGGCCGATGCTCGACCTGGCCAAGGCCAGCCGGGGTATCTGGGCCAACTGGTCGCAGCACGCGGGCTTCGCCCTGAAACGCAACGGCTCGCTACTGCTGGCGCGCACCGCGCTGGAGCAGGACCTGCTCGAAGCCTTCTGCGCCGAACGCGCCGTCGAGCACGGCTACAACGTCGAGCTGCTGCAAGGCGAAGCGCTCAACGCACTGTATGGCGGCCAGTTGCGCCACCACCGTGCGGCCCTGCACGGGCTGGACGATCAACAACTCTACTCACGCGAAGCGATCCCCGCGCTGGTGAACTACCTGCGCGACACGCTGGGCGTCGAGTTCCATTTTTCCACCCTGGTGCACGATATCGCGCCAGGTCGGGTGACCACCACGGCCGGCGTCTTCAGCGGCGAGCAGGTGGTGGTCTGCTCGGGGCACGACTACCAAACGCTGCTGGCCGAACCCATCGCCGCGCTGCAACCGCAGGTCTGCCGCTTGCAGATGCTGCGCGCCCGGCCGCTTTTCGCGCTGGACCTGCAGCATGCGTTGCTCACCGGCCTGAGCTGCCTGCACTACGGTGCCTACGCCGACCTGCCGCTGGCACAGGCCTTGCGCAGCCATGTCGAGGCGCACAGCCCGCACTTGCTGGAACACGGCATTCACCTGCTGATCAGCCCGACGCCGCATGGCGAGCTGATCATTGGCGATTCACATGCCTACGGCAGCGATGCCTCGCCGTTCAACGCCGAGCAGGTCGACACCTGGATGATCGAGCTGGCCGAGCAGGCGCTGGGCGGGCGTATCGAAGTGGTCGAGCGCTGGCAGGGCGTCTATGGTTCTGGCGGGCCGGGGCCGTTTTCGCTGTTGCAGGTGGCGCCGGGGATCAGCGCGGCGCTGATGCACAGCGGGGTCGGCATGAGTGTCGGGCCGGCGCTGGCTGAACGGCATGTCGCGCAATTGCTCAATGAAACCGTGTGAGGGGATACCCATGAGAACAGCCGAGCAGGTTGTCGGTGAAGTCTTTGCCTTGTACCAGCGCCATGGCAACGAGGATTACATCGGCGAGCCGGTGTCACAACTGGAGCACATGTCCCAGGCGGCGCAGCTGGCGCTGGATGAAGGCTACGACGATGAAGTGGTGCTGGCGGCGTTCTTCCATGATATCGGGCATATCTGCGGCGACGCCGAAGGCAGCATGGGCGGCTATGGCGTGGTCAGCCATGAGCAGGTGGGCGCCGAGTACCTGCGCCGTTGCGGCTTTGGCGAACGCATGGCCAAGCTGGTGGAATATCACGTGGCGGCCAAGCGTTACCTGACGTTGCGCCAGCCAGGCTACTACGAGCGCTTGAGCGAAGCGAGCCGGCGCACGTTGGGGTATCAGGGTGGGGTGATGAGCGAGGCCGAGGCTGATGCCTTTGAGCTGGACCCGCTGTGCGCGGTGAGTTTGCGCATGCGCCAGTGGGATGAACTGGCCAAGGAGATGGCGGTGCCGGTGATTGATCTTCAGGTGTTGAAGGGCAAGGCGCTGGCGCTGTTGAACTGATCCAGAAAATCTGTGGGAGCAACTGTCTTGCAGCAAGCTCTGTGGGAGCTGGCCTTGCCAGCGATGCAAGGCAAAGCCTTGCTGACAATTGGCGGCTGCCAGGCAGCCATCGCCGGCAAGGCCGGCTCCCACAGGGACTACAGGTTCTGCACCAGGGTTTCAATCTGCTCCAGGCGCTCTGCCTGGCTCACCCGCGCCCCCGGATTGAGCGATGACCACTGCGGGTGTGCCCGCGCCTTGCTCAGTGCCTCCGGCAGCTTGCCCTCACGCCAGGTCTTGTCCGGCGGGGTCTCCAGCTTGATCCGTTCCAGCGCAGCATGCCCGCGACTGTCCAGCGCCTGCAACAACTGGCGCTGACGCAGCGCCAACAAGCGCAGCACCCCGTCATCCAGCGTCAGCTCCTGCTGCCCCTTCAACTTGCCCAGCAAACGCGAGCCATAGTTGCGTGCGGTTTGCAGCGCGCCCCCGGCAATCGCCCCGGCCAACGCAGCCGCCCCCAGGGTCAAACCGCCGACCAGCAGGTCCACGCCAGCCCCCGCCGCAGCGCCCGCCGCAACGCCGCTGCCCAGGCGTACGCCGAGCAACTTCAGGGTTTCCGGGTTGAACAGGTCATCACTCCAGCGCCCGTCCAGCAATGGCAGGTCACCTGCGCTGGCATCCTCGCGACGGAACGCGTACAGCTTGAGCAGCGCCTCCACACAGCGCTGCTCGCGCTGGCGCACCACCTGGTGCAATTCGCTGATGGCCGCCGCTTCCTGCGCCGGCACCACGCTGCGCCGGCAGGCCGCGCAGTCGATCAGCAATTCGGCAATCAGCCGTTTGGCACTCTGTTGGCGCGCCAAACGCTGCGCCTGCTGATCGTCGATCAGGCGCTGCAACGCCGGGCGGGCGTTCTCCAGCAACAGGGCAAGGCTTTCATACAGCCGGCGCTCGCCATCTTCCGGCGGTGCCACGCTGTCGAACCGCACCAGCGCATGCAACCCGAGCCGCGCCAGTGCCTCGCGCCATTCCGGCTCGCGATGGCTGCTGCTGGCCACGAAGTTGAGCACCGGCAGCAGCGGCTTGCCGCACCCGGCCAGCACTTCCAGCTCGTCGCGGTACTTGGCCAGCACGGGCTCGCGGGCATCGATCACATACAGCCCGGCATCGCTGGCCAGCAGTTGGCGCAGCACCTTGGCCTCTTGTTCGAAGCGCTGGCGCGCCTCGCTGCCCTGGAGAAAACGCTCCAGCCGCGCCGGCCCATCCAGGCGCTCGCCCGGGCGCTCCAGGCGTTCGAGGTAGTCGAGCAGGGCGATGGCATCTTCCAGCCCCGGGGTGTCGTACAGCTCCAGCAACGGCTGGCCGTCCACGGAAAGGCGAGCCCCTTCGACATGCCGCGTGGTGCTCGGGCGGTGCGAGACCTCGCCGAAGCCGACATCGCGGGTCAGGGTGCGCAGCAGCGAGGTCTTGCCGACATTGGTGTGGCCGACCACGGCCAGTTTCAGCGGCTTAGTCATGACCATGCTCCAGCCAGCTCAGGGGCGCCGTATCGGCGTAGGTGAGGTCGAGCTTTTCCAGGGCCTGGTGCCAGTCGCCAAGGCGCTCGGCGTCCAGTGCCTCGCCGGGCGGCGCCTGCATCAGCCAGATGCGCGTGGCGCCGGCATTGCGCGCCAGCTCCGAGAGCAGCGCCAGGCTGCCGCGATCCGGCGAGCGGCGCGGGTCACAGGCGATGGCCAGGCGCGCAGGCGGAAAGCGGCTGAGCTGTTCGAGCAGTTTGTTACGCGACTCGCGGCTGTCGAGAATGCCGGCATTGCTGACTGCAGCCGGCAGGGCGGGCGGCCAGTTGCGCTGAGGGTCCAGCTCTAGGCCGACCAGCAAGGCACCTTCACTGGGCTCGTCGCTACGCGTGCGTTGCACCTGCGGCATATTTTCCGGTTCAGCATCGTTTACGCCAAGGCGCTCGCTGCTGGGCATCAGGGCATCGCGCAACTGGCTGTAGCCGGGCAGGTTGAGGTCCGGGCCCAGGCGTTTGCGGCCTTCGCGCCAGCGCCAGGCACACAGCGCGGCCAGCACCAGGCGCGGGACGATCCCGAATACCAGCAGCACCCCGAGCAGCCAGCCGGCCCAGGCCTGGCGGGCCAGTTCCAATGCGGGCTGGCTGTCACCGCTGGCGCGGATCATGGCGACGTCCGGCACACTGAAACCGAGCAGCGAGGGCAGGGCGCCGAGCGCCTGGGTCAGGCCGATAAAGGTGTCGGCGGAAAGAATGGTGGTTTCCCAGACGAAACCATAACGGCGGGTGGCAAGCAGCATCAGCAGCACCACCAGCGCAGTGCTCAACGCCAGCAGCCACAGGCTGTTCACCAGCAGGCCGAGTAGCCAGCGGTTCAGGCGCTGGCGTTGCAGCAACACCACCAGGGCAGGGGCCAGGTGCACGGCTTGGGCATCACGGGCGAGTTTTTCGCTGAGCCACAGCCACAGCCTGCCCAGGCTGGCGCCCTGTTCGCCGGCCAGCGAAGTGCTCAAGGCCCAGCTCAGCAACATCAACAGGTTCAGCCCGAGCAGGCTGCCCAGGGCCCAGAACACATTCACCGGGCGCTGCCCGTCACCGAGGGCGGCAAAGGCCAGGCCGGCACCGCTGAGCACCGCGAGCACCAGCAACACCAGCAGGGCCAGGCGGGCGCCGTGCTTCCAGCGCCCGAGGGCGCTGCGCAAGCCATCGCGTTCGGCCAACCACAGGGCGCGGTGCTCGATGCGCGCTGGCAGGTCGCCGCCGAGCTGGCGCGCGCGGCGGTTGGCTTCCTGGTCTTCCAGCGGGCCGGCATGTTCTTCGCGCAGGCGCACCGCTTCGGTGAGCCAGCGTTTGTCCAGGTCAGTCAGTCCAGTCACGCACAGGTTCCATTGGTCGAATCAGCCCAAAGCATAACCCAGGCATCGGCGGGCGGGCTTTGCTATCCTCGCCGGCATGAAAACATCACTGCCTCTCAGCCTGATCGCGGCCCTCGCCGAGAACCGCGTCATCGGCATCGACAACCGCATGCCCTGGCATTTGCCGGGCGACTTCAAATATTTCAAGGCCACCACGCTGGGCAAGCCGATCATCATGGGTCGCAAGACCTGGGATTCGCTCGGCCGGCCGCTGCCGGGCCGGCTCAACCTGGTGGTCAGCCGCCAGACCGGGTTGCAGCTGGAAGGCGCCGAAGTGTTCGCGTCGCTGGATGCCGCCATTGAGCGTGCCGAGCAGTGGGCGATTGCCCAGGGCGTGGACGAGCTGATGCTGATCGGCGGCGCGCAGCTGTATGCGCAGGCGCTGGAGCGCGGCCTGGCGGATCGGCTGTACCTGACGCGGGTGGAGCTGCAGCCGGAAGGGGATGCGTGGTTCCCCGAGGTTGATGAAGCGCTCTGGAAGCGGGTGTCGACCCAGGAGAATCCGCCAGAAGAGGGGCGGCCGGGGTATCACTTCGACGTGTGGGAAAAGGCTTAAAAGCATCGCCGGCAACGCCGGCTCCCACAGTGGGCCGGTGTGAGCCCGAGGGGTGTGGGAGCCGGCCTTGCCGGCGATGGGGCCCCTAAGGGCCCCGCATTACTCAGGAGTGTGACAGCTCGGCATGCTCATCGGCATTGAGCAGCGTCTTGTCGGTTTGCTGCATCATCTGGCTGGTAATCGCACCGGCCGTCATCGAACCGTTCACGTTCAGCGCTGTACGGCCCATGTCGATCAGCGGCTCGACCGAAATCAGCAGCGCCACCAGCTCAACCGGCAAGCCCATTGCCGGCAGCACGATCAGCGCCGCGAAGGTCGCACCACCACCTACACCAGCCACACCGGCCGAACTCAGGGTCACGATCGCCACCAGGGTCGCGATCCACAGCGGGTCGAGCGGGTTGATGCCGACCGCCGGGGCAACCATCACCGCCAGCATTGCCGGGTACAGGCCGGCACAGCCGTTCTGGCCAATGGTCGCACCAAACGACGCGGCAAAGCTCGCCGTTGCCTGTGGAATACCCAGGCGACGGGTCTGCGCTTCAATGCTCAGCGGGATGCTCGCGGCACTCGAGCGGCTGGTGAAAGCGAAGGTCAGCACTGGCCATACCTTGCGGAAGAAGCGCAGCGGGTTCACGCCGCTCAGGCTCAGCAGCACGCCATGCACCACGAACATCAGGCCCAGGCCGATGTACGACACCACCACGAAACTGCCCAGCTTGAGGATGTCGTCCATGTTGGAGTTGGCGACCACCTTGGTCATCAACGCCAGCACGCCGTACGGGGTCAGCTTCATCACCAGGCGTACCAGGCGCATCACCAACGCTTGCAGGGTGTCGATGGCCGCTACCGCACGGTTGCCTTTCTCGACGTCATCCTTGAGCAGCTGCAAGGCCGCCATGCCAAGGAACGCGGCGAAGATCACCACGCTGATGATCGAGGTCGGCTTGGCCCGCGCCAGGTCGCCAATCGGGTTGGTCGGGATGAACGACAGCAGCAGCTGCGGGATATTCAGGTCGGCCACCTTGCCGGCGTAGTCGCTCTGGATGGTCTGCATCCGCGCCACTTCCTGGGTGCCGGCCACCAGGCCTTCGGCGGTCAGGCCGAACAGGTTGGTCAGGCCGATGCCGATCAGCGCGGCAATCGCGGTGGTGAACAGCAGCGTGCCGATGGTCAGGAAGCTGATCTTGCCCAGCGAGGTGGCGTTGTGCAGGCGGGCCACGGCGCTGAGGATCGAGGCGAAGATCAACGGCATGACGATCATCTGCAGCAAGGCCACATAGCCATTGCCGACCAGGTCGAGCCAGCTGATGGTGGCCTTGAGCACCGGGTTGCCAGCGCCATAAATGGTGTGCAGGGCGGTACCGAACAGCACGCCGACGATCAGGCCGACCAGGACTTTCTTCGCCAGGCTCCACTGGGTGCGGCGGGTTTGCGCCAGGCCCAGCAGCAGCGCCAGGAACACCAGCAGATTGAGTAGCAACGGCAGATTCATTGAAGCTCCAGGAGAGGTAATGACGGGCATCGCGTCTGGGCGCGCTTGCGAACGCAAATGCTAACAGTCTGAAAAACAACGAATTTAGATCGAAATGGAATGTAGATAGTCGTTTTCGGAATAAGCATAGGTCGTTTTCAGATTTATGCATGACGTTTTGCGGGTGTTCGGGGTCGTTGTCATATCAGTGCGGTCATGGGGATTTGTTAGCGTGAAGTGCCCCTTTTCTGGAGAAATGCACATGATGTCTGCTCCGAAAATCTTCGCCGCCAGCCTCGTCCTGCTGTTTGCCGGGCAGGGCTTTGCCACCGAACTGAAGCACTGGCCTGCGCCGGCCGCCAAACAGCTGGAGAGCATGATCGCCGCCAACGCCAACCAAGGTAATTACGCGGTGTTCGACATGGACAACACGAGTTATCGCTTTGACCTGGAGGAATCGTTACTCCCCTACCTGGAAAACAAGGGCGTACTGAGCCGCGAAAAGCTCGACCCCTCGCTCAAGCTGATGCCGTTCAAGGACACCGCCGAGCACAAGGAGAGCCTGTTCAGCTATTACTACCGCCTGTGTGAAATCGACGACATGGTCTGCTACCCATGGGTGGCGCAGGTGTTCTCAGGCTTCACGCTCAAGGAGCTCAAGGGCTACGTGGATGAGTTGATGGCCTCGGGCAAGCCGGTGCCGAGCACCTACTTCGAGGGGGATCAGGTCAAGACCATCGAGGTGCAGCCGCCGAAGATCTTTGCCGGGCAGGCCGAGCTGTACAACAAGCTCATGGAGAACGGCATCGAGGTGTACGTGATGACGGCGGCCTCGGAGGAACTGGTGCGCATGGTCGCGGCCGACCCGAAGTATGGCTACAACGTGAAGCCGCAGAACGTGATCGGCGTCAGCCTGCTGCTCAAGGATCGCAAGACCGGGGCGTTGACCACGGCGCGCAAGCAGATCAGTGCGGGCAGTTACGATGAGAAGGCCAACCTGGACCTGGAATTGACGCCTTACCTGTGGACCCCGGCCACCTGGATGGCCGGCAAGCAGGCGGCCATCCTCACCTATATCGATGAATGGAAGAAGCCGGTGCTGGTGGGCGGCGACACGCCGAGCAGCGATGGCTACATGCTGTTTCACAGTGTCGATGTGGCCAAGGGCGGGATCCACCTGTGGGTCAACCGCAAGGCCAAGTACATGGACCAGTTGAACGGCATGATCAGCAAGCATGCGGCGGCGCAGGCCAAGCAAGGGTTGGCGGTGACGGCGGACAAGAACTGGGTGATCGTGACGCCGGAGCAGATCCAGTAAATGCTTTAGCTACTGCCTGGTACAAATCCCTGTGGGAGCCGGCCTTGCCGGCGATGAGGCCAGCATTGCTGGCGGCTGGTGCCCAGCCGATCGCTGGCAAGGCCAGCTCCCACAGGGGTGGACAGATGCGTGCAAAATAATACCAATTGCGAATCAGTCGCAACAAATGCTAGCGTGCGCGCTCTTGAGGTCCCGAGGCAGGGTGTGCCGTGTCGTCATGGAATACGCAGATTGCTCGCTTGTTCGCCGAGCAGAAGAAAGCCCTGGAGGCCTTCGTTGCCCGTCGCACCGGCAACGCACAGGTCGCCGCCGACCTGACCCAGGAGTCTTTCCTGCGCCTGGCCCGCCTGCCCGCCGACAAGCAGATCGACAACCTGCCCGCGTTCCTCTTCACCATCGCCAGCAACCTCATTCGTGACCATCAGCGCCAGATGATCCGCCGAGAGCGCCTGGACGGCGGCGAACCGAGCGATGAGTTGCCCTGCAACACCCCAAGCGCTGACGAGCAACTGGCCGCCCTACAGGACCAGGCGCTGATGCACGATGCAATTCAGGCATTGCCCGAGGCGACCCGGCACATCTTCCTGCTCTATCATGTCGACGAATGCACCTACCGGGAGATCGGCGAACGCCTGCAGGTCTCCCCACGCAGTGTCGAATACCAGCTGCGCCGCGCGCTGGTCGACTGTCGGGCCTACATCAAGGCCCGCCTGGCGAACGCTACGCGGAGCCAGCGGCCATGACCTACTTGCCAGATGCCACGGACACCCTGATGACCGACGCCCCTCCAACGGATACCGCCGACGAGCTGTTTGAAGAGGCCAGTGGCTGGTATTTCCGTTTGCAGGCCGACGACGTCAGCCCCGAAGAACACACGGCATTTGCCGCCTGGAAAGCCCAGGGCCCGGCGCAGGAGCGTGCTTGGGCCGAAGTCATCGGCCTGCTCGGCGCCCTGCGCGACCCGGCGCGCAACATCCGCCAGGGCGAACGCGCCGAGTGGCAGCGCAAGCGCCCGAGCCGCTGGCAACGCTGGGCCGTAGCGGCGGCGGTGGTGCTGACGGTCACTGCCGCCGGCCTGCAAACGCCGTGGCCGGACCGCTGGCGGGCCGACTACGCCACCGAAACCGGCGAGTCCCGCGCGTTCCAGCTGGCCGATGGCTCGCGGGTGCAACTGAACACCGACAGCGCGCTGCAGATCAGCCTCGATGGTCATCAGCGCCAGGTCCGCCTGCTGCGTGGCGAAGCCTGGTTCGAAGTGACCCGGGACCCCGACCGGCCGTTCGTGGTGCAAGCCGATGATGGCTGGGTGAAGGTGGTCGGCACCCGCTTCAGCGTGGCCCGGCGCAGTGCGCAAACCCAGGTGCTGGTCGAGCAGGGCAAGGTCGAGGTCAATGCGGGGCGCGGCGCTTCGGTGTTCCTTGAGCCGGGGCGCGGGGTGGCCTACCACGATGGCCAGCTTGACCCGGTGCAACCCTTCGACCCGGCTGCCCGCTTCGCCTGGCGCCAACGGCAACTGGTGTTCCGCCAGCAGCCACTGGCCGAAGTGGTCGCCGAGCTGAACCGCTACTGGCCCGGCAAGGTCCTGGTGCTGGGCGATGCCCTGCGTGAGCGCAAGGTCTCCGGGGTGTTTGAAATCGACAAGCCCGAGGCGGTGCTCAAGGCACTGACCCATACCCTGGGGCTGCGGGCTGACCAGTACATGACCTACCTGCATGTCCTGCGGGAAAGTTAAAAGGCGAAAAAACTTTTCGAATTGTTCAGGGTTTTCTCCAGACGCGTCGTCCTTGATTTCGTAGGCGCAAATAGTAAGCACTCTCAGATAGTGCGCGCCGTTGACCGACTTCGACGATTTGGGGAGCACTACCGATGGAACACCCGACCGCCAACCGGCGCCTGTCTGCACTGCCAACGCTACTCAAGCTGGCCATTGGGCTGGGCGGCGGCGTCTGCCTGATGCCGGCGCATGCCGCCCCCGCCGCGCAAGTGCAGAGCTACCGCTTCGACATTCCGGCGCAGTCGCTGGATTCAGCCTTGGCGGCCTTCAGTACGGTAACCCGGGTTCAGGTGCTGGTCAGTGCGGAACTGACCCAGGCCTTGCATTCGCCGGGCCTGCAGGGCAGTTATCCACAGGGCGAGGCGCTGGCGCGTCTGCTGGCCGGCAGCGGCCTGAGTGCTCGCTATATCGACAACGACAGCGTCACCCTGGAGAAGCGCGGCAACGCCGATGCCGCCCTGCAACTGGGCGCGACCACGGTCAGCGGCAAGCAGTTGGGCGTGACCACCGAAGGCACCCGCTCCTACACCACTGGCGCGGTGACCATCGCCAAGGGCGAACAGAAGCTCAAGGACATCCCGCAGTCGGTTTCGGTGCTGACCCGTCAGCGCATGGACGACCAGAACATCACCACCCTGACCCAGGCGGTCGAAGCGGTGCCGGGCCTGGCGTCGGTGAAATCGCCCGGGCCCGGGATGTTCATTTTTTCCCGGGGCTTCGACATCGAGTCGATGCAATACGATGGCGTGCCGGTGCCGCGCAACGTCTACGCGCTGGGCAGCTACATCACCGAGAACATGGTGATCTACGACCGCATGGAAGTGCTGCGCGGTTCGGCCGCCTTGCTGCAGGGCGCCAACAGCACCACCGGCGCGATCAACATGGTGCGCAAGCGCCCGCAGGCCGAGCCGACCGTCAAGCTGACGGCCAAGGCCGGCAGTTGGGACCGCTATGTCGGCCAGGCCGATGTCGGCGGTGCCTTGAATGATGAAGGCACGATCCGTGGGCGTGCCGTGGTCAACTACGAGAAAGGCCGCTCGTTCACCGATTACGTGTGGAACTGGGAGCAGACCGTCTACGGCGCCGTCGACTTCGACCTGAGCGAAGACACCACCCTGGGCATCGGCGCCAGCAACAAGAAAAGCCACTCGCGCCCCTACCTGATCGCCTTGCCGCGCTACAGCGACAAGACCACGCTGGACCTGCCGCGCTCGACCTTCACCGGTTCCACCTGGAACCGCGCGATGAATGACCAGACGGCGGTGTACCTGGACCTGGAGCACCGCTTCAACGACAACTGGAAGCTCAAGGCCGCTGCCATGGCCATGAACGAGTCCAACGAGGCGACCTACCAGTTCATCGCCGGCTCGGTGACCCCGGGCACCAGCACCGGGCCGCGCTATTCCGATTTCGCCACCGACTTCACCGGTAAAAGCCGTGGCCTGGACGTCTACCTGACCGGCAACTTCGAAGCGTTGTCGTTCGAGCAGAGTGTGCTGCTCGGCGCCAACTACTCGAAGTACACCACCAACGATGCCTATGCGCGGATGTTCACCCCCGGGGTGAATATCGACGATATCGACCACCATCGTCCGTTCCAGGATTTCGACAGCATCGCCGACCAGGCCAACCTCGCCACCAGCACCTACGACATCCGCCAGAAGGGCCTGTACGGCAGCTGGCGGGTCAAGTTGCTCGATCCGTTGACCCTCATCGTCGGCGCGCGCAGCAGCTGGTATGACTTTGCCTTCCACCAGCAGAACTACTTCCAGCGTGAGCTGCAGGACTATGGCGAGAACAACGCGGTACAGACCAATGGCAAGGTCACCCCGTTCTACGGCCTGGTCTATGCGCTGAACGATCAGTGGTCGGCCTATGGCACCTATTCCGAAGTGTTCATCCCGCAGACCGAGCGGACCCTGGACCAGGGCGGCCTGAAACCGATCGAGGGTGACAACTACGAGCTGGGCCTGAAGGGCGAGCTGATGGACGGCCAGCTCAATGCCTCGCTGGCGATGTTCCGCTACATCCACAAGAACCGCGCCGTGACTGACGTGCGCGACATCGGTGAAGAGGGTTGTGGCGGCGTGGCCTGCTCCACGGCGGCGGGCAAGGTGCGCAGCCAGGGTATCGAGGCCGAGCTGAGCGGCGAGGTGGCGCAGGGGCTGCAAGTGGCGGCCAGCTATACCTACAACACCACCAAGTTCCTGGAAGACGAAGCGTTCGAGGGCAAGGTGTTCGCCAAGTCGACGCCCATGCACATGCTGCGCTTGTGGGCTGATTATCAGCTGCCAGGCGACTTCAGCAAGTTCAGTGTGGGGGGTGGCTTGAACAGCCAGAGCAGCACGTTGAGCTTCGACCGTGCTTTCGAGCAGAGCGGCTTTACCGTGTGGAGTTCACGGGTGGCTTACCAGATGAGCGAGGAGATCGCCCTGGCGGTGAATGTGAACAACCTGTTCGACAAGAAGTACTACATCCCGGCGTACAGCCAGGTGACGGGCAACAACTACATGGGTGACCCGCGCAACTTCATGTTCAGTGTGGAGTACACGCCGCAGTTCTGATGGCGTGCTGATCGCCGGCAAGGCCGGCTCCCACAAGGTTTGGTGTGAAACCCAAACCTGTGGGAGCTGGCCTTGCCAGCGAACGAGCGCAAAGCGCTCGCAGCGCTGAGCCAATTACAGCCCGTCGAGCATCGCCTTGTCACGCACGGCGCCCTTGTCGGCACTGGTCGCCAGCAGGGCGTAGGCCTTCAGCGCGGTGGTCACTTTGCGTGGCCGCACTTCAACCGGCTTCCAGCCCTTTTTGTCCTGTTCAACACGGCGCGCCGCCAGCTCTTCATCGCTGACCAGCAGGTTGATCGAACGGTTGGGAATGTCGATCAGCACCTTGTCGCCATCCTGCACCAGGCCGATGGCACCGCCTGCGGCGGCTTCCGGCGAAGCGTGACCAATCGACAGGCCCGACGTACCGCCCGAGAAGCGACCATCGGTGAGCAGTGCGCACGCCTTGCCCAGGCCTTTGGACTTCAGGTACGAGGTCGGGTAGAGCATCTCTTGCATGCCCGGCCCGCCTTTCGGCCCTTCGTAGCGGATGATCACGATGTCACCGGCCTGCACTTCGTCGGCGAGGATGCCGCGCACGGCGCTGTCCTGGCTTTCGAAGATCTTCGCGTTGCCTTCGAACACGTGGATCGACTCGTCGACCCCGGCCGTCTTGACCACGCAACCGTCCAGCGCGATGTTGCCGTACAGCACGGCCAGGCCGCCTTCTTGCGAATAGGCGTGCTCGAAACTGCGGATGCAGCCGTTTTCACGGTCGTCATCCAGGGTTTCCCAGCGGGTCGACTGGCTGAAGGCGGTCTGGGTCGGGATCCCGGCCGGGCCGGCCTTGAAGAAGTGGTGCACCGCCGCGTCGTCGGTCTGGGTGATGTCCCACTTGGCGATGGCTTCTTCCATGCTCGGGCTGTGCACGGTCGGCAGGTCGGTGTGCAGCAGGCCGCCACGGGCCAGCGAGCCGAGGATGCTGAAGATGCCACCAGCGCGGTGGACGTCTTCCATGTGGTACTTCTGGATGTTCGGCGCCACCTTGCACAGTTGCGGCACTTTGCGCGACAGGCGATCGATGTCGCGCAGGTCGAAGTCGATCTCGGCTTCTTGCGCAGCGGCCAGCAGGTGCAGGATGGTGTTGGTCGAACCGCCCATGGCGATGTCGAGCATCATGGCGTTCTCGAACGCCTTGAAGTTGGCGATGTTGCGCGGCAGCACGCTGTCGTCGTTGTCGCCGTAGTAGCGCTTGCACAGCTCGACGATGGTGCGGCCAGCCTGCAGGAACAGCTGTTCGCGGTCGCTGTGGGTGGCCAGGGTCGAACCGTTGCCCGGCAGGGCCAGGCCCAGGGCTTCGGTCAGGCAGTTCATCGAGTTGGCGGTGAACATGCCGGAGCACGAACCGCAGGTCGGGCAGGCGCTGCGCTCGTACTCGGCGACCTTCTCGTCGGAGGCGGTGCTGTCGGCGGCGATGACCATGGCATCGACCAGGTCCAGGCCGTGGCTGGCCAGTTTGGTCTTGCCGGCTTCCATCGGGCCGCCGGACACGAAGATCACCGGGATGTTCAGGCGCAGGGCGGCCATCAGCATGCCGGGGGTGATCTTGTCGCAGTTGGAGATGCACACGATGGCGTCGGCGCAGTGCGCGTTGACCATGTACTCGACGGAGTCGGCGATGATCTCGCGGCTTGGCAGCGAATAGAGCATGCCGTCGTGGCCCATGGCGATGCCGTCATCGACCGCGATGGTGTTGAATTCCTTGGCCACGCCACCGGCGCGTTCGATCTCGCGGGCGACCAGTTGGCCCAGGTCTTTCAGGTGCACGTGGCCCGGAACGAACTGGGTGAAGGAGTTGGCGATGGCGATGATCGGCTTCTTGAAGTCTTCGTCTTTCATCCCGGTGGCACGCCAGAGGGCGCGGGCGCCGGCCATGTTGCGGCCGTGGGTGGACGTCTTGGAACGGTAATCAGGCATGAAGCACTCCTGGCGGCTAATCAGGTAACAAAAAGGGGAGTGAGCTTCTCTTGTCCTTTGCACCGAAGGCAGGTGGCCGCTGGTACGGATGAAGCCGAGGTCGCCGCGGGATCGCCGTGCGCTCAGCCAGAGCTCATAAACCCGCCGGGGATGACTGGCGATGAATAGCCCGATTCTACACCGCTGGCGGCCTGAGGGAATGGCGCGTTGATGGTTGGTGTGCCTTTCCCTGTGGGAGCCGGCCTTGCCGGCGATGCTTTCTGGCCCTATCGCCGGCAAGGCCGGCTCCCACAGGGTTTGCCCTGCTCTCCATTGTCGAGCCGCACAAAGCATCACGCCATTTCATCGCAAGGTGGTGCAGGCCATGCTCAAGCGCCTGGAGTAAACTGCCGCGCATCGCTATGCCCCCACAAAAGGATTTGTAATGCCCGCGTTGAATCGTTCGCTGCCGTTGTACCTGGCCATCGGCCTGGTACAGGGGCTTGTGCTGCTGGGTTTGTCGCTACTCGATATACCGTTGCTGACCGTTGCCGTGGGCAGCGTCGTGCTGGTGGGCGGCACCCTCCTGCAATTGCTCGGTACTGCGGTGAAAGTACGCGGTACCTGGGTGTTGGTGCTGGGGCTGACGGTGTTGATCGCGGCGATCAGCAGCACGCGCTACCTGGGCGATGCCTACGACTGGCTATGGCTGAGCTGGATGGTCGGCGCGCCATTGCTCGCGTACATCTGCACGGCCTTCATCCACAGCTGGCCAACCCGCGAGGGCGCCCGGCCACGCTATCAGGACCTGTTCCAGCATGCCTGGAACAACGTGTTCATCGTGCTCCTGGCCGGCTTGCTATGCGGGCTGTTCATGTTGCTGCTGTGGCTGTGCGCAGGCCTGTTCAAGATGCTGCATATCGAGGTGGTCGCCGAGCTGGTGCGCGCTACCTCGTTCCAGTTGCTCACGCTGCCTGTGGTGTTCTCCCTGGGCATGCGCATGGGGTGTCAGAACGACAAGGTCATTGGCCTGCTGCGCGGCATCCTGCTGACCCTGTGCCGCTTTTTGCTACCGATCAGCGCGCTGACGGCCGTGCTGTTCAGCGCAGCGTTGGCGCTTACCGGCGTACAACCCATCTGGGACACCGGCTATTCCACGACCATCCTGTTGTGCCTGATCGGTGTTCAGCTGTTCCTGGTCAACGGGGTGTTCCAGGACGGTGAGCAACAGGACTATCCACGCGTCCTGCGCCGGCTGGTCGAGGCCAGCTTGCTGTGCCTGCCGGTACTGGCAGGGTTGGCGGCGTACTCGACGTGGCTGCGCATTGACCAGTACGGCCTGACACCGTCACGGGCCCTGGGTGCACTGCTGGTGGCGGTGGCGCTGGTCTATAGCCTGGCGGCTGTGTGGGCGGTGTTGTTTTCGCGGTCACGCTGGTTGGGTGCACTGCGTAGCAGCAACCCGCCGTTGGCATTGCTGTGCGCGCTGCTGATCGTGGCGTTCCACTCCCCGGTGCTGGACCCTGTCGGCCAAAGTGCCCGCAATCAGGTCGAACGCCTGCTCAGTGGGCGCATACCGGTTGCCCAGTTCGATGCGCGCGCCTTGCGCAACAGCCTGGGCAAGGCCGGGCGGGAGCAGTTCGAGGCGTTGGCGGTGCAACTCGAGCGCGGCGAGATACTCGACGAGAGCGGCCGAGCGCAGTTGCGCGAACAAATGGCCGAGGCCGCGCCGTATGCCGAGTCGAGCGGGCCGAAGCTGGAGTGGCTGGGGCCAGCGGAGCTGGGGAGCGAGCAGTTCCTTGCGATGGCCGATGCAAAGATCCAGTGCGGCACGCCGGGCTGTGTGCTGTGGCCGGTTGATCTGGACGGCGACGGGCGCCACGAAGTCATGATGCTCGCCCGGCATCGCTACACCAACAGTGCAACCTTCTATGTGCGTGACACGGATGACCGCTGGCGCGAGGGGGGCACGTTGTATGGCATTGCCGACGCCAGGCTGATGATCCAGCGGATTCGCGACGGCGCCGTTCAGCCAGTCACCCCGCACTACAAGACCTTGCAGGTAGACGGGGTGGAGCTGAGCGTGCGTCAGTCGCGCCAGTAACCGCTGGTCAGCTCGCTTCGGAGAACTGCACCAGCTTCACCGGCCGGCGGAAGCCGCCGGTGAGCACGCCCAGGTAGACCAGCCCCAGGGTGAACCAGACCAGGCCGATGGTCAGGGTCAGCGCCGACAGGCTGGTCCACAGCCACAGCGTCAGGCTCATCCCCACCAGTGGCACCAGGCCGTAGCGCAGCAGCCCCGACGGGGTGCGGTTGTGCGCTTGATCCACCAGGTGCGTGCGGATCACCGCGAGGTTCACCGCCGAGAAGGCCACCAGTGCGCCGAAGCTGATCAGCGAAGCCAGGGTGGCCAGGTCGATCACCAACGCCAGCAGTGAGAATGCCGAGACCAGCAGGGTGGCGAATACCGGCGTGCCATAGCGTGGCGACAGACGTGCAAACCAGCGCTCCGGCAGCACCTTGTCGCGGCCCATGGTGTAGAGGATGCGCGACACGGCGGCCTGCGACGCCAGCGCCGAACCCAGGCTGCCGGCGACGAAGGCTGCGGTGAAGAAGTTGGCGAGGAACTGCCCACCCGCCTTGAACATCACTTCATTGGCTGCGGCATCGGTGTTGGCGAAATGGCTGCCCGGCAGCACCAGCTGGCTGATATAGGCCAGCGCGGTGAACAGCAGGCCGGCGCCCAGGGTGGTGAGAATGATCGCCCGTGGCACGTTGCGTTGCGGGTCGCGGGTCTCCTCGGCCAGGGTCGACACCGCGTCAAAGCCCAGGAACGACAGGCACAACACCGCCGCACCCGCCATCAGGTGGCCGAAGCCCGGTTGGGTGCCGTCGCCCAGCAGCGGCGACAGCAGGTCGACCGGCGCAGCGCCGCCGAGGGTCTTGAACGACATCGCGGCAAACACACCGATAAAGACGATCTGCGCGCCGACGATCAGGTTGCTGGCCTTGGCCACCGAGTGGATGCCGATCACGTTGAGCACGGTTACCAGGGCAATCGAACCGACGATGAGGGTCCACACCGGGATGCTCGGGAAGGCGATATTGAGGAACAGCCCGATCAGCAGGTAATTGATCATCGGGATGAACAGGTAGTCGAGCAGCAGCGACCAGCCGGCGAGAAAGCCGATGTTCGGGCCGAATGCCAGGTTGGTGTAGGAATAGGCGGAGCCCGCGACCGGGAAGCGCTTGACCATGAAGCTGTAGGACGTGGCGGTGAACAGCATGGCCACCAGGGTCACCAGGTAGGCGCCCGCAGTGCGGCCACCGGTCAGCTCGGTGACGATCCCGTAGGTGGTGAAGATGGTCAGCGGCACCATGTACACCAACCCGAAGAACACCAGGGCGGGAAGCCCGAGTACCCGGCGCAGTTGAGCGGTATCTGGCGTGCAAGGGGGGGTATGGTCGCGCGTGGCCATTGATCGAACCTGCATATTTTTGTTTTTGAATTAGGTCGATTTTTATCCGCTCGTGTCGCTTTAATCAATGAAAAGTTTGCTGAAACGTCCTAATAAGATGGATTTTTATCTGTGTTTATGCATGGCTGCACAGAGTCAGTTGCCGGGGTGCAAGGTGGCGGCGCGGTGTGCGCGGTGTTGGGTCATCAGCAGCCCGCCGATGCTGGCCATGATCAGGAAGGCGACCCCCAGGCTGCTCGGCAGCTGCTCGCTGAACCAGGCCGTGAGGCTGCTGGCGGCGGCGCCGATGGCGAACACCAGGGTGTTGAGCAGCGATGCGGCGCTGCCCGCGCGGCTGGGGTGCAACTCCAGCGCTGAGCTGGTGGCGGCAGGGCGGGCCAGGCTGGTGCCGGTGGTGCAGATGATCATCGGCACCAGCACGGCTGCCGCCGACAGCTCGCCGAACCAGGGCCACAGCAGCAGCGCCAGCCCGGCGCTGGCGATCAGGCCGAGCCCGCAGGCTGCCTGGGTCGAGGCGGCCAGGCGCTGGTTGGCGGCGCTGGCGATCAGCCCGCCGAACAGATAGGCCAGGCCATACAGCAGGAAAACCAGGGAGAACGCGTAGGCCGACAGCCCGAGGCGTTCCATCAGCAGCAGGGGTGACACCACGATGAAGGAAAAATGGCAGGCGAAGGCAATCGCGGCCACCGTTGAGTGGCGCAAGAAGGCCGGGTCGCGGGCGAGTACGCCATAGGCGCTGAATGCCGATTGGCTGCGCTGGGCTTTGCGGCTGTCGTCCTGCAGCAGGCGCAGGCTCATGACCAGCGCCAGCCCGGCCAGCAGGGCAAAGGCCAGGAAGCTGGCCGGCCAGTCGAAGGCTTGTTGCAGCCAGGTGCCCAGCAGGGGCGACAGCGAGATGAACAGCCCGCTGGCGCTGGTTTGCAGGATGCGTACGGCATTGCGCTGCTTGCCTTCGAACAGGTCCTGCACCAGCGCCTGGGTGAGCACGAAGCAGCCGCAGCCCAGGGCTTGCAGCAGGCGAAAGAACATGAAGCTCTCGAAGCCGGTGGACAGCACGCAGCCCAGCGCGCCGCCGATCGAGGCCAGCAGGCCCAACAGCAGCAGGCGCTTGCGGCCGAGCTGGTCGGACAGCGGGCCGATCACCAGTTGCGCGGCTGCGACGCCGAGGGCGAACAGGCTGATGGAGTAGGCGATCTGCTGGGTGTTGACCTTGAGGTGGGCGCTGAGGGCGGGGAAGGACGGCAGGATGACGTCCAGCGGGAACACGCCGAGCAGGCTCATGAGCAGCAGCAGGCAGAGGATGAGGTTCTGGTAAGGGGTGCGTACAGGCGCCACGCATCAATCCTTTGAAGGGCGAAAGTTGCTCAGCTTAGCCTGTTGAACGCATGGCTGCCGCGTTGCGGCAGATCGCGGGACGAGCCCGCTCCCACAAGAACGGCGCATAACCTGTGGGAGATAGATGTTGTAGCCGCTGCCGACAGGCTGCGCTGGAGCCCATGAGGGCTCCCAAAGGCGGCGCCTACAACATCGCATCAACACTCAGCTGTTGGGCAGCAAACGGCAGGTGATGCTCTTGATGTAGCGCGTTTCCGGGATCGCCGGGTGCACCGGATGGTCCGGGCCCTGGCCGCCACGCTCGAGCAGCTGGATGTTGCGGTCCAGGTGACGGGCGCTGGTCAGCAGGATGTTCTGCAGGTCATCTTCCGGCAGGTGCATCGAGCACGATGCGCTCACCAGGATGCCGTCCTTGGTCAGCAGGCGCATGGCCTGCTCGTTCAGGCGACGGTAGGCACCTTCACCGTTCTTCAGGTCTTTCTTGCGCTTGATGAACGCCGGTGGGTCGGCAACGATCACGTCGAAACGCTCTTCCGAAGCCTTCAACTCGCGCAGCGCCTCGAACACGTCGCCTTCAATGCAGGTGACCTTCTCGGCAAAGCCGTTCAGCGCGGCATTGCGCTCAACGCCATCAAGGGCAAAGCTCGAGGTATCCACGCAGAACACTTCGCTGGCGCCAAAGGCACCGGCCTGCACGCCCCAGCCACCGATGTAGCTGAACAGGTCAAGGACGCGCTTGCCCTTGACGTAAGGCGCCAGGCGCGCACGGTTCATGCGGTGGTCGTAGAACCAGCCGGTCTTCTGCCCAGCCATCACCGGCGCTTCGAACTTCACGCCGTTCTCTTCCAGTGCGACCCACTCCGGCACCAGGCCGAACACGGTCTCGACATAACGCTCCAGGCCTTCGGCATCACGCGCGGCAGAGTCGTTCTTGAACAGGATGCCGGTCGGCTTGAGCACCTGCACCAGGGCGGCAATCACGTCTTCCTTGTGCTGCTCCATGGTCGCCGAGGCCAACTGGACCACCAGGATGTCGCCGAAACGGTCGACCACCAGGCCCGGCAGCAGGTCGGAGTCGCCATACACCAGGCGGTAGAACGGCTTGTCGAACAGGCGCTCGCGCAGCGACAGGGCCACGTTCAGGCGGTGCACCAGCAGCGACTTGTCCAACGGCAGCTTGATGTCGCGCGACAGCAGGCGCGCGCAGATCAGGTTGTTCGGGCTCATCGCGACGATGCCCAGGGCCTTGCCACCGGCCGCTTCGAGCATGGCCTGGTCGCCGGCCTTGAAGCCATGCAACGGGGTCGCGGCGACGTCGATTTCGTTGCTGTAGACCCACAGGTGACCCGCGCGCAGGCGGCGGTCGGCATTGGCTTTGAGACGAAGGCTGGGCAGGGACATGACGTCGCTCCGGAAAAAAGAGCGGGAGTATACCGCGAAGGCCCGGGTGCTGATTCGTTCCTGCGACAAATAGCAGGGTCTATGCTTGCCTTTCCCTTGCCCCCGCCCGGGTGCGATCAGGTTAGAATCGCCCCTCAGCCTCGAGTGTGTACATATGTCCCAGGAACTCTCCGCCGAACAGATCCAGCAAGCCTTGCAAGGCATCAGCGTCCCGCCCCAGCCGCAGATCATGGTTGACCTGCAGATGGAGCAATACATGCCCGACCCCGACCTTGAGGTGATCGCCAAGCTGATCGCCCAGGACCCGGGCCTGTCCGGTGCGCTGCTCAAGCTGGTCAATTCGCCGTACTACGGCCTGACCAACAAGATTGCCTCGATCCAGCGGGCGGTCAACCTGCTGGGCAGCCGCTCGATCATCAACCTGATCAACGCCCAGTCGATCAAGGGCGAGATGAGCGACGACACCATCGTCACCCTCAACCGTTTCTGGGACACCGCCCAGGACGTCGCCGTGACCTGCCTGACCCTGGCCAAGCGCATCGGCTCCCAGGCCGTCGACGAAGCCTATGCCCTGGGCCTGTTCCACGACTGCGGCGTGCCGTTGATGCTCAAGCGCTTCCCCGAATACATGCGCGTGCTCGAAGACGCCTACGCCAGCGCCGGCAGCAACAAGCGCGTGGTCGACACCGAGAACCACGTGTTCAACACCAACCACGCCGTGGTCGGCTACTACACCGCCAAGTCCTGGCGCCTGCCGGAGCACGTCAGCGCCGCGATTGCCAACCACCACAATGCCCTGGCGGTGTTCAGCGATGAGTCGGCGCGCAACAGCCAGCTGAAAAACCTGCTGGCGATCCTGAAGATGGCCGAGCACATCTGCGCCTCCTACCGGGTGCTGGGCAACCAGAGCGTGGACCACGAGTGGAACACCGTCGGCCACCTGGTGCTGGACTATGTCGGCCTGAGCGAGTACGACTTCGAGAACCTCAAGCAGACCATTCGCGAAATGGGTACCCACTGATCCATGCCTGAACTACCAGAAGTCGAAACCACCCGGCGCGGCATCGCCCCCTACCTGGAAGGCCAGCGGGTCAGCCGGGTGGTGGTGCGCGACCGGCGCCTGCGCTGGCCGATCCCCGAAGACCTCGACGTGCGCCTGTCCGGGCAGCGCTTCGTCAGCGTGGAACGACGCGCCAAGTACCTGCTGCTCAACGCCGAGGTCGGCACGCTGATCAGCCACCTGGGGATGTCCGGCAACCTGCGCCTGGTCGAGATCGGCCTGCCGGTGGCCAAGCATGAGCATGTGGATATCGAACTGGAGTCCGGGCTGGCGCTGCGCTACACCGACCCGCGACGCTTCGGCGCCATGCTCTGGAGCCTCGACCCGCTCAACCACGAACTGTTGCTGCGCCTGGGCCCGGAGCCGTTGACCGAGTTGTTCGACGGTGAGCGCCTGTTCCAGCTGTCGCGCGGGCGGGCCATGGCGGTCAAGCCGTTCATCATGGACAACGCGGTGGTGGTTGGCGTGGGCAACATCTATGCGACCGAGGCGCTGTTCGCCGCCGGGATCGACCCGCGCCGCGAAGCCGGGAGCATTTCCCGGGCGCGCTACCTGCGCCTGGCCATCGAGATCAAGCGCATCCTGGCAATGGCCATCGAGCGTGGCGGCACCACCTTGCGTGATTTCATCGGCGGCGACGGCCAGCCGGGCTACTTCCAGCAGGAGCTGTTCGTCTACGGGCGGCGCGAAGAGCCGTGCAAGGTTTGCGGCAGCATCCTGCGCGAGGTCAAGCTGGGCCAGCGCGCCAGCGTGTTCTGCCCGCGCTGCCAGACGTAACCCCGCCTAACGCGTTTCAAGCACCTCGGAAACGCCCAGCCCGCGAGGGTCGCTGGCGGCTTCCAGGGTGCGCGCGGCCTTGTTCCAGAACAGCACCTGCTGATTGCCGTAGCTGCGCCCCAGGTCCTTGAGGGTGTAGCCGCGCGCCTGCAGGTCGCGTTTTTGCGCGTCGGTGAAGGTGCCCGGCTCATGCTCCACCACATCCGGCAGGTACTGATGGTGGTAGCGCGGCACGGCCGGCCAGGTGGCGACCGGTTGGCCGTTGAGGTATTCCATCATCGACAGCAGCACCATGCTCGGAATGCGGCTGCCGCCCGGCGTGCCGAAGGCGGTGAACTGCTGCGGGCTCTCGATGAAGCTTGGGGTCATGCTCGACAGCGGCCGCTTGCCGGCGGCCACCGCGTTGGCCTGGCTGCCGGCCAGGCCGTAGCTGTTGCTGCCGTGCGGGTCGGCGGCAAAATCGTCCATCTCGTTGTTCAGCACCACGCCGGTGCCGGGGGTGGTGAAGGCGGCGCCGAACGGCAGGTTGACCGACAAGGTTGCGGCCACCGCATTGCCGTCGGCATCGATCAGCGCAAAGTGCGTGGTGTGGTCGCCTTCGCGCCAGGCCGGGGAGGGTGGCAGGCTGCTGCTCGGGGTGGCCTGGTGCACGTCGATGCTGTTGGCCAGGCCAACCAGGTAGTTGCGATCAAGCAACTGCGGGATCGGGTTGCTGACGTGGTCCGGGTCGCCCAGCAGGCCGCGGTCACGGTAGGCGCGGCGCAGCACTTCGAGCACGTAATGGCTGCGCTGGACCGGCTCGGCGCTCTGCCAAGGCAGGCGTTGCAGCATGGCCAGGCTCTGCGCCAGGGCTACGCCGCCGGCAGATGGCGGCGGTGCGCTGATCAGCTCGCGTTGGTCGGCCAGGGCATAGCGCAGTGGTTGGCGGTGGGCGGTGTGGTAGTCGGCGAGGTCGTCGAGGGTCCACAGGCCGCCAGCGGCTTGTACGCCATCGACCAGCGCCTGGGCGGTCGGGCCCTTGTAGAAGCCGTCGCGGCCTGAATCGGCCAGGCGTTGCAGGGTCACGGCCAGCTCGGGCTGGCGGATCTGCGCGCCAAGCGCCGGGACTTCACCGTCTTTCAGGAACAGCCGGGCGCTTTCCGCATCGTCGCGCAGCGCGCTTAGGCGCATCTGCGCGCGGTCGCGGTAGACCCGATCAACGGCAAAGCCCTGGTTGGCCAGGCGAATCGCCGGGGCCAGCGAGCTTCTCAGCGGCAGTTTGCCGTAGTGCGCGGCCAGATCGGCCAGCGCCGCCGGCAGGCCGGGGATCGCCGCTGCCAACGGGCCATTGATCGATATGCCCGGCTGGACCTTGCCATCCTTCAGGTACATGTCCCAGGTGGCTTTGCCCGGCGCACGCTCGCGGGCGTCGATGAACTGGTAGGCCACCGGGTCGCCGGGCTGGCGCAGCAGGAAGAACCCGCCACCGCCCAGGCCCGAGCCATAGGGCTCGACCACCGCCAGCGCGGCGCTGACGGCAATCGCCGCATCAAAGGCATTGCCGCCCTGCTGGAGAATCTCGCGGGCAGCCGCAGTGGCTTCAGGGTGCGGGGTCGCAATCGCTGCGCGCCCGGGGCCTTCGGCCAGGGCGCTCGCCGCGCTCAGGGCAAGCGCAGCGCCCAGCAACAGGGTCCGCAGCGACGGGCGTGCAGCCATCAGGCCTTGCCGGTAATCAGGCGATATTTGGTCATCAGCTCGTCTTCGGTTTCCGGGTGGGCTTCATCCAACGGGATGCAGTCGACCGGGCAGACTTGCTGGCATTGCGGTTCATCGTAGTGGCCGACGCACTGGGTGCACAGGTTCGGGTCGATCACATAGATCTCTTCGCCTTGGGAAATCGCGGCGTTCGGGCACTCGGGTTCGCAGACGTCGCAGTTGATGCAATCGTCGGTGATGATCAGGGACATGGGGACTCCGGCCAGGGCATCAGGCCCAGGCATTTGAAAACCAATGGGCGCAATTGTGCCGTATTAGCGCCCGCAGTGCACGCGGGCGCAGTCTTCAATCGGACAGGGTCACTTCTTGAAGCGTTCGGTCAGGGCCTCGGCGACCACCGGGTGGACGAATTTGGTGATATCGCCGCCCAGCGCCGCGATCTCGCGGACCAGGGTCGAGGAGATGAACGAATAGCGCTCCGACGGGGTCAGGAACAGGCTTTCGACGTCTGGCGCCAATTGTCGGTTCATGTTCGCCAGCTGGAATTCGTATTCGAAGTCCGACACCGCGCGCAGGCCGCGCAGGAACACATTGGCCTGCTGCTCCTTGGCGAAATGCGCGAGCAGCGTGGAGAAGCCGATGACTTCGACATTGGGCAGGTGCTTGGTGACCTCGCGAGCCAGTTCCACCCGTTGTTCCAGCGGGAACAGCGGGTTTTTCTTCGGGCTGGCGGCGACCGCGATGACCACTTGGTCGAACAGCCGTGAGGCACGCTCGACCAGATCGCCATGGCCCTTGGTAATAGGGTCGAAAGTACCTGGGTACAACACTCGGTTCATCGCGTCGTCCTGGCAGGAGTGCGTTTGGGAGTCGGATGGTATCGCAGCATGCGCGGTCGGCCAAGTCGCCCGCACCGGCCCAACGGACTATAGACAGCGCGGGCAAGAGTTGTCATGCGTCACCTTTGAGGCGCTGGGCCAGGGCGTCGGCCAGCTGGGCACTGAGCCCGTACACCGACAATTGCGGGTTGGCGCCGATGCTGGTGGGGAACAGCGAGCCGTCGTGAATCGACAGGTTGGCCAGCTGATGATGCCGGCCCAGGCTGTCGCAAACGCTCTGGCGCGGGTCTTCGCCCATGGCGCAGCCGCCCATGACGTGGGCGCTGCCCAGGCGCGTGCGGAACAGCTCCAGGCGCAGGCCGTCGATCAGTTGGCGGGCCTCGGCGAGGGACGAGACGTAGCGCCCGTCGCCGTGCAGCGGCAGCACCGCCTCGGCCCCGGCGGCAAACTGGATCTCGGCCATGCTCTGGAAGGCCCGGCGCACGCCATCCCAGGTATAGGGGCTGACGGGGTAGTCGAGCACCGGCGAGCCATCGCCGCGCAATTCGACGTTGCCGCCGACGCTCTCCGGGTGGAAGCCGTCGCGCAGCAGGGCGAGCATCACGTGGGTATTGGGCAGGTGCTCCATGCGCAAGGCGCTGTCCGGGCCGAAGCCGCCCAGCAAGGTGCTGGCCAGGGCCGGTTGCAGGGGCGGTACTTCGAGCTTGTAGCCGATCGGCCCGGTGACCCCGTCGCGCCATTGGAAATGGTCGGAATAGATCGACTGCGGGGCGCCATAGAACGGGTTGACCGTGTCCTTGAAGCGCGCGGCGCTGAAGTTCACCAGGTGCAGGAAGGTGCGTTTGCCCAGGCGCTGGTGTGGGTCGGGGGCGTCCGAGCGCAGCAGCAGGCCCGGGCTGTTGATGCCGCCGCCGGCCAGGATGTAGTACCGCGCCTTGACCCGGATACGCCGGCCGGTGTGGTTCACGCAGCGCTCATCCATCGCCGCGCAGAGCAATTCGCTGATCTGTTCGCCCTGGTGTTCAAAGCGTTCGGCGCGGGCCAGGTAGAGCAGTTCACCGCCGTGTTCCAGGGTGGCCGGGATGCTGGTGACCAGCATCGATTGTTTGGCGTTGACCGGGCAGCCCATGCCGCAATAGCCGAGGTTCCAGCAGCCGCGCACATTGCGTGGGATGACGTGCCAGCTGTAGTCGAGCGCCGCGCAGCCGCGGCGCAATACCTCGTTGTTGGCGTTGGGCGGCACCTGCCAGGGGGCGATACCCAGGCGTTGCTCCAGGCGCTCGAACCAGGGCGCCATGTCGGCGGCGCTGTGGCCTTTGACCCCGTGTTCGCTGGCCCAGTGGGCCAGGGTCGGCTCCGGGGTGCGAAAGCTCGAGGTCCAGTTGATCAGCGTGGTGCCGCCGACGGCGCGGCCCTGGAGGATGGTGATGGCGCCTTCCTTGCTCATGCGGCCGATGCCTTCCTGGTAGAGGCTGGCGTAGGCCTGGTCTTCGAGCAGGTGGAAGTCGCTGCTGGTTTTCAGCGGGCCTTCTTCGATCAGCAAGACCTTGAAGCCGGCCTGGCTCAACAGTTCGGCGCTGGTGGCGCCGCCAGCACCGCTGCCGATGATGGCGATGTCGGTGTGCAGGCTGAGGTCGTCGCTCAGGCGTGAGCCGTCGATGGTTTTCCAGCCTCGGGCAAGGCCTTCACGGAACGGATCGGGTACGGGCATGGGTTGCCTCTTTTTGTGGGGTGGATCAGATTTTTGGCGGGCCGGGGTAGCCACAGCTGGCCCAGGATGCCGGGCTGCTGTACCAGGCCATCAGCACCAGTTGCAGCAGCGAGCAGTGGCCTTGGCGCAGCAGGTTCAGCGAGCTGTTTTCCCAGCGTTTCAGGAAGCGCTCGACCTGGGCCGGTTCGGCCTGGTCCCAGGCGCCCCAGATACCCGTCAGCGGGCCACGGGTGATGGGCAGGCTGAGCACGTCGAAGAGCTGTCGAGTGAGCTTGAGCATGGCTGGGGAGAGGGCGGCCAGGCTGGTGTCGAGTTGGGCCAGGAGGGTGTCGACGTTGCTGGTGACGATCACCGGGATGATTGCGCGCAGCATCGGCAGGTCGGCGTCACGCAGGATCAGGTAGCGGTTGGCCGGGATGTCGGAGCCACAGCCGGCGATATTCAGCAACAGGGTGGCGCCAAGGCTGAACTTGAGCAGGCTGCGGCGGTTGAGGGTGGGGGTTGCCGGCTCGATTGTGGTCATTGTCATGGGGCCCGTGATGTCGTCGTGATGGTAGGCGCCTATCCCCTGTGGGAGCCGGCCTTGCCGGCGATGAGGCCCCTGGCAAGGCCCTGCCTTGCATCGCCGGCAAGGCCGGCTCCCACAAGAATGCGTGCAACACTCGCTTAGCGAATGAACAGCCGATACACCCACTTCTGCAACGCCTTGCCATACGGCGGGTAAATCAGCCGCGCCGCATTCAGCCGCTGCTTCACCAGCACCGCCTTGGCCTTGCTGAACGTCAGGAAGCCATCGTGGCCGTGGTAATGCCCCATGCCCGAAGGCCCGACCCCGCCAAACGGCAGGTCATCCTGCGCCACATGCAGCAAGGTATCGTTCAGGCACACCCCACCCGAATGGGTCTGCTCCAGCACCCGGCGCTGCTCGCCCCGCTCATAGCCGAAGTAGTACAGCGCCAGCGGGCGCGGCCGCCGGTTGATATAGGCAAAGGCCTGGTCAAGGCTGTCATACGGCACCACCGGCAGCAGCGGGCCGAAAATCTCGTCCTGCATCACGCGCATCTCATCGCTGACTTGCAACAGTACCTGCGGCGCCATCCGTCGGCCCTGGCGCGGCTCATCCGGGTAAAGGTCGATGATCTGTGCGCCCTTGTCCCGCGCATCAGTCAGGTAACCCTCCAATCGGGCCAACTGCCGAGGGTTGATGATCGCGCTGTAATCCGGGTTATCCAGCACCTGTGGATAAAACCGTCGCACGGCCTGCCGGTAGGCCTCGACGAAGCCGTCCAGGCGCTCGCGCGGCACCAACACGTAATCCGGCGCCACGCAGGTCTGCCCGGCATTGAGGGTCTTGCCGAAGGCGATGCGCTCGGCCGCATGCTCCAGCGGCACGCTATGCGAGACGATGGCCGGCGACTTGCCGCCCAGCTCAAGGGTCACCGGCGTCAGGTTCTGCGCCGCTGCCTGCATCACATGGCGACCAATGCTGGTCGCCCCGGTGAACAGCAAATGATCGAACGGCAGGTGGGAAAACGCCTCGCCGACATCCGCCTCACCCAGCACCACACAGACCAGGTCCGTGGGGAAGACTTTTTCCAGCAGGGTCTTGAGCAGTTGCCCGGTCGCCGGGGTGCTCTCGCTCAACTTGAGCATCACCCGGTTGCCGGCCGCCAATGCTCCGGTCAGCGGGCCAATGGCCAGAAACAACGGGTAGTTCCACGGCACGATCACCCCGACCACGCCCAGCGGCTGGTACACCACCTTGGCGCTGGCCGGCTGGAAGGCCAGGCCGACCTTGCGCCGGCTCGGTTTCATCCACTGTTTCAGGTGCCGTTCGGCATCGCGGATGCCCTGCACGCTGGGCATCAGCTCAGCCAACAGGGTCTCGTCGGCGCTGCGCCCGGAAAAGTCCTGGTCGATCGCCTCGATCAACTGTGCCTGGTGCGCGAGGAGCATTTCCCGCAGGCTCTTGAGCCATTGCCTGCGCTGCGCCGCCGGTGGCATGGGCAAACCGGCGAAGGCGCTGCGCTGCTGCTCGAACAGTGAATTGAGCCAGTCGAGCGTGGCGCGGGTCGGGGGCAGCGGTGTGTCGACAGTCATGTGGGACTCCACGGCGAGCGAATTTATAGAGCATATACTCTACAAAACCGTTTGAGCGACTGTTTTTAGCCGCTTTCAGGTACATCCCACGGCGGATAAACCGTAAGATGGCCCCATTCATTCAAGCTCATGCTTTTGGAGCTGATCATGGCCCCGCGAATCAAGACCCGCGAGCGCATCGTGCAGAACAGCCTGGAGCTGTTCAACCAGCAGGGCGAACGCAGCGTCAGTACCAACCACATTGCCGCGCACATGGAAATTTCGCCCGGCAACCTCTATTACCATTTCGCCAACAAGCAGGAAATCATCGCCGTCCTCTTCACCCAGTATGAAGAGCAGGTGGAAAGTTTCCTGCGCCCGCCCCAGGGCCGGGCTGCCACGGTCGACGACAAGCGCTTCTACCTCAAGGAGCTGCTGGCGGCGATGTGGAACTACCGCTTCCTGCACCGCGACCTCGAACACCTGCTCGACAGCGACAAGGAACTGGCCGCGCGCTACCGGCGTTTCTCGCAGCGCTGCCTGTTGCAGGGCCAGGCGATCTATCGCGGCTTCGTCGAGGCCGACATCGTGGCCATGGACACCGTGCAGATCGAGTCGCTGACCCTCAACGCGTGGATCGTGCTGACCTCCTGGGTGCGCTTTTTGTGCACCACCCGCGAGCAGTCCACGCACCTGAGCGAAGAAGCGGTCAAACGCGGTGTCTACCAGGTATTGGTGCTGGAGCTGGGCTTCGTCACCGCCCAGGCCCGACCGGCGGTGGATGCCCTGTGTGAAGAATTCTACGTCCCGTTGAACCAGGCCCTGGAGCAGTAAAGCCCGGCGCAACGGCGTTTGCCCCTTTCAATCGATATGGAGACTGTCATGCCCCTCGCGCAACTGATTGCACCCCAGCAACTGGCGGAGCGCCTCGAAGCGCCATCGTTGGTGATTCTCGATTGCCGTTTTGCGTTGGAGGACGTCGAGTATGGTCAACGCAGCTATGCCGAAGGGCATATCCAAGGGGCACATTTCGCCGACCTCGAGCGCGACCTGAGCGGGCCGGTGAGCAAGGGCGTGACCGGGCGTCATCCGTTGCCTGACCCAGAGCAACTGCTCGAGCGGTTGCGCAGCTGGGGCATCGACAACGACAGCGAGGTGGTGCTCTACGACGACGGCCCCGGCGCCTTTGCCGCCCGGGCCTGGTGGTTGCTGGCCTGGCTGGGCAAGCGCAGCGGGGTATCGATCCTGGATGGCGGCCTGAAGGCCTGGCACGCGGCGGGCCTGCCTTTGAGCCTGGACCTTGCAACAAAGCGCGAGGGTACGTTCAGCGGCACGCCGGATACTCATTTGCTGGTCAGCGCCGAGCTGCTGAACAAACACCTGAAGCAGCCGGACATGACCCTGCTGGATGCCCGCGGGCTGCCGCGTTTTCGTGGTGAGGTCGAGCCGATTGATCCGGTTGCCGGGCATATTCCCGGGGCGCAGTGCGCGGCCTTCACCGATAACCTGGGCGCGGACGGGCGCTTCCTGCCGGCCGAACAGCTCAAGCAGCGCTTTGCCGAAAAACTGGCTGGTCGCGCCCCGGAAAAGCTGGTCGCCTATTGCGGCTCCGGGGTGACTGCCTGCCATAACCTGTTCGCCTTGTGCCTGGCGGGTTATCCACTGGCCAAACTGTATGCCGGCTCGTGGAGCGAGTGGATCACCGACCCGACGCGTCAGGTGGCGACAGGCGACCAGTAAGCCACTGCGGAATGCGCCGCTCCAGGTAATACCCGGGCTGGCGCAGGCTGCCGTCGATAAAGCCGACGTGGCCGCCCCGGGCATGCAGCTCCAGGGTGGTCTGGCTCGGCAGCTCGCTGGCAGTGGGCAGGCTGTGGGCGAAGACGAACGGGTCGTCGCTGGACTGGATGATCAAGGTCCGGGTGCGGTTCTCGCCGAGGAAGTAGCGGCTCGATGAGCGCCGGTAGTAATCGTCGGCATCGCGAAAACCGTGCAGCGGCGCGGTGACCCGGCCGTCGAAATCCCAGAAATTCTTCAGGTTCTCCAGCGGCCCGAGCTGGGCCAGGGTAGCCAGCCCTTCGTCGTGCCCGCGATGCTGGAAATGCCGTTGCTTGTCTTTGACGTAGGCAAGCATCTCGCGCATGAAATGCGCCTGGTAGACCCGCGAGAAGCCCAGGCCGATGCGGTCGGCGCACTGGTCCAGGCGAAATGGCACCGACACCGCCACGGCCGCTTCCAGCTGGCTGCCCGAACCACTCTCGCCCAGGTACTTGAGCAGCACGTTGCCCCCCAGCGAATAGCCCACGGCATATAGCGGCGCCATCGGCCGCTGCGCGCGCAGGTGGCGCACGACCTCGGCGAGGTCTTCGCTGGCGCCGGAGTGGTAGCTGCGCGGCAGCAGGTTGGGCTCACCGGAGCAACCGCGCCAGTTCACCGCCACGCTGGCCCAGCCATAGGCCTGCAAGGCCTGCTGCAACCCCACCACGTAATGTGAACTCGACGAGCCGGTCAGCCCGTGCAGCACCAGCACCAGCGGGGTATCGGGCTGGTGCGGGCCGCTCCAGTCGAGATCGAGAAAGTCGCCGTCCTCCAGCCACAGGCGTTCGCGTTGATGGGCCAATGGCAGCGACTTGCGCCACAGTGGCCCCCAGAGGGTTTGCAGGTGTGGATTGCCCAGCCCCGTGGCAGGTCGGAAGGGCTGGGACGGGTTAGGCAACATGCGGGTGTTCTCACTGTGGTTCTGTTGTTCAGTGTATGCCGTGTATTCATTCACCGCCGGGGCTGGGCAGCGGTTCCTGGGCAACCGTGGGGCCGACACCGACCTGCACCAGTCTGTCGAGCACCAGGTGTTTTTTCAACACGACCTTCAGCTGATCGAGGGTCAGCTTCTGCACGGCCTCCAGCAAATGCCCGCGCTGGTCCAGCGGCAAGTGGTTGAAGCCGATGTCGCGCAGGTGGCGGGCGATGTCTTCGTTGCTCACGGCATTCAGCAACAGGGTGCCGCGCAGGTACTGGCGCGCATCGTCGAACTCCTGCTCGGTCGGGCCCTCATTGGCGAAGGTCTCGAGCAGGTTGTGGATCAGTTCCATGGTCGCCTGCTGGTACCGGGCCTCGACATTGGCCTGCAAGGTCCACAGGCCCGAGGTGGAATGGCTGGTCAGCTCGGAATAAGGGTCGTAGCTCAGGCCGTGGCGGTTGCGCACCTGCTCGATCAGGCGACTGGAGACATTCCCGCCGAGGATCAGGTTGGCCACCGTCAGGGCGGGCAGGTCGGGGTCGTCCGCCGCCACGGCGGGCAGGCCGAACAGCAGGTGGGCCTGGTTGCCCAGGCCGTCGAGCTGATAGATCTCGGCGTCCTGCCTGGTCGGCAAGGCCATGGCCGACTGCGCCGGACCCTGGGGCAGGGCGTTGGAGACGCGTTCGGCGATCTGCCGGGCCTGCGCGTCACTGAGGTCGCCGACCAGCACGATCAGCGCATTGCTGGCGCTGAAGTGGCGCTGGTAGAAGTCGCTCAGGTCGGCCACGTCCAACCCTGCCAGGTGCTCCACTGTGCCGTGCAGTGGGGCGGCAAAAGGGTGGCCTGCGTACAGGTGGTGATACAGCTGCTCGCTGGCGCGGTATTTGTCGCTCGTGGCCAGTGCTTGCAGGCGGTTGAAGAACTGGTCCTGCACCAGGGCGAGCCTGTCTGGCGGGAACGTTGGTTCGCCCAGCAGTTCGACGAACTGCGCCACTGCCGCCTCCCGGGGGGCTTGCCGGCTGAGGCTGCGCAGGGTCAGTGTGGCACGCTCACGGTCGAGGGTCTTGTCGAAGCGTGCGGCACTGGCGTCGAAGGCTTCGGCAATTTGCTCGGCAGCATGGCTGCGGGTGCCCTCGTCGAGCATGCTCAAGGTCAGCCCGGCCAGGCCAAAGGCGCTGGTATTGCGCCCGCTGCCTGCGGCGAAGGTGACCTGCAGGTCGAACATCGGCAGGTGCCGGCTGGGCATGAACAATACGCGTGCACCCTGTGCGGTCTGCCAGGCCTGGATCGGCAAGGGCGGCAGCGGCGAGAGGGGTGGGGCGGCCTGCAACGAAGTCAGCGCACTGGCACTGGCACCGCTGATCAACGTCAGCAGGGCGAAGGCGAGCAGCGGGAAACATCTATTCATGGGGGGGCTCCGGGGTCGTCAGGTAGGCGGTGGTGAGGCGCTCGCGGGTGAAGTAGGTCTGGGCCACGTGTTGCACCTGCTGCGCGGTGACGGCGTGCAGTTCGGTTTCGGCGTCTGCCCGCCAGGCCAGGGGCAGCGCGCTGCCGAGGTACTCGGCCAGATCCCCGGCCTGCCCTTCGAGGGCGTCGCGGGCAAACACCTCATCGGCCAGCAGGCGGTTTCTCGCCCGTTCGACTTCGGCGACGGTGGGTGGTGTGTCCTTGAGTTGTTGCAGTTGCGCCCGGAGTGCGTGCTCCAGGGTGGCCAGCGGTGCGGGCTGGCTGGCATTGATGTGGGCGCTAAGGCTGAACAGCGCATCGCCCCGGGCGATGGCGGCGTAGCGCACGTCGATCTGTTGCAGCAGTGGCTGCTCGCGCTCCAGGCGCAGCGGCAGGCGGGCGCTGCGCCCACTGGCCAGTAACGCCGCCGTCAGGCGCAGCGCCGCGACATCCTGTGGTGCCTGGGCAGTGGCTCGCGAGGGTACGTTGAAGCCCATCAGCAGGTACGGTGTGCTGTGCAGGTCTTCAATATGCACGGTGCGTGCGCCGGGGTTTTGCAGTTCCAACGGGGGCATCGAAGTAGGCAGCTGGCGTGCCGGCAAGCGGCCGAAATGCCGCTCGGCCAGTTTTTTCACCTGCTCGCCCTGGACATCCCCGACCACCACCAGGCTGGCGTTGTTCGGCGCGTACCAGCTGCGGTACCAGTTCCGCAGGGCGTTCGGCGAGAGGCGTTCGATATCCTGCGGCCAACCGATCACCGGTGTGCGATAACCGCTGGCCGGAAAGGCCTGGGCCAGCCACAGCTCGTGCAGGCGCTCGGTGGGAAAGTCGTCGATGGATTCGCGGCGCTCGGCAAGCACGGCCTCGATTTCCCGCACAAACTCTTCGTCAGCCAAGCGCGCCCCGCTGAGCAGGTCGGCGCCTAGCTCCAGGGCCACCTCCAGGCGCTCGCTGGGCAGGGTGAGGTGATAAACCGTGTAGTCGGGGGTGGTGTAGGCATTGTCGCGCCCGCCCAGGCGCTCGACGATTCGCGAGAACTCACCTGGCTCGGTTTTTTCGCTGCCGCGAAACAGCAGGTGTTCCAGGGCATGGGACAGGCCGGACTGGCCGGGTGGCTCATGGCTTGAACCGACGCGTACGACCAGCTGGGCGGTGACCACGGGGGCACGCGGGTCGTGCTGCACGACGACCTGCAGGCCGTTGTCCAGGATGAAGGTGCTGGGGAGGGGGGCTTGGGCCTGTGCCGTGCCGAGGGCCAGCAGCAGGCTGGCAAGGCCGAGGCTAAAGAGCCGATGTCGTCGCATGAGTCCATTCCTGTGCGGTGGGTGACCGGCAACAGGATCCGCGCAGGCAGGCGACGAAAGGCGGTACTTAAATAGCACAAGGGCCGCATGAGAGCGGCCCTTGTCGGTGGGTCAGTCAGCCTTGCGCTGCCAGAGCGCATAGTGGACCTGGCCGGATTTCTTCTCGCGGTGCAGTCGCCACTTGTCCGGCATTTGCAGGTTGGAAGGCGACCTTTCGCTTTCGGTGTAGACCCAGGCGTTTTCGCTCAGCCACTGGCGCTCTTCGAGCAGGGCGCAGGTGGCGGGCAGCAGGTCCTGGTGGAAGGGCGGGTCGAGGAACACCACGTCGAAGGTGTATTTCGGCTCGCCGCTCAGGTAACGCAGGGCATCGCTCTGCACCACCTGGCCACGCTCACGCGGGCAGCGCAGCAGTTCCAGGTTGTCGCGCAAGCTGCTGATGGCGACTGCGCTGCTGTCCAGGGCCACGGCATCTTTCGCCCCGCGCGACAGGGCTTCGAGGTACAGCGCGCCACTGCCGGCAAAGGCGTCCAGCACGCGGGCGCCCTCGATATGCGGCGCCAGCCAGTTGAACAGGGTTTCCCGCACGCGGTTGGGCGTCGGGCGCAGGCCCGGCGCGTCCGGGAAGGTCAGGACGCGGCTGCGCCATTCGCCAGCGATGATGTTCAGCTTGCCAAACGTTGCCGCTGGCTTGGCCTGTTTTGTAGAAGGATGGGCCATTAATGCTCCGGTACACCGAGCGGCTGCTCGGTTGGGTTATCGGTCGGCGGCGGCAGTTCTTTCTGCGGCACGCTCGGCCCGGCGGTGACGATGACCATCTTGTCGGCGGCCAGGTGTTTGTTCAGGGCATCCCGGACCTGCTCGGTGGTGAGCTTCTGGGATTGCTGCATGTAGTCTTGCAGGTAGGTCAGCGGCAGGTTGTAGAAGCCGATGGCGCCCAATTGCCCGACGATGCTCGCGTTGCTGGCATTGGCCAGCGGGAAGCTGCCGGCCAGTTCACGCTTGGCGTCGTCCAGCTCCTGCTGGGTCGGGCCGGATTTCAGGTAGTCGCGCAGAAGGTCCTGGACCAGCTTGAGCGTGCCTTCGCTGAGCTCGGCACGGGTCTGCAGGTTGATCATGAACGGCCCGCGCACCTGCATCGGGCTGAACACGGAGTATACGCCGTAGGTCAGGCCGCGTTTCTCCCGCACTTCACTCATCAGACGAGTGCCAAAGCTGCCACCGCCGAGAATCTGGTTGCCCAGGTTCAACGCGGCGTAGTCCGGGTCGGCACGGTCGATGCCCAGTTGGGCCAGCATCAGGTGGGTCTGCTTGGACGGGAAGTCGATGTGGTAGGCACCGGGCTTGGGTTCGGCCGGCTGAGGCAGCTTGGCCAGTGCCGGGCCCTTGGGCAGCGCGGCGGAGACCTGGGCGGCAATCGCCTGGGCTTCGTCGCGGCTCAGGTCGCCGACCAGCGCGATGACCACGTTGCCGGCCGCATAGGCCTTGGCGTGGAAGGCGCGCAGTTGCTCCAGGGTGATCGGCTTGATGCTCTTGGCATCGCCGTCGCTTGGGTGGGCATAGGGGTGGCTGCCGTACAGCTTCTCGAACAGCTCGATACCTGCCAGTTTGCCGGGGTTCTGTTTCTGGTACTCGAAGCCTGCGTACATCTGGTTCTTGATGCGCGCCAGGGCGTCCTCAGGGAAGGTCGGCTTGCCAACCACTTCGGCGAACAGCTTGAGGGCCGGATCGCGCTTGTCGGCGGCGCTCAGGCTGCGCAGCGAGGCCACGGCCATGTCGCGGTAGGCGCCGTTGCCAAAATCTGCACCCAGGCCTTCAAAACCCTGGGCGATGGCGGTGACGTCCTTGCCGGCCACACCTTCGTTCAGCATGGCATTGGTCAGGGTGGCCACGCCTGCGCTGTCGCCGTCCTGGCTGCTGCCGGCGGCAAAGGTCAGGCGCAGGTCGAACATCGGCAGCTCGCGGGCTTCGACGAACAGGACCTTGGCGCCTTCGGCGGTGTTCCAGGTCTGGATGTCCAGGGCGCGGCTGGCCGGCGGCTTGCCGTCCAGCTCCGCCAGCGATTGCAGGGTGTTGGCCGGCTTGGCCGCCGTGCTCGCTGGCTGCGCGGCACTGTCCGACTGTGCCGGCTTGGCCAGGAACAACACCAGCGCAACCACGGCAGCGAGGGTGACCAGGCCCATCAGGGTGTAGCGCGGGGTGCGGGTCTGCTCAGTCATGAGCCTTCTCCTCGGGCAGGACGTGCGCGACGCTCAGGCGCTCGCGGATGAAGTAGGTACGTGCGGCCTTCTGGATGTCCGCCGGGGTCACGCTTTTCAGCTCGTCCAGCTCGCTGTCGATGAGCTTCCAGGACAGGCCGACGGTTTCCAGCTGGCCAATGGTGGTGGCCTGGCTGCTGATCGAGTCGCGGTCGTAGACCAGGCCGGCAACCACCTGGGCGCGTACGCGTTCCAGTTCTTCGGCTGTGGGCGGGGTGGTCTTCAGCTCATCGAGCAGTTGCCAGAAGCCTTTCTCGACTTCGGCCAGGGTCTTGCCCTTCTGGGTGTTCGGCGTTGCCGAGAGCATGAACAGGCTGTCGCCCCGGGTGAACGGGTTGTAGCTGGAGGAGCTGCCGGCCACCAGTTCCTGCTGGCGCTCCAGGGTGCTTGGCATGCGTGCGCTGTAGCCGCCGTCGAGCAGGGCGCTGATCAGGCGCAGGGCGTGCACGCTGCGCGGGTCCTTGGCGGTGGCCAGGCTTGGCACGTTGAAACCGTAGATCACGCTCGGCAACTGGGTTTTCACGTGCATGGTCAGCAGGCGCTGGCCGGGCTCGGCGACTTCCAGCGGCAACTTGGCCGGTGGCACGGCGCGTTTCGGTATGCCGGCGAAGTACTTCTGTGCCAGGCCCTTGACCTCGTCGACGGTAATATCGCCGACCACCACCAGGGTGGCGTTGTTCGGCACATACCAGGACTCGTACCAGTGGCGCAGCTCTTCGACCTTCATGCGCTCAAGGTCGGCCATCCAGCCGATGGTCGGGGTGTGGTAGCCGCTGGCCGGGTAGGCCATGGCGCGGAACATCTCGAAGGCCTTGGAGCCGGGGTTGTCGTCGGTGCGCAGGCGGCGCTCTTCCTTGATGACCTCGATTTCCCGGCTGAACTCGTCGGCCGGCAGGCGCAGGCTGGCCATGCGGTCGGCTTCCATCTCCAGGGCTACCGGCAGGCGGTCGCGGGCCAGCACCTGGTAATAGGCGGTGTAGTCGTCGCTGGTGAAGGCGTTCTCTTCGGCGCCCAGGTCACGCAGGATGCGCGAGGCTTCGCCGGGGCCGAGCTTGCCGCTACCCTTGAACATCATGTGCTCGAGCGCATGGGACAAACCGGTCTGGCCCGGGGTTTCGTAGGTCGAGCCGACCTTGTACCAGACCTGCGAAACCACCACTGGGGCGCGATGGTCTTCGCGCACGACGACTTTCAGGCCGTTGTCGAGGATGAATTCGTGGGTGGGTTGCGAGTCGGCGGCGAAGGCTGCCATGGGAAGACAAATTGTGCTGAGCAGCAGGCCAGCGGCACGGCGGGCTAGAGCATTCATTCGTAGTTCAACCTGTTGGGCTGCCCGCGTGGTCTTAGCGTCGGCGGGCTAGGAGGTGCTAGGATACTGATCCGGTTGCCAGTCGACCATGCCTGTCGCGGTCAAGCCCGCAGGTCTCCTAGACAAAATGTTGCGCATGAACCAGTCGGCCTAACCATAGTCTGTTCTGCGTTAAAAGAATTTTGAGGCGCCGCAGTGGCGCATCGCTACCCTGAGATAGCCGTCTTCCATGTTTGGTTCCAACGACGACAAAAAGACGCCGGCCGCGGCCGGTGAGAAGAAAGGCCTGTTCGGCTGGTTGCGCAAGAAGCCGCAACCGGTAGTCGAAGAGCCCCAAACCCCCGCACCTGTAGCGTCGGAGCCGGCTGCCCCGGTAACGGTGGAGCCTGCGCTGGCTGCTGCCCCGGTCGAAGCGCCGGCGCCGTTGGTAGCCGACGTCGCGCCTGAGCCGGTGTCGAGCCCCGAGCCGACACCTGCGCCAGTGGCAGCGGTCGAGGTGCCGGTCACGGCCCCGACGTTTGTCGAGGTGGCGCCAGAGCCAGAGCCAGAGCCTGAACCAGAGCCTGTGCATGTCAGCCTGGTGCTGCCGGTGCCGGAAGAGCCGGTGGCGCTGGTCGCCGACCTCGAGCCGCATACCCCGCCAGCGATCCCGGAGCGCATCGCGCCCGAGTTCGTTGCCGCGCCTGCGCCGGTCGAAAAGCCTGCTGAGGTGTTTGTTGCGCCTGAGCCAGAGCCCGAGCCAGCCCCGGTTGTGGTGGCCCTAGCTCCAGCTCCAGCCCCAGCCCCGGTCGAGCCCGAAGTCGTCGCCGAAGAACCGGCACCGGTGCGCACCGAAGAGGCCAGGAGCGGCTTCTTCGCCCGCCTCAAGCAGGGCCTGTCGAAGACCAGCGCGAGCATTGGCGAAGGCATGGCCAGCCTGTTCCTGGGCAAGAAGGCCATCGATGACGACCTGCTCGACGAGATCGAAACCCGCCTGCTGACCGCCGACGTCGGCGTCGAGGCCACCACGGTGATCGTCCAGAGCCTGACCCAGAAGGTCGCGCGCAAGCAGCTGGCTGACAGCGATGCCCTGTACAAATCGCTGCAGGGCGAGCTAACCGACCTGCTCAAACCGGTCGAACAGCCGCTGCGCATCCAGGCGCAGAGCAAGCCGTTCGTGATCCTGGTGGTAGGCGTCAACGGCGCCGGCAAGACCACCACCATCGGCAAGCTGGCCAAGAAGCTGCAGCTTGAAGGCAAGAAAGTCATGCTGGCGGCCGGCGACACCTTCCGTGCCGCAGCGGTCGAGCAGTTGCAGGTCTGGGGCGAGCGCAACCAGATCCCGGTCATCGCCCAGCACACCGGCGCCGACTCGGCCTCGGTGATCTTCGATGCCGTGCAGGCCGCCAAGGCGCGCAACGTCGACGTGCTGATCGCCGATACCGCCGGTCGCCTGCACACCAAAGACAACCTGATGGAAGAGCTGAAGAAGGTTCGTCGGGTCATCGCCAAGCTTGATGCCGACGCGCCGCACGAAGTCCTGCTGGTGCTGGACGCCGGCACCGGCCAGAACGCCATCAACCAGGCCAAGCACTTCAACCAGAGCGTTGCCCTGACCGGCCTGGCCCTGACCAAGCTGGACGGCACCGCCAAGGGCGGGGTGATCTTTGCCCTGGCCAAGCAGTTCGGACTGCCGATCCGCTACATTGGTGTGGGTGAAGGCATCGACGACCTGCGCACCTTTGAAGCCGAGCCCTTCGTCCGGGCACTGTTTGCCGAGCGGGAGCATCCATGATCCGATTCGAACAGGTCGCCAAACGCTATCCGAATGGTCACGTTGGCCTGCATGAGTTGAGTTTTCGGGTACGTCGGGGCGAATTCCTGTTCGTCACCGGCCACTCCGGCGCCGGCAAGAGCACCTTGCTGCGCCTGCTACTGGCCATGGAACGCCCGACCAGCGGCAAGCTGCTGCTCGCCGGGCAAGACCTGGGGCAGATCAGCAACGCCCAGATCCCGTTCCTGCGCCGGCAGATCGGCGTGGTGTTCCAGAACCACCAGTTATTGTTCGATCGCACCGTGTTCAACAACGTCGCCTTGCCGCTGCAGATCCTCGGCCTGTCCAAGGTCGAGATCGCCAAGCGCGTCGACTCGGCGCTGGAGCGCGTGGCCCTGTCGGACAAGTCCGCACTGTTCCCCGGTGACTTGTCCACCGGGCAGCAACAGCGCGTCGGCATTGCCCGCGCCATCGTCCACCGCCCGGCCCTGCTGCTGGCGGACGAACCGACCGGCAACCTCGACCCGCGCCTGGCCGCGGAGATCATGGGTGTATTTGAAGACATCAACCGCCTGGGCACCAGCGTGCTGATCGCCAGCCACGACCTGGCGCTGATCGCGCGCATGCGCCATCGCATGCTGACCTTGCAGCGCGGCCGCTTGATCGGCGATGGGGAGGCCGGGCAATGAGTGCAACACGTAGTCCCAAGGTGTCCGAGCGCGTCGCCCCGAAAGCGGCCGACCCGGCACCCGAGAAACAGAAGAAGCGCCGCGACGACGAAGACGACGGCCCGGACTTCAGCACGCTGTTCCACGCCTGGGTCGAAAGCCACCGGGCGAGCCTGGTCGACAGCCTGCGCCGCCTGGCCAAGCAGCCGATCGGCAGCTTCTTTACCTGCCTGGTAATGGCCGTGGCCTTGAGCCTGCCCATGGGCCTGTCGCTGCTGCTGAACAACGTCGAGCGCCTCGGCGGTTCCTGGCAGCGTGCAGCGCAGATCTCGGTGTACCTCAAGCTGGACGCCAGCGCCCACGACGGCGAAGCCTTGCGCACCCAGATCAAGGGCCTGCCGGGCGTTGCCGAGGCTGAATACGTCAGCCGCGAACAGGCACTGGAAGAGTTCCAGCAGCAATCGGGCCTGGGCGAAGCCCTGCGCGAGCTGCCGGACAACCCGCTGCCTGGCGTGGTCGTGGTTACCCCGGCAGAGGTCGACAAGCCGGCATTGGATGCCCTGCGTCAACAGCTGGCCGAACTGCCGAAGGTAGAATTGGCGCAACTGGACCTGGTCTGGGTCGAGCGCCTGGCGGCAATCCTCAAGCTGGGTGACCGATTTGTCTTCGGCCTGACCGTTTTGCTGGTTTCGGCGCTGCTGTTGGTAATTGGTAACACAATTCGGCTACATATCGAGAACCGCCGTACCGAGATCGAAGTGATCAAGCTGGTAGGCGGCACCGACAGCTATGTACGCCGGCCTTTCCTGTACATGGGCGCGCTGTATGGCCTGGGCGCAGGGGTGTTGTCGTGGGGGGTTCTGGCGTTCGGCCTGAACTGGCTCAACGACGCGGTTATCGGGCTTTCCGGGCTGTATGGCAGCGATTTTTCGCTGGCCGGGGTGCCAGGTGCCGATGGTCTGTCGCTCTTGCTTGGGGCGGTGCTGTTAGGGTATATCGGTGCATGGATCGCAGTGGCTCGCCATCTGAGTGAGCTGGCACCGCGATAATGTCTTTTTGCTGGCATTGACTGAATTAACGTTTTGGGGAACTTGTTTCGGGGTTCCCGGTCAATGGTGGCAGTGCCCACGGGCACGAGTTCAGTGAGTCGGAGGTTTTTTCGTATGACCACTTCGTTGCAACCTGCATATGCTTTGGTCCCGGGTGCGAACCTGGAGGCCTATGTGCACACGGTCAACAGCATTCCATTGCTGACGCCCGAGCAGGAGCGTGAACTGGCTGAGAGTCTCTATTACGAGCAGAATCTTGAGGCGGCTCGGCAGATGGTGCTCGCCCACCTGCGTTTTGTTGTACATATCGCGCGTAGCTATTCCGGCTACGGGCTGGCCCAGGCTGACCTGATCCAGGAAGGCAATGTGGGCCTGATGAAGGCGGTCAAGCGCTTCAACCCGGAAATGGGTGTGCGCCTGGTGTCCTTTGCGGTGCACTGGATCAAGGCCGAGATTCACGAGTTCATCCTGCGTAACTGGCGCATCGTCAAAGTGGCGACCACCAAGGCCCAGCGCAAGCTGTTCTTCAACCTGCGCAGCCAGAAGAAACGTCTGGCCTGGCTGAACAACGATGAAGTGCATCGTGTGGCCGAAAGCCTGGGTGTCGAGCCACGTGAAGTGCGCGAGATGGAAAGCCGTCTGACCGGCCAGGACATGGCCTTCGACCCGGCTGCGGAAGCAGACGACGACAGCGCCTTCCAGTCGCCAGCCAACTACCTGGAAGACCATCGCTACAACCCGGCCGTGCAGTTGGAAGATGCCGATTGGAGCGACAACTCCTCGACCAACCTGCATCAAGCCTTGCAGGGCCTGGACGACCGCAGCCGCGACATCCTCTACCAGCGCTGGCTGGCAGAAGAGAAGGCCACCTTGCATGACCTGGCGGCCAAGTACAGTGTCTCGGCGGAGCGTATCCGTCAGCTGGAAAAGAACGCGATGAACAAGGTCAAGGCCCTCATCACGGTGTAACCGCTGCCGTTAGGCTGCGCTCGCGTGCAGCGCAGGCGTCGCTTTTGGGAGCCCTTGCGGGCTCCAGCGCAGCCTGCCGGCAGCGGCTACAAGCTGCGACTTCCAGCGCAGACCTTGCAGCCAATAAAAAACCCGACAATGTCGGGTTTTTTTATGCCTGGCGTTCAGTTGGTCCAAGGCGCCTTGCGCGTCGCATCCAGTTGCACCAGGTAGCCACTGCCACCCAACTGGCGCATCTGTTGGCGAATCCACGCGGCCCGGCGCGCGACATAGCTGCTCGGCTTGCTGGCGCTCCAGTTGCGCGGGTTGGGCAGCACCGCAGCCAACAGGCTGGCCTGCTGGCGGCTGAGCTTGCTGGCATCGGTACCGAAGTGATGCTGCGCCGCCGCCTGTGCACCAAACACCCCGTCATCCCACTCGGCGCTGTTCAGGTACACCTCAAGAATCCGCTCCTTCGACCAGAGCAGCTCGATCAGCGCAGTGAACCAGGCTTCCAGCCCTTTGCGCAGCCAACTGCGCCCGGCCCAGAGAAACTGGTTCTTCGCCACCTGCTGGCTCAGCGTGCTGGCGCCGCGCACCGTGCCGCCGCGCTCGTTGTGCGCCAGGGCTGCCTGGATCGCATTGAAGTCAAAGCCCCAGTGGTCGGCGAACTTCTGGTCTTCGCCGGCAATCACCGCCACTTTCAGCTCGTTGGAGATTTCCTCCCACGGCTGCCAGTCACGCTGCAGGTCTATGGGCTGGCCCTCCACCCAGGACTCGATCTTGCGTTCGACCATCAGCATGGTGCCGGGCGGTGGCACCCAGCGAAACAGCAATACCAGCAGCACGCTGCCACCGGCAAACCAGAGCAGGGCGCGGGTGAGGCGGCGGATCAGGGATGACAGCATAGAGATGGCTTGGCCGAAGCGAATGAGCGGGCCATTATACAGACCCCCTACAAGGAGTTGTCCCATGCTTCGCAGCTTCCTCCTGCTCGCCGCCTTCTTCGGCTTCACGGGTGTCGCCCTCGGCGCCTTCGCCGCCCACGGCCTCAAGGGCCGCCTGAGCGCCGAATACCTGGCGATCTTCCATACCGGCGTCACCTACCAGCTGGTCCACGCCCTGGCGCTGCTCGGCGTGGCCGTGCTCAGCGTGCACCTGCCGGGGCGCCTGGTCGGCTGGGCCGGTGGTCTGTTCGCCCTGGGGATCGTGCTGTTTTCCGGTAGCCTGTACCTGTTGACCCTGAGCGGCATCGGCAAGCTCGGCATCATCACCCCGTTTGGCGGCCTGGCATTCCTCGGCGGCTGGCTGTGCCTGGGCCTTGCGGCCTGGAAACTGAGCTGACCCAAGGGTCCGGATCGAGACGAATGGCGTCGCTTGGCCTTGGGTTCCGGCACTGAACGGGGCTAGAATGCGGGCCCCTGAAAATAATGACGGCCGTGTGCATGCGCATTCAATTGAACGGTGAACCCTTCGAACTGCCCGACGGCGAAAGCGTCGCGGCCCTGTTGATCCGGCTGGAACTCACCGGGCGCCGGGTGGCGGTCGAGCTGAACCTGGATATCGTGCCGCGCAGCCAGCACGACGCCACCGCGCTGCGCGAAGGCGACCAGGTCGAGGTCGTCCACGCCATTGGCGGTGGCTAGGGCCACGCGGTTTACCTGCAAGTCCCTCAACCTTCTAGAGGATTACCGATGAGCAACGTTCGTAGCGACAAGCCTTTTGAACTGGCCGGTCGTACTTTTCAGTCGCGCCTGCTGGTCGGCACTGGCCTGTACCGTGACCTGGACGAAACCCGCCAGGCCATCGAGGCCTCGGGTGCCGAGATCGTCACGTTCGCCGTGCGCCGCACCAACATCGGCCAGAACCCTGGCGAGCCGAACCTGCTCGACGCATTGCCGGTAGACCGCTACACCTTCCTGCCGAACACCGCTGGTTGTTTCGATGCCGTTGAAGCCGTGCGCACCTGCCGCCTGGCCCGTGAGCTGCTCGATGGCCACAACCTGGTGAAGCTGGAAGTGCTGGCCGACCAGAAAACCCTGTTCCCCAACGTGATTGAAACCCTCAAGGCCGCCGAAGTGCTGGTCAAGGACGGTTTCGACGTGATGGTGTACACCAGCGATGACCCGATCATCGCCCGCCAGCTGGCCGAAGTCGGCTGCATTGCGGTGATGCCGCTGGCCGGTCTGATCGGTACGGGCCTGGGGATCTGCAACCCGTACAACCTGCAGATCATCCTTGAAGAATCGAAAGTCCCCGTGCTGGTTGATGCCGGCGTGGGCACTGCGTCTGACGCTACCATTGCCATGGAGCTGGGTTGTTCCGGCGTGCTGATGAACTCGGCGATTGCCCGGGCGCAGCAGCCGGTAATGATGGCCCAGGCCATGAAATACGCCATTGAGGCGGGTCGCCTGGCCTACCTGGCCGGCCGCATGCCGAAAAAACTCTACGCCAGTGCCTCGTCGCCGCTGGCAGGTCTGATCAAGTAAGAGCCCCTGATGACTGAATCGCAAGAACCGCCGATCTCCACCGAAGGCGAAGAACGCCAACACCGCCGCATCAAGAGTTTCGTGATGCGTGCCGGGCGCATGACCGAAGGCCAGCAACGCGGCCTGGACCAAGGTGCGCCACTGTTCGTGCTGCCGCTGGCCGAGAGCCCGGTGGACTATGACCAGGTGTTTGGCCGCTCGGCGCCGCGCACCCTGGAAATCGGCTTCGGCATGGGCCATTCCCTGCTGGAAATGGCGACGGCTGCGCCGGAGCAGGACTTCATTGGTGTCGAAGTGCACCGTCCGGGTGTCGGGGCGCTGCTCAATGGCGTGCTGACCCAGGGCCTGAAGAACCTGCGGGTGTATGACTGCGATGCCATCGAAGTGCTGAACAAGTGCGTGGCGGACAACAGCCTGGATCGCCTGATGCTGTTCTTCCCGGACCCGTGGCACAAGTCGCGTCACCACAAGCGGCGCATCGTCCAGCCGGAATTTGCCGCATTGGTGCTGAGCAAGCTGAAGGTGGGTGGGGTGTTCCATATGGCGACCGACTGGGAACCGTATGCCGAATACATGCTGGAAGTGATGAACGTGGCACCGGGTTATCGCAACCTGGCCGAGGACGGCAAATGCGTGCCGCGCCCTGCCGAGCGTCCGATCACCAAGTTCGAGCGTCGCGGTGAGCGGCTCGGGCATGGGGTGTGGGACTTGAAGTTCGAGAAACTGGCGTAAACCTGCCTGGCTCCTGAGCCTTGCACCTGTGGGAGCCGGCCTTGCCGGCGATGCAAGGCGAGAGCCTTGCCAAAGGGCTGCTTCGCAGCCATCGCCGGCAAGGCCGGCTCCCACAGGGGGTGTGCGGCAACTCAGTGCTTCAGCGGCGGTCAGCGACCACGCCCAGCAGCACCAGCACCACCAGCAACACTGGCGCCAGCGCATAGTTGTTGAACTGGCTCAGCCCGCGCACCACCCAGGGCGTGGCATAGATCAGCGCCGCACCACTGCCGATCAGCACCAGCAAGGCCATCATCGGTATGCGCAAGGCACCGGCGATATTCCCCAGGCGTTGTTCCACCCAGGCCTTCAGGTCGGTGCCGAACAGCACCAGCAGGCAGCCCACCAGCGCCAGCGAAATCTCCGACAGGTTACTGCGGCTCCAGCGGGAAACGGTCGAGAGCAGGTCGAGTACCAAATCCATTCGTAATCCTCAGGTCAAGAAGTACTGCAGCAGGTCGTTGAGGAACAACTGACCGCGCGCGGTGGCGACCAGGCGCGTCGGTTCGACCTGCAAAAGGCCTTTTTGTTCTGCTTCCAGGCGCGCCGCCTTGAGCTGCGCCATCGGCAACCCGGTACGCTCGGCAAACAGTTCGGCCTCCACACCCTGGGTCAGGCGCAGGGCATTCATCAGGAACTCGAAGGGCAGCTCGTCCAGCGGCAACAGCTTTTCGCCGGCCTTGAAGGCCTTGGCCGGGTTCAGGTAGTCCTTCGGCAGGCGGGTCTTCCAGGTGCGCAGGATGCGCCCGTCCGGGTGGCTCAGCTTGCCATGGGCACCGGCGCCGATGCCGATGAAATCGCCAAAGCTCCAGTAGTTCAGGTTGTGCCGTGCCGCCTTGCCCGGCTGGGCGTAGGCCGACACTTCGTACTGGCTGAAACCGTTGCGGGCCAGCAGTGCCTGGCCGGCTTCCTGGATGTCCCAGAGGATGTCGTCCTCGGGCAGCACCGGCGGCTGGTTCCAGAACACCGTGTTCGGCTCCAGCGTCAGCTGGTACCAGGACAGGTGCGTCGGGCCCAGGTCGATGGCCTGCTGCAAGTCGCCCAGCGCATCCTCCAGCGACTGCTCGGGCAAACCATGCATCAGGTCCAGGTTGAAGTTGTCGAACCCGGCTGCACGGGCCATGCCGGCCGCGCGTACCGCTTCGTCACCATTGTGGATGCGCCCCAGTGCTTCAAGCTTGGCCTGCTGGAAGCTCTGCACGCCGATCGACAGGCGATTGATGCCCAACTGGCGGTAGGCCTTGAACTTCTCCTGCTCGAAGGTCCCGGGGTTGGCTTCCAGGGTGATCTCGATGTCCGGGGCGAACGGAATGCGCTGCTCCACCCCCACCAGCAGGCGACCCAGCGCACGAGCACTGAACAGGCTGGGGGTGCCGCCGCCAAAGAAGATCGAGCTGATCGGCCGGCCGTAGACTGCATGGAGTTCCTGGTCGAGGTCGGCGAGCAGGGCGTCGACGTAGGCTTCTTCCGGCAACTCGGGGGTGGCGGCATGCGAGTTGAAGTCGCAATACGGGCACTTGCGCACGCACCACGGGATATGGATGTACAGCGCCAGTGGCGGCAGCTGGGGCAGCGCCGCCCGCGGCGTTTGGGAGGTAAAGCCAGCCTCGCCCAGGTGCAGTGGCTGTGCCGGCGTGTGGTCGATCATGCCAGGCCCAGGCGCTGTCGCAGCAGGCTCATGGCGCGGGCACGGTGGCTGATCAGGTTCTTGTCGGCCGGGGCCAGTTCGGCGCTGGAAACGTTGCGCTCCGGCACCCAGAACAGTGGGTCATAGCCAAAGCCATGTTCACCGCTGGCCTGGGTAAGGATGCGCCCGTGCCACAAGCCTTCGCAGAGGATCGGCAGCGGGTCGTCGGCGTGACGCACCAGCGCCAGTACGCAGACGAACTGCGCGCCACGCTCTTCGCTCGGCACATCCTTGAGCGCTTCGAGCAGCTTGGCGTTGTTGGCTGCATCGCCCTTGCCGTCGGCATAGCGCGCCGAATAGATGCCCGGTGCGCCGCCGAGGAAGTCCACGGCCAGGCCCGAGTCGTCGGCCAAGGCCGGCAACCCGGAAATGCGCGCGGCATTGCGGGCCTTGAGGATGGCGTTCTCGACAAACGACAGGCCGGTCTCTTCCGGCTCTACGCTGCTGAATTCGCCAATGGAACGCAGCTGCACGGTGTCACCGAGCATGGCCTGCAGTTCCTTGAGTTTGCCGGCGTTGTGGCTGGCTAGTACGAGTTGCTGAAAAGTCATCATTCGCCTGGGGGTACGATTTGATCGAAGCTGAAACTGTTGGTGGTGCCGCCGGATTCGACATTGACCTTGAAGGTCAGGGTTTCTTCCTGGTCGACCGTGAACTGGGCGACGTAGTAGATCGCGCCCTGATCGGTAATCTGCTTGAACGACAGTGGTTTTTCACCGCGCACGAGGTCTTTGACCGTGCCGCTGACCACCGCCATGCTCGGCTTGTCGGCCTTGAGCACGGACACGTTGAGCACACCCTGGTTCTTGCTGCGCACCAGGCCCGCGGCCGCGGCCACGTCCGGTTGCAGGAAGCTGGAGGTGAATGCGCTGTAATGGACCGTCACGTCGCCGAAGACTTCCTTGCGGTCGGGTTTTGCGGCATCGGCCGCGATGGCCGGGACGGTAAGGCACAGGCTGAGCAGTAACGTAGCTAGGCGACGCATGATCGATTCCTCCAGTGAACAGGGTTACACGGCGACCTGGTGGTCCTGCAGGCCGGGGCTGTTGACGCGATAAATGCCGATCTCCCCTAGAAGATTAGGCCATAGCCTGCTCGCCCACCCATGGCGGTGCAAGCGGTCGACCGCCAGGCGGTCGAGAACCTGGGCGCGACGTGCGCCACACAGGTTCTCGAAGTCTTCAAAGGTGCAGAAGTGGATGTTCGGCGTGTTGTACCAGGTATACGGCATGAAGTCCGACACCGGCATGCGACCCTTGGTCGCGAGGTACCAGCGGCAGCGCCAATGGCCGAAGTTGGGGAAGGTGATGATGCACTGGCGACCCACGCGGAGCATTTCGTCGAGGATCCGGTCAGGGTATTCCACGGCCTGTAGGGCCTGGGTCATGACCACCACGTCGAAGCTGTTGCTGGCGAAGTTGCCCAGGCCCTTGTCGAGGTCCTGCTCGATCACGTTGACGCCCTTGGCCACGCACTCGGCAATGTTGTCGGCGTCGATTTCCAGGCCGTAGCCGGTCACCTGCTTGGTGTCGCGCAGGGAGGCCAGCAACTCGCCGTTGCCGCAACCGAGGTCGAGCACGCGGCTACCGGCGGGGATCCAGTCTTGGATGATTTCCAGGTCGGCTCTCATGGTGTCCTCAGCAGACGATGCGGTTCATGTAGTTCGTGAAACCCTGTATGTAGCGCGGGGTCGGGATCAGGAAGGCATCGTGCCCATAGGGCGAGTCGATATCCAGGTAGCAGACGTTCTTGCGCGCGGCGATCAGTGCATCGACGATCTCCCGCGAGCGCGCCGGCGAGAAGCGCCAGTCGGTGGTGAACGACATCACGCAGTAGTTCGCCGTGACGTTCGCCAGGGTCGCGGCCAGGTCGCCGGCGTGGGCGGCGGCCGGGTCGAAGTAGTCCAGCGCCTTGGTCATCAGCAGGTAGGTGTTGGCATCGAAGCGGCCAGAGAACTCCTCGCCCTGATAACGCAGGTAGCTTTCGACCTGGAACTCGACGCTGTGGAAGTCGTAGTTGAGCTTGTCGCTTTTCAGCTCGCGGCCGAATTTCTCGCCCATCGAGTCATCGGACAGGTAGGTGATGTGCCCGACCATGCGCGCCAGCATCAGGCCGCGCTTGGGGATCACGCCCTGGTCCTGGAACGAGCCGCCGTGGAATTCCGGGTCGGTGAGGATGGCCTGGCGGGCCACCTCGTTGAACGCGATGTTCTGCGCCGAGAGCTTGGGCGCCGAGGCGATGTCCAGGCAGTGGCGTACGCGGTCCGGGTAGGTGATGGTCCATTGCAGGGCCTGCATGCCGCCCAGGCTGCCACCGACGATGGCAGCCCACTGCTGGATGCCCAGGCGGTCGGCCAGGCGCGCCTGGCTGTGCACCCAGTCTTCCACGGTCAGGACCGGGAAGTCGGCGCCGTAGGGCTTGCCGGTGGCCGGGTTGAGGCTGCTGGGGCCGGTGCTGCCGTTGCAACCGCCGAGGTTGTTCAGGCTGACCACGAAGAAGCGATTGGTGTCGATGGGCTTGCCGGGGCCGATGCAGCTGTCCCACCAACCGGGCTTGCGGTCGTCGACGCTGTGGTAGCCGGCGGCGTGGTGATGGCCGGACAGGGCGTGGCAGATAAGCACGGCATTGCTCGCGCTGCTGTTGAGCGTGCCATAGGTTTCGTAGATGAGTTCGTAGGAGTTCAGCGAGCGGCCGCAGGCAAGCGCCAGGGGCTCATTGAACTGCGCCAGTTGCGGTGTTACCAGACCGACCGAATCTTCGGGAAAGACAATGGACATCGACCCTGCTCACGCTTAAATGAGGCGTAAGTCTAAAGAGCATGGGGGTGGGCGGCAAGCAATGTACCCGGGCGTTTACAGCATCGCCGGCAAGGCCGGCTCCCACAGGGTCCGCTAATGCAAGGGCCACTGTGGGAGCCGGCATTGCCGGCGATGGGTTCAGCGAGGTTTTTGTCAGACCAGCAGGCGCAGAATTTCCGGCATGGCCGACATTGCCGCGAGGTTGTTGATCACCAGCATGTCGATCAGCTTCAGCGCCATGAACGCCAGGATCGGCGAGATATCCAGCCCGCCCAGGTTCGGCAGGATGCGACGGAACGGCGCCAGGAACGGCTCGCAGATCTGGTTGATCAGCTCGGCACCCGGGTTGTGGCTGCCCGGCGCGACCCAGGAGAGGATCACGCTGATGATCAGCGCATAGAAGAAGATTTTCAGGAACAGTGCCGTCACGCCGATCAACGACCAGATCAGCAGCTGTATCGGGTTGCCGGTGGTGCCGTAGGCCAGCAGCAGGGTCAGGGCCATCAGCAGCATCTGCACCAGAATGGCCAGCAGCAGCGAGGACATGTCCAGGCCGAACAGGCTCGGGACGATCCGGCGCAGCGGCTTGAGCAGTGGCTGGGTGGCCTTGACCGCGAACTGGCTGAGCGGGTTGTAGAAGTCCGCGCGCACCAGTTGCAGGATGAAGCGCAGCATGATGATCAGCAGGTAAAGGCTGCCGATGGTTTGCAGGATGTAGATGGCAGCGGTGTTCAATCCGATCATGTTCGGCTCCTTAGTTGCCCAGTTGTTCGGCCATTTCGGCCGAGCGCTGCGCCGCAGCGCCCAGCGCTTGTTCCACCAGCGCTTCGAATCCACCCGCCTGGAACGATTTGATCGCCGCTTCCGTGGTGCCGGCCGGCGAGGTCACCCGACGGCGCAGTTCAGCCGCATCGACATCGCTGCTGACCGCCATGTGCGCCGCGCCCAGGGCGGTTTGCAGGGTCAGTTTGGCTGCCGTTTCGCGAGGCAGGCCGAGTTTTTCACCGGCGGCGGTCATGGCTTCGATCAGCAGGAAGAAATACGCCGGGCCGCTGCCGGACACGGCGGTCACGGCATCGAGTTGCTGCTCTTGCTCCAGCCACAGGGCGATGCCCACGGCCGACAGCAGTTGCTCGGCCTGGTTGCGCTGTTCGGCGCTGACCTGGGCTGTGGCGTACAGGCCGCTGACGCCCTGGCGCAGCAGCGCCGGGGTGTTGGGCATGCAGCGCACGATGGGTTGCTCGCCCAGCCAGTTGTTCATGCTCCGGCAGGTGATGCCGGCAGCGATGGACACCACCAGTTGCTCAGGCTTGAGGCTCGGCTTGAGGGCTTCGCACACGGCTTTCATGGCTTGTGGCTTGACCGCGAGGACGATCACGTCGGCGCCTTCGATGGCCTGCGCGTTGCTTTCGAACATCTCGATGCCGTGTTCGGCATGGATCTTCGCGCGTTGCTCGGCACCCGGGTCGCTGGCGCGGATCTGCGCGGCTTCCAGGCCCTGGGCACGCAGGCCGCCGATCAGGCTGGCAGCCATGTTGCCGGCGCCGATAAAGGCAATACGAGTCTTGCTCATGTCAGGTCCTTGGTTGAAGAAGGTGAAAGAGGCATGGGGTCAGGGCTGGCCATAGTCGCGGGCACCGAACAGCGCGGTGCCGATGCGCACCCAGGTGGCGCCTTGGGCAATGGCGCTTTCCAGGTCGTGGCTCATGCCCATGGAAAGGGTGTCCAGGCCCAGGTTCAGGCTGGCCTGCAGGTCACGCACGCGGGCGAAGGCGGCATCCTGGTCGGCGCGTTCGTCGCTCGGCTCGGGGATCGCCATCAGCCCGCGCAGTTTCAACCCGGGCAGGGCGGCGACCGCCTGGGCCAGCGCCGGCAGGTCTGCGGGCGTACAGCCAGACTTGCTGGCTTCGCCGCTGACATTCACTTGCAGGCACACATTGAGGGCGGGCAGGTGCGTCGGGCGTTGTTCGGACAAGCGTTGTGCGATTTTCAGTCGGTCCACCGAATGTACCCAGTCGAAGTGCTCGGCAATGGCGCGAGTCTTGTTCGACTGAATGGGGCCGATGAAGTGCCAGGTCAAGGGCAGGTCGGTCAATTCGAGCTGTTTGCCAAGGGCCTCTTGAAGGTAGTTCTCGCCTACGTCACGCACCCCGGCAGCATAGGCTTCGCGGATGGCGGCGGCGGGCTTGGTCTTGCTCACGGCCAGCAACTGGATGCTCGCAGGCGCACGGCCGGCGGCCAGGGCGGCGCTGTGGATGCGCTGGGTCAGGGCGAAAAGGTGGTCTGCTATGGTGGACATTGATGGTTGCCAGCGGCTCTTCGGGTCTGCGGCATTCTACCTGCTTGGCGGGCTTTGGGGAGTCTCTATGGATATGACCGGGCTGATGGCCCAGGCGCTCAGGATGAGCGCTTCCGATCTGCACCTGGCGGCGGGGCGCGTGCCGAGGGTGCGTTGCGATGGGCAGATGCGCGAGCTGGACCTGCCCGCACTGGATGCGCCGAAAATGCGCGAATTGCTCGGGCAGATCATGAGCGACACGCAGCAAAAGGATTTCGAAACGCTACAGGACCTCGACTTCTCCATTGCCGTGCCGGGGCTGGCGCGCTTTCGGGTCAATGTGTTCGAGCAGTTGCTGGGGCCGGCCGCCGTCTTGCGGGTGATCCCGGAGCGGGTCGCCAGCCTGGCCGAGCTGGGCCTGGGCGAGGTGTTCCAGCGCATGGCCGAGTTGCCTGCCGGGCTGGTGCTGGTCACCGGGCCGACCGGCTCGGGCAAGTCGACCACGCTGGCGGCGCTGGTCGATCACCTGAACCGCGAACACGCGCTGCATATCCTCACGCTGGAAGACCCGATCGAATTCATCCACAGCCCGCTGCGCAGCCAGATCAGCCAGCGCGAGATCAAGCGCCACAGCCGCAGCTTTGCCGACGCCTTGCGTGCAGCACTGCGCCAGGACCCGGACGTGATCATGCTCGGCGAGTTGCGCGACCTGGAAACCATCCGCCTGGCCCTGACTGCAGCCGAAACCGGGCACCTGGTGCTGGCCACCCTGCACACCAGTTCGGCGGCCAAGACGGTTGATCGTATTGTCGAGGTGTTCGCTGCCGAGGAGAAGGCGATGGTGCGCACGCTGCTGGCCGAGTCGCTGCAGGCGGTGGTGTCACAAACCTTGTTGGCCAAGGTCGGGGGTGGGCGGGTTGCGGCTCATGAAATACTCCTGAGCACGCCAGCGGTGCGCAACCTGATCCGCGAGGGCAAGGTGGCGCAGCTGTATTCGACGATGCAGACCAGCGGGGCGCTGGGCATGCAGACCCTGGACAGTTGCCTGCTAGGCCTGCTGATGCGCGGGGAAATCAGTCGTGACAACGCCCGGGCGAACGCACGCTCACCCGAGGCGTTTTAGCGCTTGGCCAGGGCCAGTTGCTGGTCCTTTGGCAGGACGCGCTTGGCCACCACATAGTGGTTCTGCCAGTAGGGCTTGTTCAGCGTGTCGATGCTGACGCGCTTGCCGCGGCGCGGTGCGTGGATGAAGCGGTCATTGCCCAGGTAGATGGCAACGTGGTTCACCCGGCGGCTCTTGATGTTGAAGAAAATCAGGTCGCCAGGCTTGAGGTCCTTGCGCTCGACTTTCACGCCGTGGCCGCTGGCCATGGCGTTGGAGGTACGTGGCAGGTCGATTTCATCGATGTCGTTGAACGCGTACTTGACCAGGCCGCTGCAGTCGAAGCCCTTGCTCGGGCTGCTGCCACCCCAGACGTAAGGCGTACCCAGTACATTGACGGCGCGGCTGAGCACATCACTGCTCTGCTTGGGCGACATCTGGGCAACCTGTTGGGTCGAGGTGCGGGTGCCATGGCTTTTCGCGGCCTTGGTCACCTTGGTGACTTTGCTGCTGGTGCTCTTGTTCGAGCGCACAGCCGTGGTATTGGCGGTGTAGCCGGCAAAGCCGGTAGGTAAACGTTGCTCACGGTTGGTGGCGTGGGCGGCCAGGGGCAATAATAGGCAAATAGTCAGCCATGTCTTGAATAAAGGACGCATAGGCAGGGCTCTTGTTGGGTAAGCGCGCAACTTTATAACAGCTTTTTGATCAATTTTTGATCCGTTGGTCGATTGCGCGCACACCATACGTCGGCTATTCACCGAAAAGTCACAATTTTGCTTAGAAAATTTTTCACTAACCCTGCGAGGCTATGAATGAACGGTTATCAACAGGAAGGACGCTCTCAGGACACCCACAGCAAGGTGATCGGCTATCTGCTGTGGATTTTGGGGTTTACCGGGGCGCACCGCTTCTACTACGGCAAGCCGGTCACAGGGACGATCTGGTTCTTCACCCTGGGCTTGCTGGGGATTGGCTGGTTGATCGACCTCTTCCTGATCCCGGCGATGGACCGTGAGGCGGATTTGCGCTTCCACGCCGGGCCGGTGGATTACAACATCGCCTGGGTGCTGTTGACGTTCCTGGGGGTGTTCGGTGTGCACCGGATGTACCAGGGCAAGTGGATCAGTGGGGTGATCTACCTGCTGACAGGCGGGTTGTTCCTGTTTGGCGTGCTGTATGACTTCTGGACGCTGAACACCCAGGTGTCGCTGACCAACGCGCAGCGGCGCTTCTAAAAACAATCGCGGGACCAGCCCGCTCCCACAGGTGCCCACAATCTCAAGAAATGTGCACACCTGTGGGAGCGGGCTGGTCCCGCGATGGGGTTTAGCCGATTACTGCCGGGTCTGGCGCTGTTGCAGCAACAGGTTGCTGAAGCCGCTGCCGGCCAGCTGCTTCTGCGCCACGGTCAGTTGGTCACGGTTGCTGAATGGGCCGACCAGTACGCGATACCAGGTTTCTTCCTTCACTGTCCCGGATTCCACCTGCACCGCCTGGCCGAGCAGGATGATCTGCGCGCGGACCTTGTCGGCATCGGCCTGCTTGCGGAACGAACCCGCCTGCAGGAAGAACTGGGTGGTTGCCGCCGGCTTGATCACCGGTGGCGCCGGCGGTGGGGTTTGCCCCGACAGCGCGGCCTGGGCCCGCGCGGTATCGATCTTCGCCGCTTCCGCCGGGGTCACCGGAGGTTGCGCCGGCACCGGCGGGGTTTTCTCCGGCACGGCTTCCGGTGGCACGATCACCTCCGATTCCGGCAGCAGGGTGTAGAAGTCGTACTTCGGCTTCACCGGCTGCTGCGGGCTTGGCGGGGTCTTGTTCGCCTCGGCGATCTTCTCCGCCTTCTGCTGCTGCTCGGGCGTGGTGCGCTTGACGTCATCGCGGCCAGGCTCGAGCTTCATCAGGAAGACAATGAACGCACCCACCGTAAGGCCGATGGCCATCCACAGCCAGCCCGGAATCGGCGCTTTCTGTGGGGCTTGATAGCGGCTTGCGCCGCGCTTGGGTGCAGGTTTTTTCTTGGCAGCCAACTTACATGCGCTCCAGCGTTTCCAGACCCAGCAGTTCCAGGCCCTGTTTCAGGGTACGACCGGTCAGGGCAGCCAGGCGCAGACGGCTCTGCTGCTGTTCCGGGGTGTCGGCGGACAGGATCGGGCAGTTCTCGTAGAAGCTGGAGAACAGCCCGGCCACGTCGTACAGGTAGCTGCACAGCACGTGCGGGGTGCCTTTCTCGGCAACGTTGTTGAGGGTCTCGCCAAATTGCGCCAGGCGTGCCGCCAGTTCCTGCTCCTGTGCCGCTTGCAGGACGATCTGGCCGTCGACTTCGTTGAAGTCCTTGCCCAGCTTGCGGAACACGCCGGCCACACGGGTGTAGGCGTACAGCAGGTACGGCGCGGTGTTGCCTTCGAAGTTCAGCATCAGTTCGAAGTTGAAGCTGTAGTCGCTGGTGCGGTGCTTGGACAGGTCGGCGTATTTCACCGCGTCGATGCCCACTACCTGGCCGATGGTGCGCAGCTCGTCGTCTGGCAGCTCGGGGTTCTTGCTCTTCACCAGCGCGTAGGCGCGGTCCTTGGCTTCGTTGAGCAGGTCGATCAGCTTGACCGTGCCGCCGTCGCGGGTCTTGAACGGGCGGCCGTCGGCGCCGTTCATGGTGCCGAAGCCCATGTGTTCCATTTGCATCGGGTGGCCGACAAAGCCCGCTTTGCGCGCGACTTCGAACACCTGGTTGAAGTGCAGGGCCTGGCGCTGGTCGACGAAGTACAGCGCGCGGTCGGCCTTGAGCACGTTGCTGCGGTAGCGCACGGCCGCGAGGTCGGTGGTGGCGTAGAGGTAGCCGCCATCGGCCTTCTGCACGATTACTGGCAGTGGCTCGCCTTCGGCGGTCTTGAATTCATCGAGGAACACGCACTGCGCGCCCTGGCTCTCGACCAGCAGGCCCTTGGCCTTGAGGTCGGCGATCACCTTGGCCAGGTCGTCGTTGTAGGCGCTTTCGCCCATCACGTCGGCCATGGTCAGTTTGACGTTGAGCAGTTCGTAGGTCTTCTGGCAGTGCGACAGCGAGATGTCCTTGAAGCGGGTCCACAGCTTCAGGCAGTCCGGGTCACCGGCTTGCAGCTTGACCACCAGGCCACGGGCGCGGTCGGCGAATTCTTCGGACTCGTCGAAGCGCTTCTTGGCGGCGCGGTAGAAGTTTTCCAGGTCCGACAGCTCGTCGCTGGTGATCGGGTTTTCCTGCAGGTAGGCCATCAACATGCCGAACTGGGTGCCCCAGTCGCCAACGTGGTTCTGCCTGATCACGGTGTCGCCGAGGAACTCCAGGACACGGGCCACGGCGTCGCCGATGATGGTCGAGCGCAGGTGGCCGACGTGCATTTCCTTGGCCAGGTTGGGCGCCGACAGGTCGATGACCACTTTCTGCAGCGGGCCGGCTTTGTGTACGCCGAGCTTGGCGTCGGCCAGGGCGGCGTCCAGGCGGGCAGCCAGGGCCTGGGTGTTCTGGAAGAAATTGAGGAAGCCCGGGCCGGCGATCTCGACCTTGCTGATCTGTGGGTCGGCAGGCAGGGCGGCGACGAGTTTTTCGGCCAGGTCACGCGGCTTCATGCCGGCAGGTTTGGCCAGCATCATCGCGATGTTGCTGGCGAAGTCGCCGTTGGCCTTGTCTTTGGCGTTCTCCACCTGAATCGCCGGCGTCAGCCCTTCAGGCAGCACACCTTCGGTGACGAGTTGGGTGAGGGCTTGCTGGATCAGCTGGCGAATGGTGTCTTTCATGGGCTTCTCTTTCGACCGCAAGCGCGGCGGCGCTTCGATGCGCAGGTGGAAAAACTGAACATTATCCGTTGCCGGGGCGAGGTTGCCAACCTTTGGGGGGAATTGTGCTGGCTTGCAGCAGGGGAAGCAGTTCTTTGTAGCCGCTGCCGTGAGGCTGCGCTGGAGTCCGGTAGGGCTCCCAGGAGCGGCGCCTGCGTTGCAGCGAGCGCAGCCTTCGGCAGCGGCTACAAAGGCTCCCACAGGGATTTGCTGGGCCTTAATAAAGATCCACCGGATCCACATCCAGCGACCAGCGCACCTGTCTTCCCGTCGGCATCTGCTCCAACAGTAGCAACCAGGCACTGATCAGTCGATGCAAGGGTGCCCGTGCATTGGCCTGGAGCAACAGTTGTGCACGGAAGCGTCCCGCCCGTCGCTCCATCGGTGCCGGCACCGGCCCCAGCAGCTCGATGCCCTGCAGGTTGTGCTCGGCCAACAGCTGCTCGGCCGCCGCGCAGGCTTCATCGAGGAAACCCTCGGCCTGCCCGGGCTTGTGCGCCTCGGCGCGCAGCAGCGCCAAATGCGCAAACGGTGGCAGCCCCGCCGCGCGCCGCTCGCTCAGGGCCTGCTCGGCAAAGGCGAAGTAACCCTGCTCGGTCAGCTGGACCAATAAAGGATGGTCGGCGAGGTGGGTCTGGATGATCACCTTGCCCGGTTCTTCCGCCCGCCCGGCGCGCCCGGCGACCTGGACAATCAGTTGCGCCATGCGCTCGCTGGCGCGGAAATCACCCGAGAACAGCCCGCCATCGGCATCGAGGATCGAAACCAGGGTCACCCGTGGGAAGTGGTGACCCTTGGCGAGCATCTGCGTGCCGACCAGGATGCACGGCTGGCCGCGCTGGATGGTGGCGAACAGCTGGTTCATCGCATCCTTGCGCGAGGTGGTGTCGCGGTCCACGCGCAGCACCGGGTAATCGGGGAACAGAATGCCCAGGCGCTCTTCGGCCCGTTCCGTCCCCGCGCCTACCGGGCGCAGGTCGACATGGTTGCACTGTGGGCACTTGCGCGGCACCCGCTCGTCGTAGCCGCAGTGGTGGCAGCGCAACTCGCCGGAGCGCTGGTGCACGGTCATCCGCGCGTCGCAACGTGGGCATTCGGAGAGCCAGCCGCAGTCATGGCACAACAGCGTCGGCGCAAAACCGCGGCGGTTGAGGAACACCAGCACCTGCTGGCCGGCGGCCAGGGTCTGGGCGATGGCCTGTTGCATCGGGCCGCTGATGCCGCTGTCCAGTGGCCGGCTTTTCACGTCCAGGCGCAGGAAGCGCGGCGGGTGCGCACCGCCCGCGCGGTGGTTGAGGCGCAGCAGCCCGTAGCGGCCGGTGTAGGCGTTGTGCAGGCTTTCCAGCGATGGCGTTGCCGAGCCCAGCAGAATCGGGATGTTTTCTTGGCGTGCCCGCACCAGTGCCAGGTCGCGGGCGTGGTAGCGCAAACCTTCCTGCTGTTTATAGGAGCCGTCGTGCTCCTCGTCGATGATGATCAGCCCTGGGTGTTTCATCGGGGTGAACAACGCCGAACGGGTGCCGATGATGATGTCGGCCTCGCCGTCGCGGGCGGCCAGCCAGGCTTCCAGGCGCTCGCGGTCGTTGACCGCCGAGTGCAGCAGGGCTATGCGCGCGTTGAAGCGCTGCTCGAAGCGCGCCAGGGTCTGCGGGCCCAGGTTGATCTCGGGAATCAGGATCAGCGCCTGCTTGCCGGCTTCCAGGGTTTCGCGGATCAGTTGCAGGTAGACCTCGGTCTTGCCGCTGCCGGTCACCCCGGCCAGCAGGAAGGCATGGAAGCTGTCGAAGCCTGCACGCACGGCATGGAAGGCCGCGCGTTGCTCTTCATTGAGTGGCAGCTCCGGTTGGGCCAGCCAGTGTTCATGGCGCTCGCTGGGTGCGTGCCGGCGCACTTCGACCTGCACCATATCCTTGGCCAGCAGCAGGTCGAGGCTGTCCTTGCTCAGCATCAGCTTGCTCAGCAGGCCATGGGCAACGCCGTGCGGGTGTTGCGCCAGGGTCGCCAGGGCTTCGCGCTGGCGCGGGGCGCGAGCGATGCGCGGGTCGTCCAGGCGTGCACCCGGGGCCGCCTGCCAGAAGCGCTCCTGGCGCGCCTCGGCCGGCTCGCCCTGGCGCAGCAGCACCGGCAGCGCCCAGCTCAGGGTGTCGCCCAGGCTGTGCTGGTAATATTGCGCGGTCCACAGGCACAGCTTGAACAGTGCCGGCGGTATCGGCGACACCGGGTCGAGCAGCGCCAGTGCCGGCTTGAGCTTGTCGGCCGGTACTTCGCTGTGCTCGCACACCTCCACCAGCACGCCGATCATTTCCCGCCGACCGAACGGCACGCGCACCCGCATGCCGGGGCTGAAGGCCGCGCGCGCCATGCCCGCAGGTGCCCTGTAGTCGAACAGCCGCCGCAGGGGCGAGGGCAGGGCAAGGCGAAGAATGACGTCGGACACGCGGCGAGATCTCTGAAGGAATACACGACCGGCGAGCCTAGCAGACGACAACCGGTGCAAGCGACAACTTGCGTCGACGCTTGGCTCTGGTATCATCCCGAGCCTTATTTGCGTGCGGTATTCAACAATGGTGTTGAGTGGCGGCACGTCAGCACGAGGAAATCCCCATGAAAGCCGATATCCATCCGGTATACGAAGCTGTAGCAGTAGCCTGCAGCTGCGGTAACAAATTCGAAACTCGCTCGACTCTGGCCAAGCCACTGCCGATCGACGTATGCAACCTGTGCCACCCGTTCTACACCGGTAAGCAAAAAGTGCTGGACACCGGCGGCCGCGTTCAGAAGTTCGCAGATCGCTTTGGTTCCATCGGCACCAAAAAAGCTTAAGAGTGAGCAACGCGAGCCCTTTGGGCTTGGCACTGCTGCTGAAAAAGGCGTCCCTTGCGGGCGCTTTTTTTATGGCCGCGATTTGGCAGGTGCCGGCCTTGGCCTTCTGCCCGCTGCCCGCCGGCGTGCAGCCGGTGCAGGTGCGCCAGGTGGTCGACGGCGATACCGTACGTCTGGTCGATGGCCGCAGTGTTCGCCTGATCGGCCTCAACGCTCCGGAAATCGGCCGCAAGGGCCGCACCAGCGAAGCCTTCGCCGAGGCTGCGCGCCAGCGCCTGCAAGCGCTGGTCAAGGCCAGTGACGGGCAGGTGGGGCTGGTGCCGGGCGTTGAGGCCAAGGACAAGTACGGCCGTACCCTGGCACACATCTATGGCCGCTCTGGCGACAATCTGGAAGCCACGCTGCTCAGCGAGGGCCTCGGCTACCGCGTGGCGGTGGCGCCGAACGTCGACCTCAGCGGCTGCCAGCAGCAGGCCGAGCAGGCCGCTCGTCGGGCCGGCCTGGGGCTGTGGCGCCGTTCGCCGGTCATCCCGGCCGGGCAGGTCAGCCAGTCCGGTTTCGCGGTGATCAGCGGCCAGGTGCAGGGTATCGCACGTAATCGCGGGGGTATCTGGATCGAAATCAACGATCAGCTGGTGCTCCAGGTGCCGGCACGCTTGCAGCGCAACTTCCCGGCCTCGTTCCTCGAGGGCCTGAAAGGTCGCGACATCGAAGCGCGTGGTTGGGTGCTGGATCGTTCCCGCAAAGGCGGCCTGAAACCCGGGCAACAGCGCTGGATGCTGCCTTTGACCGACCCATCGATGCTGGAGCGGAGCGAAAGATAAAAAATTGTGGACATTTTTTATCGCGATTGTACACAGTGAAACCCTTGCGGGCTGCGGCTCTTGGCGGAAAGTCGTAGGTTAAAGGCCTTGACACTAGTGACCGGCCAGTCTTGTCGGCCCTTTGCTCTTTGCGTATCCTCGGCGGTCCGTCAGAACAGTAAATAGCGGAATGCCCACCATGTCAGATTTGAAAACTGCCGCTCTCGAATACCATGCTCAGCCTCGTCCGGGGAAACTGAGCGTCGAGCTCACCAAGCCTACTGCCACTGCCCGCGACCTGTCGCTGGCCTACAGCCCGGGTGTTGCCGAACCTGTGCGCGAAATCGCTCGCGACGCGGAGCTGGCCTACAAGTACACCGGTAAAGGCAACCTGGTAGCAGTGATCTCCGACGGTACCGCCATCCTCGGCCTGGGTAACCTCGGCCCGCTGGCCTCCAAGCCGGTCATGGAAGGCAAGGGTGTTCTGTTCAAGCGTTTCGCCGGTATCGACGTATTCGACATCGAAGTCGACTCCGAGAGCCCGCAGGCGTTCATCGACACCGTCAAGCGTATCTCCATCACCTTCGGTGGCATCAACCTGGAAGACATCAAGGCACCTGAGTGCTTCGAGATCGAGCGCGCGCTGATCGAACAGTGCGACATCCCGGTGTTCCACGATGACCAGCACGGCACTGCGATCGTTACCGCAGCCGGCATGATCAACGCCCTGGAAATCGCTGGCAAAACCCTGGCCGACGCCAAGATCGTCTGCCTGGGCGCCGGTGCTGCGGCCATCTCCTGCATGAAACTGCTGGTGAGCATGGGTGCGCAGATCGAGAACATCTTCATGGTTGACCGTACTGGCGTGATCCACGCTGGCCGTGACGACCTGAACCAGTACAAGGCGGTCTTCGCCCACGCTACCGACAAGCGCACCCTGGCTGATGCCCTGGACGGCGCTGACGTGTTCGTCGGTCTGTCTGGCCCGAACCTGCTGAGCGCTGAAGGCCTGAAGTCGATGGCGCCGAACCCGATCGTGTTCGCTTGCTCGAACCCGGACCCGGAAATCTCGCCAGAGCTGGCGCACGCTACCCGTAGCGACGTGATCATGGCGACCGGTCGTTCCGACTACCCGAACCAGGTCAACAACGTACTGGGCTTCCCGTTCATCTTCCGTGGTGCCCTGGACGTTCGCGCCAAGCGCATCAACGAAGAAATGAAGATCGCTGCCGCCAACGCCCTGAAAGACCTGGCCAAGCTGCCAGTGCCGAAGGAAGTCTGTGCAGCCTACGGCGTTGATACCCTGGAGTTCGGCCGTGAGTACATCATTCCGAAGCCAATGGATGCACGCCTGATCACCCTGGTATCCGATGCAGTGGCCAAGGCCGCGATCGAGACCGGCGTGGCGACCCTGCCGTATCCGAAGAACTACCCGCTGAAAAGCGTGGATGACGTGTTCAACGGCTAAGCCGTTGTAGCGTTGTACAAAAAAGCCCCGGCTCGCGAGAGTCGGGGCTTTTTTTGTGGTTGTCTGCAAAGCACCGCGGGACCAGCCCGCTCCCACAGGTATCAGCGAAACCTGTGGGGGCGGGCTGGTCCCGCGATTGGTTTCAGAACAGATCCATCGGTGCCGATTCATCTGCTGGCAGCGGGCTGCCCGGGGCTGAGCCGTTGCCCAGCTCATTCACCGACGGCGGGGTATCTTCAGCCTTGAACAGCTCGAAGTAGGCATTCGGCGTGCTCGGCGTCGCCGCGCGGCCGCTGACCGGGTCGACCCGCAGGCTGAGGATGCCTTCGGGCTCCGGCTGGGTGTGCGCAGGCTTGTCCTTGAGCGCCGCGCCCATGAAGCTCATCCAGATCGGCAGCGAGACCGTACCGCCATACTCGCGACGGCCGAGGGTTTCCGGCTGGTCGAAGCCGGTCCATACCGTGGTCACGTAATCGGCGTTGTAGCCCGAGAACCAGGCATCCTTCGAGTCGTTGGTGGTACCGGTCTTGCCAGCCAGGTCCGTGCGGCCGAGGGCCATGGCGCGACGGCCAGTGCCTTTCTTGATCACGTCCTCCAGCATGCTGTTGAGGATGTAGGTGGTGCGCCCATCGACGATCCGCTCGGCCACGGCAGGCACCTGCGGGGCAACTGCTGCAGCATCGGTCGGCACCTGGGCGGTGATCGGCTGAGCTTCAGGGGCGGCAATCCCGGCCTGGTCCTGATTGCCTTGTGGCACGCGCGGCGGGTTGGCGGTGAACAGCGTGTCGCCGTTGCGGCTCTCGATTCGCTCGATCAGGTACGGGGTGATCTTGTAGCCGCCGTTGGCAAAGGTGCTCCAGCCGGTGGCGATTTCCATCGGCGTCAGCGTCGCGGTGCCCAGGGCCAGCGACAGGTTGCGCGGCAGGTCCTGCTTGTTGAAGCCGAACTTGGTGATGTAGTCGATGGTGGTGTCGATGCCAATGGCCTGCAACAGGCGGATCGACACCAGGTTGCGCGACTTGTACAGCGCCTCGCGCATGCGGATCGGGCCGAGGAAGGTGTTGGTGTCGTTCTTCGGTCGCCAGACCTTGTCCAGGTACTCGTCGACAAACACGATCGGTGCATCGTTGACCAGGCTGGCGGCGGTGTAGCCGTTATCCAGCGCGGCGCTGTACACGAACGGCTTGAAGCTCGAACCCGGCTGACGCTTGGCCTGCATGGCGCGGTTGTAGTTGCTCTGCTCGAAGGAGAAGCCGCCGACCAGTGCGCGGATCGCACCGCTGCTCGGGTCGAGGGTCACCAGCGCGCTCTGGGCGCCGGGCACCTGGCTGAACTTCAGGCTGCCGTCTGCCTGGCGCAGTACGCGGATCACATCGCCCACCTGCGCCACATCGCTCGGCTGTGCCGGGCTGCGGCCCTGGCTGTTGGTGTTGAGGAACGGCCGGGCCCATTTCATGGTGTCCCAGGCCACGGTTTCTTCTGTACCCGCCTTGGTCAGCACGGTCAGGCCGGTTTTCTCGACCTGGGTCACGATGGCCGGATCCAGGCCGCCCAATGGGCGCTGCTTGACCAGCTCCTGCTGCCAGGCGGCGCGGGTCTTGCCTGGCAGGCGCGATTCCGGCCCACGGTAGCCGTGGCGCTGGTCGTAGGCGGTCAGGCCTTCCAGTACCGAGCTGTTGGCGATCTGCTGCAGGTCGCTCGGCACGGTGGTGGTCACGCGGAAACCTTCGGTGTAGGCGTCGCTGCCGTAACGGCCGACCATCTCGGCACGGGCCATTTCAGCAATATACGGTGCGCTCACTTCCGGGGTCGGCACGTGATAGCTGGCGTTCAACGGTTCGGCCAGGCCGGCCTGGTAGCTGGCCTCGTCGATCTTGCCGAGCTTGTACATGCGCCCCAGGATCCAGTCGCGGCGCTCCTTGGCGCGGGCCGGGTTGGCCAGCGGGTTGAAGCGCGACGGCGCCTTGGGCAGGCCGGCGATCATCGCCATCTGCGCCAGGCTGATGTCGCGGATCGACTTGCCGTAGTACACCTGCGCCGCCGCCTCGATGCCGTAGGCGCGGTTGCCCAGGTAGATCTTGTTGACGTACAGCTCAAGGATCTCGTCCTTGGTCAGCTCGCGCTCGATCTGCAAGGCCAGGAGAATTTCGTTGGTTTTGCGCGAGAAGCTGCGTTCGCTGCTCAGGAAGAAGTTCTTCGCCACCTGCATGGTGATGGTGCTGCCGCCGGTCTGGATGTGCCCGGACTTGAGCAATTGTGTTGCAGCGCGCATCAGGCTGCTGGGGTCGACCCCATAGTGATTGGCGAAATTGTCATCTTCGGCCGAGAGCAGGGCCTGGATGAAATGCGGGGGAATGTCGGCGAAACGGATCGGTGAGCGGCGCATTTCGCCGAACTCCGCGATCAGCTTGCCGTCACTGCTGTAGACCCGCAAAGGGATCTGCAACTGGATGCTTCGCAGCGCCTCTACCGAGGGCAGGCTGGGACTAAGATACAGAAACGCGCCGCTCAGGCCGAGCACGACTGCGCAAATGACTGCGACGAAAGACCACCAGAAGAACTTCAGCAGGCGTATCAAGGCGTGGGGGTGTCCAGTTGAAAAATGGATTGAGCGCAGGGCTGGCGGTCGAGAAAAAAACGCTGGGCATTATAAGCAATTTTCACCGTACCGCGTGATAGGCGCGGTAGTCGGGGCGCTCTTGGGGCGCTCGGGGATCATCAACCGTCTGCATATTGAAAGGAATCGCCAATGCTTGGACGTATCGGCAAGGACGCCGGTTCACTGCTCGGAATAGAAATTCTCCCCGCTTCGGTCCGTTTGCTGCAACTGGCTCGCGGCCGGCCCCGTGCCTGGGCCGTCGAGGCGTTGCCGCCGGGGGCGCTGGTGGACGGCCAGGTCATCAACCATGAGGCCGTGGCCGCCGCCGTGCAGCGCGCGTTCAGCCGCAGCGGCGCGGTGCATCGACGGGCCGGTGTGGTGCTGCCGGCGTCGGCGGTGATCAACAAGACCGTACGCCTGCCTGCAGGGCTCAGCGCCCACGAAATCGACGAACGGCTGCGCCGCGAGGCCGAGCAGGTCATCCCCTTTGCCCTGGAAGAAGCCGCGCTGGATTACCAGGTGATGGGGCCGTGTCGCGACGATGCCGGCGCGTTGGAGGTAGCCTTTTGCGCCTGCCATCAGGCGGCGGTCGACAACCTTGAGGCCGTGCTGGAACTGGCCGGCCTGACGGCGCGGGTGGTCGATCTGGACAGCCATGCCCTGCAGCGTGCATTGGCGCATAGCCTGCACGGCTGGGCGGCGATGGTGCAGGTGGAAGCCGATGCACTGGTGTTTCACCTGCTGTCGCCCGGGCAGGTCGGCCAGCGCAGCGAGATACGCCTGGCAGCGGGCGGGGTGCAGGTCGAAAGGCTGGCCGAGCAGATCGACCGCTGGTTGTTGGCTGACCCGGCAGCGGTTGCCGAGCGCCTCTGGCTGTGCGGGGCCAAGGCCGGCGAGCCGGGGCTGGCTGAGCAGTTGCAGCGCAGGCTGGGGATCCCCACCCAGGTATTTGGCCAGCGTGAAGGCATCGCGCCGGAGCTGGCGGTTGCCTATGGCCTGGCGCTGCGAGGTGACGAGTGATGCGACGGATCAATCTTTTGCCCTGGCGCGAATGGCAGCGCCAACGCGCATTGCGCCGCTTCAAGGCGGCGTTGCTGGTGTGTGCGCTGGCAGGCGCCGTGGTGGTGCTGAGCGGCGACCATCTGGTGCGAGCCGAACAGGCGCGCCAGCAGCTTGCCAGTGACGCCCTGCGCGAAGACATCAGCGCGCTGGACCAGCAGTTGGAACGGCTGGCACAACTGACGTCCCAGCGTGATGAGCTGGCTGGCCAAGTGAACGCTATCGAGGCCTTGCGCGCGGACCGTCAGCCGCTGGCCGAATGGTTGGTGCAACTGGGGCGCTGGGTGCCCTATGGCGTGCGGCTGACCGGCGTGCAATTGCTCGGCGCGCAGTTGCAGGTGACAGGTGTGGCGCGCTCCGGCCTTGAGGTGGCGCAGTTGCTTGAAGGCCTGGCACGGCTGCCGGGGGTGGCCGCGCCGACCCTGAAGGAGATAAAGGCCACGCCAGCGGGTGAGCAGTTCCAGCTCACCGCACTGGTGGCCTCGATGGCCGGGGAGGTGGGGCGATGAGCGCGATGTTCAGTGTGAAAGTCCCCGGTTGGCAGGCGTTGAGCGCCGGGCAATGGCCGGTCAAGGCGCTGGCCCTGGGGTGTTGCCTGCTTGTGGTGATTGCCCTGGGGTATGTCGGGCACCTGCGTGGCGTGCTGGCTACGTTCGATAAAGTGATGGAGCAGTGTAATCACCTGCACGCCGAACGTGAGGAAAAACGCACCCAGGCCGGGCTGGTCGTGGTTCGCGAACGAGAGCTTGAGGCGATGCAGGCGTCGTTGCGGTACAGCAGTGAGGCGCTGATCGACGAGGAGGGGTTGCCCGGCCTACTGCAGGATATTTCCCACGCCGGCCAAGGGCTGCTGTTCGAGCAATTGACCGTGCTGCAAGGACGCAGCCAGGCGTTCCCGGTGGAAGTGCCGCTGCGCGTGCAGGCGTTGGGGTCGTATGGCGCCTTGAGCAACTTTGTCGCCGCCATGAGCGATATGAGCACCTTGATGACCCTGCACGAACTGGAGCTGCTCGCGGCCGACGACGTGCGCCCCGGCCAGCTGCGCATGAGCCTGCTGGCCAAGGCTTACCGATCCAGCGTGCCGCGCCCTGTGGCAAACCCCGCTGTGCCTGCGCCGGAATCCTTGCGTGATCCCTTCGTACTACCCATGGAGGCGGCGGCCGGCCCGCTGTTGCAGCGTTACCCGCTGGACCAGTTGACCTGGGTCGGCAGCCTGGCCGATCAGCGTGGGCATGTCGCCTTGCTGAACGTGGCGGGGCATGTGCACCCGGCCCGCGTGGGCGATGTGTTGGGCAAGGAAAACGCCCGCGTAGTGCGCATCGCTGAACAGCAAGTCGAGTTGCTTGAGCCACTGGCCCTGCAGGATGCAGGTGAGTGGGAGCGGGCGCGGTTCATCCGTGGGCCGCAGACCAGGCCTTGAGCCTGGGCACATTAATAGGGAGAGCGACAATGAACAGGATGTTCAGGTGTTTTGCAGTGTTGATGATGTGGGCGCTGTCACAAGGTGCAGGGGCAGTGCTTGATTCGGGGCGTTCGGGCGGCCAGACGCTGTCACTGAATTTTCAGGATGTCGAAGTACGCGCGGTGTTGCAGGTGCTGGCCGATTTTCACGGGATGAACCTGGTGGCCGGTGATTCGGTGCAGGGCAAGGTCACCTTGCGCTTGCACGAGGTGCCCTGGGAGCAGGCCCTGGACCTGGTGTTGCGCAGCAAGGGGCTGGGCCGGCACCTGGACGGCAACGTGCTGCTGGTCGCGCCGCTGGAGGAGTTGGCTGACTACGGGCGACACACCCGTGAAATGCCGGTAGTGCTGCCCAGCCTGGGGCCGTTGCAGCAGGTGCTGCTGCCGATCAACCACGCCAAGGCTGCGGATATCGCCGAGCTGTTCCAGGCCCTGGCCGAGGGTGACGATGAGGGGCGCGGCGGGCTGGCGGTCGATGAGCGTACCAACACGCTGGTTGCCAGCCAGACCCCCGAGCGCCTGGCTGCCTTGCGCCAACTGGTGAGCCAGCTGGATGTGCCGGTGCGCCAGGTGATGATCGAGGCGCGCATCGTCGAGGCCAATGTCGATTACGAAAAGCACTTGGGGGTGCGCTGGGGCGGCCTGCTGAAGCTGGGCGGCGGGGCGAGCCTGAAAGGGTTGGCAGGCGATGGGCAACCGTTCGTCGACCTGGGCGTGGAGCGGGCGAGCGCCGGTATTGGTGTCGGGTTGGTGCGCGACAGCGTGCTGCTCGACCTGGAACTCAGTGCCATGGAAAAAAGCGGCAACGGCGAGATCATCTCCCAGCCCAAGGTGGTCACCGCCGACAAGGAGACCGCGCGCATCCTCAAGGGCACCGAAGTGCCGTACCAGGAGTCCGGCGCCAACGGCACCACCTCGACCACCTTCCGCGAGGCGTCGCTGTCGCTGGAGGTGACCCCGCAGATCACCAGCGACAACCGGGTGATCATGGCCGTCAAGGTCACCAAGGATGAGCCCGACTACCTCAATGCCCTCAACAATGTGCCGCCGATCCGCAAGAACGAGGTAACGTCCAAGGTCCAGGTGGCCGATGGCGAGACCATCGTGATTGGTGGCGTGTACTCGACGGTGCAAAGTAATGTGGTCGACAAGGTGCCATTTTTAGGCGATGTGCCGTATGTTGGGCGGCTGTTTCGGCGCGCTGTGGTTCAAGAGAAAAAATCCAAGCTGCTGGTCTTCCTGACTCCGCGTATCATGAGTGACCAGGCGATTGCTGTGAGTCGTTGATTCTGTGCGAAATTTGATACTTGTAGGGCCGATGGGTGCCGGTAAGAGCACCATCGGCCGCTTGCTGGCCAAAGAGCTGCGCCTGCCATTCAAGGATTCCGACAAGGAAATTGAATTGCGCACGGGCGCCAATATTCCGTGGATTTTCGACAAGGAAGGCGAGCCCGGTTTCCGTGATCGCGAGCAGGCCATGATTGCCGAGCTCTGCGCCGCCGATGGCGTCGTTCTGGCCACCGGTGGTGGCGCCGTCATGCGCGAAGCCAACCGCCGGGCGCTGCACGCCGGCGGACGGGTCATCTACCTGCACGCCTCGGTCGAACAACAGGTCGGGCGTACCGCCCGCGACCGCAATCGTCCGCTGCTGCGCACCGCCAACCCGGAGGCCACCCTGCGTGCCCTGCTGGAGCTGCGCGACCCGCTTTACCGCGAGATCGCCGACCTGGTGGTGGAAACCGACGAACGGCCACCCCGCATGGTGGTGCTGGATATTCTGGAGCGCTTGCAGCAGTTGCCGCCCCGCTGACGCATGACTATCCTCGGCGACCAGTCATGCCGTGACAGGGCACATCGTTACCACGCAGGTCGAGCCTTCGACCCTGCGCCTTTGTTCTTTGTGGGGAAACATGCAGACACTTAAGGTCGAACTGGGCGAACGTAGCTACCCGATCTACATCGGTGAAGGCTTGCTGGATCAGCCCGAACTGTTGGCGCCGCATATTGCCGGTCGCCAGGTTGCCATCGTTTCCAACGAGACCGTCGCGCCCCTGTATATGGAACGCCTGAGCAAGACCCTGGGTGCCTACAAGGTGCTGCCAGTGGTGTTGCCGGACGGCGAGGCATACAAGAACTGGGAAACCCTGCAGCTTGTTTTCGATGCCCTGCTGACCGCGCGGCACGACCGTCGTACCACCGTGGTAGCCCTGGGTGGCGGGGTGATCGGCGACATGGCCGGCTTTGCCGCCGCGTGCTACCAGCGAGGCGTGGACTTCATCCAGGTGCCGACCACGCTGCTGTCCCAGGTCGACTCCTCGGTGGGCGGCAAGACCGGCATCAACCACCCGCTGGGCAAGAACATGGTCGGCGCCTTCTATCAGCCCAATGCGGTGCTGATCGACACGGCAAGCCTCAAGACCCTGCCGCCGCGCGAACTGTCGGCGGGCCTGGCCGAAGTGATCAAGTACGGCCTGATCTGTGACAAACCTTTCCTGACCTGGCTCGAAGCCAACGTCGATGCCCTGCGCAACCTGGACCAGGTTGCCCTCACCGAAGCCATCCAGCGTTCCTGCCAGGCCAAGGCTGCGGTGGTCGGCGCCGATGAACGCGAGACCGGCGTGCGCGCCACGCTGAACCTGGGGCACACCTTCGGCCACGCGATCGAGACCCACATGGGCTATGGTGTGTGGCTACACGGTGAAGCCGTGGCGGCGGGCACGGTGATGGCGCTGGAAATGTCCATGCGCCTGGGCTGGATCAGCCAGGACGAGCGGGACCGTGGCATTCGCCTGTTCCAGCGCGCTGGCTTGCCGGTAGTGCCGCCACAGGAAATGACCGCGTCGCAGTTCATGCAACACATGTCGGTCGACAAGAAAGTGCTCGATGGTCGTCTGCGTCTGGTCCTGCTGCGCCACATGGGCGAAGCGGTGGTCACCGACGACTATCCGCAAGAGATTCTTCAGGCCACGCTGGCCGCGGATTACCGCGCGATCGTGGCCCCGCTTTGAGGTTGATGAGAGTTCATGACTAGTTTGCATGCCGACGAGGCCTTTCTCGGCCATTACCAGTTGAGCCACGACCCCTTTGCCGCGCGGGTGCCGGGCTTCAAGTTCTTCCCCGCCCAACGCAAGCCGGTACTCGGCCAGCTGCACCACCTCGCCCGCTACAGCCAGCTGCTGCTGGTGGTCACCGGGCCGCAGGGCAGCGGCAAGACCTTGCTGCGCCAGGCCCTGGTGGCCAGCACCAACAAGCAGTCGGTGCAAAGCGTGGTGGTCTCGGCACGTGGTGCCAGTGATGCTGCTGCCGTGCTGGGCCAGGTGGCCCAGTCGTTGAATGTCGCCACGGCCGAAGTGCCGGAAATCCTCGCCCAGGTAGTGCAACTGGCCCTGACCGGCCAGGAAGTCTATTTGCTGGTCGACGATGCGGAACAACTTGGCGAGTCGGCACTCCAAGCCTTGCTGGAACTGGCGACGGGCACCCCGGAAGGGCGTCCGCACGTGTTCCTGTTCGGTGAGCCATCGCTGATTGCCGGTCTTGAGGTATTCGAGACTGAGCAGGAACGCTTCCATGTCATCGAGCTGCAGCCTTATAGCGAAGACGAAACCCGGGAATACCTGGAGCAACGTCTGGAAGGTGCAGGTCGCGGCATCGAGGTGTTCACCAGCGAGCAGATCACCGATATCCACGAAAACTCGGACGGCTGGCCGGGGGCTATCAACCAGGTCGCCCGAGACACCATGATCGAAGCCATGATCGCCAGCCGTACCACGGTTAAGCGACCATCAATGGGGTTCAATATGCCTAAGAAACACGTGCTGGCGCTGTCTGCTGTGGTGGTTGTCGCCGTCGCCGCCGCCGTCCTGATGCCCAAGAAGGGCGATCAGGCGCCCGCCACCGCGCCGGCCGAGCAGGCCCAACTGCCTCTGGGGCAGGGCAAGCCGGGTGCTGCACAATCCAACAACGGTGGCCCGGCCATCGAGTTCGCCGGCTCTTCCCAGCCGATGCCGCTGCCGCTGGTCGGTCAGTCCCAACCGGTCATGCGCGGCCCGCTGGCTGAAGCCGCCGGCATGGGCGACGGTGAAGAATCTGCACCGGCCGCCAACACCGCCCTGCAGCCGCCAACGGTCACCACCATCGCACCGCCAGCCGGTGTCGAGGCTGGCCCGGCGCCGACTCCAGCGCAGCCAGTTGCACCTGTGCATCAACCTGTTGCAACCGCGCCCGTGAAGCCGGTTGCACCTGTTGCCAAGCCTGCGCCGACCCAGGTCGCAACGGCCAAGCCGGCCCCGAAACCGGCCGAAAAACCTGCCGAAAAAGTCGCGGCCAAGCCAGCTGCGGGCGCAACAGGTGGTGGTTGGTACTCCGGTCAGGCACCGGGCAACTACGTGGTGCAGATCCTCGGCACCAGCTCCGAAGCCACCGCCCAGGCCTACGTAAAGGCCCAGGGTGGCGACTATCGCTACTTCAAGAAAGTCCTGCAGGGCAAGCCGCTGTACGTGATCACCTACGGCAGCTTCTCCAGCCGCGATGCAGCCCTCGCTGCAATCAAGGCCTTGCCAGCCAAGGTCCAGGCTGGTAAACCTTGGCCACGTACCGTTGCCAGCGTCCAACAAGATCTGGCCACGACCCGCTGAAATAGCCTGGTGGCACTACCCCCGCCACCTGCTGAGCGACTCCTGACTCCCGGTCAAGCCTGCTGCGTCTTAACGCGGCAGGCTTTTCTGTCCCAGACTGCCGGCCACAAGCCACCTTGCAGTTCAGGCTGAAACGCTTCAGACTCAAGCCATGTCGCTATCACGACACTTGGTTTAAAAACATTCAAAAAAGCGACATGAATTGTCACTGATTCGTCAGTAAATTTGTGAGCGCAACTGTCGCTGTGCAACAATGGCTTCACTTTTGCCCCCGCAAAGCTGGCATACGTTCGGCGTGGATGGTAAGTGGTTGTACTAAAAAGAGATTTGCCTTGGTGAGAGGCGAACCTGGTGAGAAAGTGTCTATGAAAACAGGTCTGTACCATCCCGAAGAATTCAAGGATAACTGTGGTTTCGGCCTGATTGCCCACATGACGGGCGAACCCAGCCACCACCTTCTGACAACGGCCATCGAGGCCCTGACCTGCATGACCCACCGCGGTGGGATCAACGCCGACGGCAAGACCGGCGACGGCTGTGGTCTGCTCATGCAGAAGCCCGATCAATTCCTGCGCGCGATTGCCCAGGAAACCTTCGGCTGTGAACTGCCCAAGCAGTACGCGGTCGGCATGGTGTTCTTCAATCAGGACACCGCCAAAGCCGAAGCGGCCCGCGAAAACATGAACCGCGAGATCCTCGCCGCTGGCCTGCAATTGGTGGGCTGGCGCAAGGTGCCGATCGACACCAGCGTCCTCGGCCGCCTGGCCCTGGAACGCCTGCCGCAGATCGAGCAGGTGTTTGTGGGCGGTGAAGGCCTGAGCGATCAGGATTTTGCGATCAAGCTGTTCAGCTCCCGTCGTCGCTCGTCCGTGGCCAACGCCGCCGACAGCGATCACTACATCTGCAGCTTTTCGCACAAGACCATCATCTACAAAGGCCTGATGATGCCGGCGGACCTCGCCGCCTTCTATCCAGACCTGGGTGACGAGCGCCTGCAAACCGCGATCTGCGTGTTCCACCAGCGCTTCTCCACCAACACCCTGCCGAAATGGCCGCTGGCGCAGCCGTTCCGCTTCCTCGCCCACAACGGCGAGATCAACACCATTACCGGCAACCGCAACTGGGCCCAGGCGCGGCGGACCAAGTTCGCCAACGAACTGATCCCTGATCTTGAAGAGCTCGGCCCACTGGTCAACCGCGTCGGTTCCGACTCCTCGAGCATGGACAACATGCTCGAGCTGATGGTTACCGGCGGCATCGACCTGTTCCGTGGCGTGCGCATGATCATTCCGCCGGCGTGGCAGAACGTCGAGACCATGGACGCCGACCTGCGTGCGTTCTACGAATACAACTCCATGCACATGGAAGCGTGGGACGGCCCGGCCGGCGTGGTGCTGACCGAAGGGCGCCACGCGGTCTGCCTGCTCGACCGCAATGGCCTGCGCCCGGCGCGCTGGGTCACCACCAAGAACGGCTACATCACCCTGGCGTCGGAAATCGGCGTGTGGGACTACAAGCCGGAAGACGTGATTGCCAAGGGCCGTGTCGGCCCGGGCCAGATCTTCGCGGTGGACACCGAGACCGGGCAGATCCTCGATACCGATGCGATCGACAACCGCCTCAAGTCACGCCACCCGTACAAGCGCTGGTTGCGCCAGAACGCCCTGCGTATCCAGGCCGACCTGAGCGACGACCAGGGCGCGGCGAGCTACGACACCGACCAGCTCAAGCAGTACATGAAGATGTTCCAGGTCACCTTCGAGGAGCGTGACCAGGTGCTGCGCCCACTGGGTGAGCAGGGCCAGGAAGCGGTCGGCTCGATGGGCGACGACACGCCGATGGCGATCCTCTCGCAGCGCGTGCGTTCCACCTTCGACTACTTCCGCCAGCAGTTCGCGCAGGTCACCAACCCGCCGATCGACCCGCTGCGCGAAGCCATCGTCATGTCGCTGGAGATCTGCCTCGGTGCCGAGCGCAACATCTTCCAGGAGTCGCCGGAGCACGCCTCGCGCGTGATCCTCAGCTCGCCGGTCATTTCCCCGGCCAAGTGGCGTTCGCTGATGAACCTCGACCGCCCAGGCTTCGAGCGCCAGCTGATCGACCTGAACTACGACGAGAGCATTGGCCTTGAAGCGGCCGTGCGCAACATCGCCGACCAGGCCGAAGAAGCCGTGCGCAGCGGCAAGACCCAGCTGGTGCTGAGCGACCGTCACATTGCCCCGGGCAAGCTGCCGGCGCATGCCTCGCTGGCCGTGGGGGCAGTGCATCACCGCCTGACCGAACTGGGCCTGCGTTGCGACAGCAACATCCTGGTCGAAACCGCTACCGCGCGGGACCCGCATCACTTCGCCGTGCTGATCGGTTTCGGCGCCTCGGCGGTGTACCCGTACCTGGCCTATGAAGTGCTGGCTGACCTGATCCGTACCGGCGAAGTGCTGGGTGATCTGGACGAGGTGTTCAAGTACTACCGCAAAGGCATCTCCAAGGGCCTGCTGAAGATCCTCTCGAAGATGGGTATCTCCACCGTCGGTTCCTACCGTGGCGCCCAGCTGTTCGAAGCGGTTGGCCTCTCCGAAGAAGTCGTCGAGCTGAGCTTCCGTGGGGTTGCCAGCCGCCTCAAAGGCGCACGCTTTGTCGACATCGAGAACGAGCAGAAGCTGCTCGCCGCCGAAGCCTGGAGCCCGCGCAAGCCGATCCAGCAAGGGGGCCTGCTGAAGTTCGTCCACGGTGGCGAATACCACGCCTACAACCCGGACGTGGTCAACACCCTGCAAGCCGCCGTGCAGCAGGGCGACTACGCCAAGTTCAAGGAATACACCGCGCTGGTCGATACGCGCCCGGTGTCGATGATCCGCGACCTGCTCAAGGTCAAGGTCGCCGACCAGCCGTTGGCGCTGGAAGAGATCGAACCGCTGGAGGCCATCCTCAAGCGCTTCGACTCGGCCGGTATCTCCCTGGGCGCGCTGTCGCCGGAAGCCCACGAAGCGCTGGCCGAGGCGATGAACCGCCTGGGCGCACGCTCCAACTCCGGTGAAGGCGGCGAAGACCCGGCGCGCTACGGCACCATCCGCAGCTCGAAAATAAAACAGGTCGCCACCGGTCGTTTCGGTGTCACCCCCGAGTACCTGGTCAACGCCGAAGTGCTGCAGATCAAGGTCGCCCAGGGCGCCAAGCCGGGCGAAGGCGGCCAGCTGCCAGGCGGCAAGGTCAACGGCCTGATCGCCAAGCTGCGCTACGCGGTGCCTGGCGTGACGCTGATCTCGCCACCGCCGCACCATGACATCTACTCGATCGAAGACCTCTCGCAATTGATCTTCGACCTCAAGCAGGTCAACCCGCAGGCGCTGGTCTCGGTCAAGCTGGTAGCGGAAGCCGGCGTCGGCACCATTGCTGCCGGCGTGGCCAAGGCCTATGCCGACCTGATCACCATTTCCGGCTACGACGGCGGTACCGGCGCATCGCCGCTGACCTCGATCAAGTATGCCGGTGCACCGTGGGAGCTCGGCCTGGCCGAAACCCACCAGACCCTGCGCGGCAACGACTTGCGCGGCAAGGTCCGGGTGCAGACCGACGGTGGCCTGAAAACCGGCCTGGACGTGATCAAGGCCGCCATCCTCGGCGCCGAAAGCTTCGGCTTCGGTACCGCGCCGATGATCGCCCTGGGCTGCAAATACCTGCGTATCTGTCACCTGAACAACTGCGCCACCGGCGTCGCCACGCAGAACGACAAGCTGCGCAAGGATCACTACATCGGCACCGTCGACATGGTGGTGAACTTCTTCACCTACGTCGCCGAAGAAACCCGTGAATGGCTGGCCAAGCTGGGCGTGCGCAGCCTTGGCGAGTTGATCGGGCGTACCGACCTGCTGGAAATGCTCCCGGGTGAAACCGAGAAGCAGAAGCACCTGGACCTCAGCCCGCTGCTCGGCAGCCCGCACGTGCCGGCCGACAAGCCGCAGTTCTGCGGCGTGGAGCGCAACCCGCCGTTCGACAAGGGTGTGCTGGCCGAGAAGATGGTGCAGATGGCCTTGCCGGCCATCCGCGACATGTCCGGTGGTGAGTTCGCCATGGATATCTGCAACTGCGACCGTTCCATCGGCGCGCGGATCTCTGGCGAAATTGCCCGCCTGCACGGCAACCAGGGCATGGCCAAGGCGCCATTGACCTTCCGCTTCAAAGGCACCGCTGGGCAGAGCTTCGGCGTGTGGAACGCCGGTGGCCTGAACATGTACCTCGAAGGTGATGCCAACGACTACGTCGGCAAAGGCATGACCGGTGGCAAGCTGGTGATCGTGCCGCCTGCGGGCAGCCCGTTTGCCACGCAGCACACCGCGATTGTCGGCAACACCTGCCTGTACGGCGCAACCGGCGGCAAGCTGTTCGCCGCCGGCACCGCAGGCGAACGCTTCGCTGTGCGCAACTCCGGTGCCCACACCATCGTCGAAGGCACCGGCGATCACTGCTGTGAATACATGACCGGTGGCTTTGTCTGCGTGCTGGGCAAGACCGGTTACAACTTCGGTTCCGGGATGACCGGTGGTTTCGCCTACGTGCTCGACCAGGACAACAGCTTCGTTGACAAGGTCAACCACGAACTGGTGGAAATCCAGCGTATCAGCGGCGAGGCGATGGAGGCTTACCGTAGCCACCTGTCGCGCGTGCTAGCCGAATACGTCGAAGAAACGGGCAGTGAATGGGGTCGTGAGCTCTGGGAAAACCTGGACGATTACGTGCGTCGCTTCTGGCTGGTCAAGCCGAAGGCGGCAAGCCTGAAGAACCTGCTGTCCAGCACCCGTGCCAACCCGCAGTGATATGCGCCTGAAGAGTTTGTGAGGTAGTGAACATGGCTGAACGTCTGAGTAATGACTTCCAGTTCATCGAGGTCGGGCGCAAAGATCCGAAGAAGAAGCTGTTGCGCCAACGCAAGAAAGAGTTCGTCGAGATCTACGAGCCCTTCAAACCCCAGCAGTCGGCCGAACAGGCCCACCGCTGCCTGGGCTGTGGCAACCCGTATTGCGAATGGAAGTGCCCGGTGCACAACTTCATTCCCAACTGGTTGAAGCTGGTGTCCGAGGGCAACATCCTGGCGGCGGCAGAACTGTCGCACCAGACCAACACCCTGCCGGAAGTGTGCGGCCGGGTGTGCCCGCAAGACCGCCTGTGCGAGGGTGCCTGCACCCTCAACGACGGCTTCGGTGCGGTGACCATCGGTTCGGTGGAGAAGTACATCACCGATACCGCCTTCGCCATGGGCTGGCGCCCGGACATGTCCAAGGTCAAGCCGACCGGCAAGCGTGTCGCGATCATCGGCGCCGGCCCGGCAGGCCTGGGCTGTGCCGACGTGCTGGTGCGCGGCGGGGTGGCCCCGGTGGTGTTCGACCGCAACCCGGAAATCGGTGGCTTGCTGACCTTCGGCATCCCCGAGTTCAAGCTGGAAAAGACCGTGCTGAGCAATCGCCGCGAAGTCTTCACCGGCATGGGCATCGAGTTCCGCCTGAACACCGAGGTGGGCAAGGACATCTCCATGGAACAACTGCTCGAAGAGTTCGATGCGGTGTTCATGGGCATGGGCACCTACACCTACATGAAGGGCGGTTTCCCGGGCGAAGACCTGCCGGGCGTGCATGACGCGCTGGACTTCCTGGTGGCCAACGTCAACCGCAACCTGGGCTTTGAAAAGTCGCCGGAAGATTTCGTCGACATGAAGGGCAAGAAGGTCGTGGTACTGGGCGGTGGTGACACCGCGATGGACTGCAACCGCACCTCCATTCGCCAGGGTGCCAAGGCGGTGACCTGTGCCTACCGGCGTGACGAGGCGAACATGCCGGGTTCGCGCAAAGAGGTGAAGAACGCCAAGGAAGAAGGGGTGAAGTTCCTCTACAACCGCCAGCCGATTGCGATTGTCGGTGAAGACAAGGTGGAAGGCGTGAAGGTGGTCGAGACCCGTCTCGGCGAGCCGGATGCCCGTGGCCGCCGCAGCCCGGAGCCGATTCCGGGTTCCGAAGAGATCATCCCGGCTGATGCCGTGGTCATCGCTTTCGGCTTCCGTCCAAGCCCGGCGCCATGGTTCGAGCAGTTCAGCATCCAGCTCGATAGCCAGGGCCGCGTGGTGGCACCGGAGAAGAACACCTACAAGCACCAGACCAGCAACCCGAAGATCTTCGCCGGTGGCGACATGGTGCGCGGGTCGGATCTGGTGGTGACGGCGATCTTTGAAGGGCGTAATGCGGCTGAGGGGATCATGGATTACCTGGGTCTCTGACCCGGCCAGATCGCCGGCAACGCCGGCTCCCACGGGGTTCCAGGTGATACGGGGAGCACTGTGGGGGCCAGCCTTGCCGGCGATGCTTTTGCAAAATCTATTGACCTACCGCATACCGATAGACAAAAGGCACGGCTCTTACCGTGCCTTTTCTGTTGGTGTCTGAGAAAATGCCCGCACTTTTTTTCCGGATGCCGACATGACTGCCCTGAAGAACGATCGTTTCCTGCGTGCACTGCTCAAGCAACCCGTAGACGTCACGCCTGTCTGGATGATGCGCCAAGCCGGCCGCTACTTGCCGGAATACCGCGCCAGCCGTGCCAATGCCGGTGACTTCATGAGCCTGTGCATGAACCCGCAGTTCGCCTGCGAAGTGACCATGCAGCCGCTGGACCGCTACCCGCTGGACGCCGCGATCCTCTTCTCGGACATCCTCACCATTCCCGATGCCATGGGCCAAGGCCTGTACTTCGAGACCGGCGAAGGCCCGCGCTTCAAGAAAGTCATCAGCACCCTGGCCGACATCGAGGCCCTGCCGATCCCGGACCCGCAAAAGGACCTGGGCTACGTCATGGACGCAGTCAGCACCATCCGCCGCGAGCTGAACGGTCGCGTACCGTTGATCGGCTTTGCCGGCAGCCCATGGACCCTGGCCACCTACATGGTCGAAGGCGGCTCGTCGAAAGACTTCCGCAAGACCAAGGCCATGCTCTACGACAACCCGCAGGCCATGCACCTGCTGCTGGACAAGCTGGCCCAGTCGGTCACCAGCTACCTCAACGGGCAGATCCTTGCCGGTGCGCAAGCGGTGCAGATCTTCGACACCTGGGGCGGCAACCTGTCGGCGGCGGCATACCAGGAGTTCTCCCTGGCCTACATGCGCAAGATCGTCAGCGGCCTGATCCGCGAGCACGAAGGGCGCAAGGTGCCGGTGATCCTCTTCACCAAGAACGGCGGCCTGTGGCTGGAAAGCATTGCCGAGGCCGGCGCGGATGCGCTGGGCCTGGACTGGACCTGCGACCTTGGCGAAGCGCGTCAGCGCGTTGGCAACCAGGTTGCCCTGCAAGGCAACATGGACCCGACCGTGCTCTACGCCAAGCCTGAAGCCATCCGCAGCGAAGTGGCGCGCATCCTCGCCAGCTACGGCAAGGGTTCGGGGCATGTGTTCAACCTGGGCCATGGCATCACCCCGGAAGTCGACCCGGAGCATGCCGGCGTGTTCATCAACGCCGTGCACGAGTTCTCGGCGCAGTACCACCAGTAACACCTCAAGAAGCCCGGCAGATGCCGGGCTTTTTTGTGGGCGTGCGGATTAAGCTTGAATTCAGTTGGGGTGGGTAATCTGGCTTCATCAAAACCTACCTGGATGACTGCCATGAAAACCCGTTACCTTGCTCTGCTGTTGGCCCCACTGTTCAGCACTGCTGTCCTGGCCACCGGTTACACCGGCCCTGGCGCTCAGGCGATCACCACCGTGGCGGCCGCCAATGACGCCGCTGACGACACCCCGGTGGTGCTGCAAGGCTTCGTGACCCAGAAGCTGGATAACGACGACAAGTACGAGTTCAAGGATGCCAGCGGCACCATCACCGTCGAGATCGACAACGAAGACCTGCCAGCGGTGGCCTTCAACGAGAAGACCAAGGTGAAATTGACCGGTGAGGTCGAGAAGGGCTTGTTGAAGCGCGAGATTGATGTGGACCTGGTTGAGATCATCAACTGATAAAGGCATCGCCGGCAAGGCCGGCTCCCACAGGTGTGGAATGCATTCTGTGGGAGCCGGCCTTGCCGGCGATGGGCCGCACAGCGGCCCTAGCTCTTTGCAGGCAACTTGCTCAACCGCAGCGCCACCATCAGCGCCACCACCAGCAAGCTGCCAATGAACACCCCGATTCCGTTCCACCCGGCGTAATGCCAGAACACCCCACCGGCCGTCCCGGCCACGCTCGACCCCGCGTAGTAACTGAACAGGTACAACGACGACGCCTGCCCCTTGGCCGTGGTCGCCCTGCGCCCAATCCAGCTACTGGCCACCGAATGCGCGCCAAAGAAGCCGAAGGTGAAGATCAGCATGCCGATGATCACCACTGGCAGCGGGGTGAGCAGGGTCAGCAGCAAACCACTGAACATCAGCACGATGGTGCCCCAGAACACCCGGCGCCGGCCCAGCTTGTCGGCCAGCGCACCAATCTGCGCCGAGCTGTAGATGCCCGACAGGTACACCACCGACAACAGCCCCACCAGCGCCTGGTTCATGTGGTACGGCTCGGCCAGCAGGCGATAGCCGATGTAGTTGAACAGGGTGACGAACGCGCCCATCAGCAGGAACGCCTCGAGGAACAGCCACGGCAGCCCGGCGTCACGAAAATGCTGGGTAAAGCCATCGAGCAGGCTGCGCGGGTTCATCGCGCGCGGGCGGAAGTTGCGCGACTCCGGGAGGATCTTCCAGAACACCCCCGCCGCAATCAGCGCCAGGCCACCAATCACCAGCATCGCCGTGTGCCAGCTGACAAAATCGATCAACACCCCGGTAATCAACCGCCCGCTCATCCCGCCAATGGCGTTGCCGCCGATGTACAAGCCCATGGCCAGGCCGATGTGCTGCGGGTGGATCTCTTCGCTCAGGTAGGTCATCGCCACCGCCGCCAGGCCGCTGAGCGACAAGCCGACCAGCGCGCGCATCGCCAGCACGCCTTCCCAGGTCGGCATCATGGCGCTGGCCAGGGTGCTCAGCGCCGCGCAGAACAGCGCCGCGACCATCACCTGCTTGCGCCCGATACGGTCGGAAATCGGCCCGGTAACCAGCAGCCCGATTGCCAGCAACCCGGTCGACACCGACAGCACCAGGCTGCTCTGCGCCGCATTGATGGAAAACTCGCGGGACAGCAGCGGCATCATCGGCTGCACGCAGTAGAGCAGGGCGAAGGTGGCAAAGCCGCCGCAGAACAACGCCAGCACCGTGCGCATGAAGGCCGGCGTGCCTTTCTCGATCCAGCTGTCGTTCAGGGTGGCGGGCGCGACATCGGCCGCAGCAGGCGGGACTTCATGGGCGTGTGGCGCTACAGCAGTTTTCACGGATGACCTCGGAAGGGGCTACGGCCATTCAGGCAGTGAAAAAAGCATATAGCTGGCTAATGATCATTTCCAATATATTGTTCGACCTGTTTAAGACGTTGTACGACCTAATGGAGCCGCCATGGAACTGCGACACCTGCGCTACTTCATCGCTGTCGCCCAAGAGCTGCATTTTGGCCGGGCCGCGCAGTTGCTGGGGATCTCCCAGCCGCCCCTGAGCCAGCAGATCCAGGCGCTGGAGCACGAGCTGGGTGCGCGCCTGTTCGAACGCACCAACCGACGAGTGGAACTGAGCGAAGCGGGGCGATTGTTCCTGGAAGAGGCCCGCCTGGTGCTGGCCCAGGTCGACAAGGCCGCTGACGTCGCGCGGCGTGCGCAACTGGGCGAGCTGGGTGAACTGAAAATCGGCTTCACCTCGTCCGCACCGTTCAATTCGAGCATCCCCAAGGCGATCAACGCGTTCCGCCAGCGCTTTCCGGCGGTGCACCTGCACCTCAAGGAAATGAGCAGCCAGGCGGTGGCCGATGCCCTGCTCGATGAACGCATTGAAGTCGGCCTGATGCGGCCCTTGCCGTTGCCCGACAGCCTGGTCGCCACCGAACTGTTCCGCGAGCCGCTGGTGGCGGTGATCAATGCCGAGCACCCGCTGGCCGAGGGCAGTGAGGGCGGGGTGTACATGGCGGCGCTGGCCGCCGAGCCGTTCGTGTTCTTCCCGCGCAGCTACGGCAGCGGCCTGTATGCGCAGCTGCTGAGCCTGGCGCGCACTGCCGGGTTCAGCCCGCATTTCGCCCAGGAGGCGAGCGAGGCGATGACCATCATCGGCTTGGTCTCGGCGGGGTTGGGGGTGTCGGTGTTGCCGGCGTCGTTCCAGCGCATGCGCATCGACGGGGTGGTCTATCGCACGTTGCTCGACCCGGACGCGGTCACGGCCGTGTGGCAGGTGCAGCGACGTGAGTCGTCGTCGGCGATGGCGGCCGCCTTTGTCGCGCTGCTGGGCGGGCGCGAGGTGCGCCCGCCCGGGTGAGGCCCGCGGTCAGTCGACGTGGGCCAGGTCGCCGCGCAGGGCAACGCTGGAGACCAGCATGCCGGCACGGCACTGGAACTTCTCCGGGTCCTTGAAGACGTTGCGCTGATCGACGCTGGCGATATTGACCACCGCGTTGGCGTCGGCTTCCTTGGCCGCTTTCTGCAGGTTGGCCAGGGCCGATTGCAAGGCCCAGTAGCAGGCATCGGCATCCGACTTGTTGGAACCGTTGGTCTTGCGGCTGCTACTGACGGTCTGCAAGGTGCGCACCTGCATCGGCAGCGCTTGCCCGGCGAGGTAGAAGGTCACGCTACCGTCGAGCAGGCCGGCGTCGGTGGCGCGTTTGACGCCTTCGCGAAAGCTCAGCAGGGTGGGCGCATCGACTCCCTGGTTGATGATGCCCAGGTTGTTCACGTATTCGATGTTCGGGTCGAACTGCAACTGCTTGAGCACGTTGTCGCGCAGGTTGTTGACCCAGCGGTTGTAGTTGCCATGGATGTTGCCGTTCTTGTAATCCAGGCCCCAGCTGCTGCGGTACACCACTTCGAAGGAGGTCGGGGTGTACGGAATGTTGACTTCTGCGTGGTGTTTGCCGCGGATAGTGATCGCCGCCTTGACCATGCCTGGCTTGACCGACTGCACGACCCATTGGCGGTCATGCAGGGCGGTGACGATGGCGCGGCTCATCTGGTCGTTGGTGAAGCCCAGTTCCTTGGAGAAGTCTTCGCGAGCGTTGTACACCGGCTTGCTGGTGCAGCCGCCGAGGATCAAGGCCAGCCCCAGCAGGGCGGCGATGCGGTGAATCCGAGTCATTCCTTTCACTCCATGGGTTGTTGCAGGTCAGGGCCAGCGGCGGAAGATCAACGAGGTGTTGACGCCGCCAAAGGCGAAATTGTTGTTCATCACATGGCGGTTGCTCATCTGGCGCATCTCGCCGCGCAGATAGTCCAGCTCGCCACACAGCGGGTCGATATGGTCCAGGTTCAGGGTCGGCGCATAGCGGTCGCTGTTCATCATCTCGATGCAGAACCACGATTCCAGCGCGCCGCAGGCACCCAGGGTGTGGCCCAGGTAGCTCTTCTGCGAACTGATCGGCATGTGCGGGCCGAACAGGCTGCTGGTGGCCAGTGTTTCGGCAATGTCGCCCTGTTCTGTAGCGGTGCCGTGGCCGTTGACGTAGCCGATGGCTTCGGGGCCCAGCCCGGCGTCTTCCAGTGCCAGTTCCATGGCCCGGCGCATGGTCACCTGCTCTGGGCGGGTGGTGTGCTGGCCGTCGGCGTTGCTGCCAAAGCCGACGATCTCGGCATGGATATGCGCGCCACGGGCCAGGGCATGTTCCAGCTCTTCGAGCACCAGCATGCCGGCGCCTTCGCCGATCACCAGGCCGTCACGGCCGCTGTCGTAGGGGCGCGGGCTCAGGTGCGGGGTGTCGTTCTTCAGGCTGGTGGCATACAGCGCATCGAAGACCATCGCCTCGGTCGGGCACAGCTCTTCGGCGCCGCCGGCAAGCATCATCGGCAGGCGGCCGAACTTGATCGCTTCATAGGCATAGCCGATGCCCTGGCTGCCGCTGGTGCAGGCGCTGGAGGTGGGAATCAGGCGCCCGGTAAGGCCGAAGAAGATGCTGATATTGGCCGCGGTGGTGTGCGGCATCATGCGCACATAGGAGTTGGCGTTGAGGCCGTCGGCCACCGAGTTGAGCAGCATGTTGCCGAACGCCTTGATCTCGTCGGTGCTGCCGGTGGACGAGCCGCAGGCCACGCCCATGCGCCCGTCGCGGATCATCGGGTCGCCGAGCAGCCCGGCGTCGCGCAAGGCGTTTTCCGCTGCGGCCACGGCCAGGCGCGATACCCGGCCCATGCTGCGCAGCTGCTTGCGGGTCCACGCGGCCGGGACCTTGAAGTCGTCGATCGGGCCAGCCAGGCGGGTGTTGAGCTCTTCGAAGCGGTCCCACTCGTCCATGCGGCGAATGCCGCTGCGCCCGGCAGCGAAATGCGCCGAGATGCTCGGCCAGTCGTTGCCTAGCGAGGTAATGCCGGCCATGCCGGTAACCACGACACGTTTCATCAGCACAGGCCTCCATTGACCGAAAGTACCTGGCGGGTGATGTAGGAGGCTTCCGCCGACATCAGGAAATTCACCGCACCGGCCACCTCTTCCGGGGTGCCCATGCGCTGCGCCGGAATCATCTTCAGCAGCTCGTCGACGGGCACATGCTCGTCGAGCATCGCCGTGTCGATCAGCCCTGGGGCCACGCAGTTGACGGTGATCTTGCGCTTGGCCAGCTCGATTGCCAGGGCCTTGGCGGCGCCGATCACACCGGCCTTGGAGGCGCTGTAGTTGACCTGGCCACGGTTGCCGATCAGCCCCGAGACCGAGGTAATGCAGACGATGCGCCCGGCCGCGCGGCGGCGGATCATCGGCATGGTCAGCGGCTGCAGGACGTTGAAGAAACCGTCGAGGTTGGTGCGCATCACCAGGTCCCAGTCGTCCTCGCTCAGCGCCGGGAAGGCGCCGTCACGGGTCAGGCCGGCATTGCACACCACGCCGTAATAGGCGCCGTGGGTTTCCACGTCATCGCTTAGGATCGCCGCACAGGCGGCGCGGTCGGCCACGTCGAATTGCAGTACCCGGGCCTGCTGGCCCAGGCTGCGGACTTCCTCGGCAACGGCGTCGGCTTCGCTGCGGCCGGTGCGGCAATGCAGCACCAGGTCGTAGCCGGCGCGCGCCAGGCGCAGGGCGATGGCGCGGCCGATGCCACGGCTGGAGCCGGTGACCAGGATGGTGTCAGTCATGGGGGGAATCCTCAGGGCCCGCTTCGGCCAGGTAGCGGGTCACCTGCGGCGGGCGAAAAACATTGAGCCGGGCCAGGGCATGGATGCCCTCGCCGGTCAGGTGACATTCGAACACGCCCATGCCGTTGTCGTCTTCCAACGAACGCAGGGCGTGAATACGCAGTTCGCTGCCGGCCGGGAACGCTTCGACATTGCACTCGAACTTGCGCGAGCCGAGCAGGAAGCCCAGTTCCACCGGGTTGCCCTGCTGGCGCGCGCGGCAGCCGGCATAGGCAGCGACGCTTTGCGCCATCAGCTCGATGCCGACCCACGCCGGCAGGCTGCCATCGGCGCGGTTGAACAGGCCGCCCGGGCGCACGGTCAGCCGGGTGTGGATCTGCTCGTCGTCGAAGGCCTCGACCTGATCGATGAGGATCATGTCGCCGGCGTGGGGCAGCAGTTCGGCCAGGGGCCAGGTGATCATGGGGTGTCTCCGAGAATCAGGCTGACGTTGTTGCCGCCAAAAGCGAACGAATTGCTCATCAAGCGGCGCGGGCCCTGGGTGGGCAGGCGCTGGTCGGCGCTGATCAGGTTCAAGGGCGCAAGCTGCGGGTCGCTGACGCCATCCCAACGGTGCGGCGGCAGGCGCCCCTCAGGGTTGCTCGCTGCCAGGCTCAGCCAGCAGAAGGCCGCTTCCAGGGCACCGGCGGCGCCCAGGGTGTGGCCGGTCAGCGGCTTGGTCGAGGAGCATGCCAGGCGGCTGCCGAACAGTTGCTGAACGGCCAGGCTTTCCATGGCGTCGTTGTGCCGGGTCGCGGTGCCGTGCAGGTTCAGGTAGTCGATGTCTGCCGGGACCAGGCCGGCATTCTCCAGTGCCTTGCGCATGGCCTGCAAGGCGCCCTTGCCGGACGGTTCCGGCGCCGAGATATGGTGCGCGTCGGAGCTGGCGCCGGCGCCCAGCAGGGCAATCGCCGGGCCGTCGGCGTCGCGGGTCATCAGGAACAGCGCGGCCGCTTCGCCGATATTGATGCCGTCGCGGTTGTTCGAGAACGGGTTGCAGCGCTGGTTGCTGATCGCTTCCAGCGCGGTGAAACCGTTCAGGGTGAGCTTGCACAGGCTGTCCACGCCGCCGCAGATCAGCGCGTCGCACACGCCCATGTCCAGTAGCCGGCGAGCGCTCATCAGGGCGCGGGCACTGGAGGTGCAGGCGGTGGAAATCACATAGCTCGGGCCACTCAACGCCAGCCATTGGCTGAGGAAGTTGGCCGGTGCGCTGAGTTCCTGTTCGGCGTAGCGGTAATCGGCAGGGAGCTGCTGCTCGCGCAGGTAATGGGCAATGCCCGCGCTGCCCTCGGCGATGCCCGAGGTACTGGTGCCAAGCACCACGCCCACGCGGTGCCTGCCAAAGCGGGCGATGGCGGCGCGCAGCTGCGGCTCGATCTGCATGGCTGCGGCATACAGCAGCTGGTTGTTGCGGCTCTGGCAGTGCTGCACGGCGGCCGGCAGCGGCGCCAGTGCGCTGCGCACGGCGCCGACCGGCAGCACGCGCTCCGGCACCCAGCCGCTTTCGCCACGCATGCCGCTGTCGTCGCCGGCAAACAGGCGCCGGGCGACGTCGGCCTGGCCTTCGCCCAGGGCGCAGACCAGCCCCAGTGCATTCAGGTAGGCCGTCATGGCGTGCTCTCGATGGGAAGTGGGCTGACTAAATAACGCAGGCCGTGGTCCAGCTTCAAGGTGAACTGGTCGGGTTGCTGGTAGATCACCGTCCAGCGTTGGCCCAGCTTACGCTGATTGGCCTGTTGCTCGGCACCCGGATAGGCAGCCGGCAGGGCTTGCTCGTCGGTCAGGGCGAACAGCAGTGCCGCGAACAATTCGCGCGCAGCCGGGTTGGGCGGCAGCAGGCCTTCGGCCTGCCAGCGCCCGTCATCCAGCAGCTGGCGCGCCAGGGGGATGCCCAGCAGGTCGAGCAGGGTCCAGCGCAGTGCGTGCGGCTCCTGCTGGATCACCAGCAGCCAGTCCTGGTGCTGGCCGGCCTGCTCGCGCTGCACGTGCAGCTGCATCGGCAAGGCCAGTTGCGGCAGCTGCGCCGGCAACGGCGCACGCGCGGCGCAGGCGCTCAGCAGCACGGCGGCGAGCAGCAGGCACAGGCGCTTCATGGCTGCACGAGGTCCGCGCGCAGCGGCTTGCGCGCCACCACATTGACCAGGGTTTCCTCACGCTGGCCCACCGGCGGCGGCTTGCGCAGGCCGAAACGCTCCAGCAGGCCGAAGTCGCTGGAGCGGCTCCACCACAGGTACGGGTACGAGACCTGCTGCGGGCCGAATTCGAAGCCCTGGGCACGCAGCATCTGCAAATAGCCGTCGGCGCTTTTTTGCACCTGCATCGGATGGCGGAACAGCCAGCGGATGACCCAGGTGTCGATATAGGCTTCAGTCGACTCGGCGAACAGCAGGTAGCCGCCCGGTTTGAGTACCCGCCAGAATTCGGCGAGGGCCTGTTCCTGCTCGACCAGGTGATGGAAGGTCTGGTGGCAGAACAGGATGTCGACGCTTTCATCGGCGAATTGCAGCTGCGCGCAGTCGCTGCCGCGCAACTCCACCGACAGCCCCAGGCGCGTTGCCTCGGCCTGGCTCAGGCGCAGGCTGTGCGGGTCGGCATCGGTGCCGAGCAGCTGGCTCGGGGCAAATACTTTGTGCAGGTACTGGAACGATTTGCCCTGGCCGCAGCCGGCATCGAGCACCACCGGCGCCTCGGGCAGCGGGCCGTCGAACAGCTGGCGCAGGTCGTTGATCGCCACGCGCAGCACATGGTGCTGCCAGGTGTGGCTACGCAGGAACCAGAAGCCGAAGCGGGTTTCCTCGACGTAGGTCTTGCTCAGGTAGGCCTGATCATTCATGCCGCTGTCCTTGCGCAGATTTCAGCGAGCATGCGCAGGCGACGCTGCGGCTCACTGACAAACGGGTTGCCGGTGTCCCAGGCGTAACCGGCCAGTATCGAGCTGATCATCGCGCGTATCTGCGGCGAGCTGCCGGGGTGGTAGATGACGTCCTGGAAGCTGCCGTCGTACCAGCCTTCGACATAGGCGCGGAAGGTGTCGACGCCACGCTTGAGCGGGACGGCGAAGTCTTCCTGCCAGTCCACCGCCTCGCCTTGCAGCTGGCGGTGCAGCAGGCCGGCGGCCATGCTCGCCGAGCGCATGGCGATGGTCACGCCGGAGGAGAACACCGGGTCGAGGAACTCGGCCGCATTGCCCAGCAGGGCAAAGCCTGGGCCATGCAGGGTCTTGACGTTGGCCGAGTAGCCGCCGATGGTCCGCGCCGGGGTGTCCCAGACCGCGTTGGCCAGCACCTTGTGCAGGCTTGGCGTTTGCCCGACGAAGTCTTTCAGGCAGGCGTCCAGGTTCGGGCTGGCGGCGGCGAAATGCTCGGCTGCAGCGACCACGCCCAGCGAGCATCGCCCGTTGCTGAACGGGATGGTCCAGAACCAGATGTCGCGGTGCTCGGGGTGGGTGGTGATGAGGATCTTGTCGCGGTCGAAGCCAGGGTGTTCGATGCGGTCTTCGATATGGGTGAACACCGCTTGGCGCACCGGGAAATTGGACGGTGCCTCAAGGTCCAGCAGGCGCGGCAGCACCCGGCCATAGCCGCTGGCATCGAGGACGAAGCCGGCGTCGATGCGGTATTCGCTGCCGTCCAGGCGACGGGCCAGCAACTGCGGGCCCGGGCCGCTGAAATCGGCGCTGATGATTTCTTCTTCGTAGCGGATCTGCACGCCTTGCAGCGCGGCCTGGTCGGCCAGCAACTGGTCGAAGGTGGCGCGTTGCACCTGGAAGGTACTCGGTTTGCCGTTGCTGAAGGTCTCGCCGAAGTCGAACGCGCTGTACTCCTCGCCCCAGGCGAAGGCTGCGCCGTTCTTGTGCTGGAACCCGGCTGCCTGCACGGCGTCGAGCATGCCGGCTTCCTCGATGAAGTCGATGCAGTGCGACAGCAGGCTTTCGCCGATGGAGAAACGCGGGAAGCGCTGGCGCTCGACGATCAGTACCTCATGGCCCTGGCGTTTGAGCAGGGTGGCGGCAATTGCCCCGGACGGGCCGGCGCCGATGACCAGGATCGGGTGGCGTTGGGTTTCAATGTTCGGCATATGGCCTCCTTGCCGGTTGAACGGTATTCGATGGAATGCGGTGCAGGCCGGCCACGGCGGGGAGCAGGGTGGCGACCAGGCTCATCAGCATCAGCGCGAAGTACAGCGCCGGGCTGATCAGCTGTTGTTGTAGCAGCAGGTTGAGAAAGACGATCTCGCTCAAGCCGCGAATGTTCAGCAGCAGGCTTTCCCGCCATTTGCTCGCGCCGGCAAACGACGGCGTCGCCCAGCTCAGGCCGAGCCAGTTGCCCAGCAGCTTGCTGGCAATCGGCAACAGCAGCAGGGCGCCCAGCTGTACGGCATCGAAACCGGCCAGCACATGCTGCAGGTCGATCTGGACGATGCCGAAGGTCAGGATCAGCGGGATGGCCACGCCGTTTTGCAGGCGCTGCAACCAGACTGACGATAACGGCATGCGCAGCGGCAACTTGAGCCAGGCCATGCACGCCAGGTAGCCGATGCCGCAGAGCAGGGCGTTGAGCTGGTAGTGTTCGGCGATGAACAGCACCGCGAGGAACACCAGGCTGTAGACGCCGGGTTTGCGAACCCGCAGCCAGTAGAACAATGCCGGCAGCCCGGCAATCAGCAGCGGCAGCAGCAGGCTCAGCGGGTTCAGGCTGCCCTGGCCGAGGCCGAACAGCAGCCAGCAGGTCACGTCGATGAGGATCGCCGACTGCATCAGCCGGCGCGTAGCGTCGGGCGGGTAGTCGATATGGCGCAGGTACAGGTACAGCACCGGAATCGCGGTAATGGCGAACACCAGCCCCAGGGCCAGGGTGCTCAGCCACGGCTGATCGGCCAGCAGCCACAGCCCGCAGCCGAGGCCGGCGAAGAACGGCACGAGGAAGCTCGGCACGGCGATCTTCAGGCTTTCACGGTCCAGGCGCAGCGCGACCACATCGCCGAGGATATGCCCGAGCAGCAGGGCGAAGCTGGCGCCGTACAGGGTCTGGAGCCAGCCCGGTGCAATCAGCGCGGCGCCGTCCAGATGCCAGTGCGGCTCAACCCAGAACAGCATCAGCAGTGGCAGGCCAAGGCTGGCCAGCAACAGCTGGCTGACGATGGGGATCAGCCCGCAGCGCCGACCCAGTTCGCCAGCCATCAGGAACAGCAACAAGGCCAGCAGCCAGAACAGCAGCACGCTCATGGGCATTCCTTGGCGGGGCGGCTGGCAGCCCAGGGCGCCAGCAGGAAACTGAAGAACAGGCCGAGGCTGACCGCCAGGCCGAAATTGCTCACCGCCGGGGTGCTCGACACCGCCAGCAGGCCGAACGACAGCCAGGTGGTGGTCGCCGCCAGCAAGGTGCCCAGCAGGCTCACGGCGGCGCCGCCGATCTGCTCGTGCATGAGGATCGCGTAGTCAACGCTGATGGCCGTGACCAGCAGCAGGCCGAACAGGCTGAACAGGGTCAGGGGCTGGCCGAGCCAGGCCAGGCTGGCCAGGCTGCACAGCGCCGCGAGCAGCGGCAGGGCGACGATGCGCAGGGCGCCGCCAAGGCCGAAAGGCAGAATCAACAGCAGCACGATCAACACGCAGGACAGCAGCTTGAGTTCGGCGGCGCTGAGCTGGGTGGCGCTGAACACCTGGTTCAGGTCGCCCAGGCGGTCGATCAGTTGCACACCCTCAAGGCCATCGGCCTGGGCGCGCAACAGGCTGGCATCGCTCAAGCCTTGCAGGCTGACGATAGCGGCCACGCCATGCTGATCGGCGCCGAGCCAGAGCGCGCGCCACGGCTCGCTCAGCGGCCCGCTCAAGGCCTGATCGATATCCAGCGGCGGCAGGGCCTGCAACTGGGCGAGTTCGCCAGCCAGTGCCTGGGGCGTCACCCCCAAGGCCAGCAAAGGCTGCCAATGTGCCGGGAGTTGCTTGAGCGATTCGCGCAGGCGCTGTTGCTCGGCCTGGCTGGCTACCAGGCGATCCAGGGCCATGTAGCCCTTGAGCGTGCCTTGGGCGATCAGCGCATCGAGTCGGGTATCCAGCGCCTGCATGCGTTCAAGCAGTTGCGTCTGATCAGCGCCGCGCACCAGGTAGAACTGGCTGGTGGGTTGATAGCCGGTGATCCGCGCCACGGCCTGGGCTTCTTCTTGCAGCTGCGGCGGGCTGGCGACCCATTGGCGGATGTCGTTGCGGCTGTCCAGGCGCCACAGGCCGGCGACACAGAACACCACCAGCAATGCCAGCAGCAGCGGGCTGCCGACCTTGCGCAGCAACCCTTCGCGTCGATCGACCAGCCACTGCGCCACCGCCAGCGGCCACTGCGCCGGTTGCAGGTCGATGCCCTTGAGCAGCGCCGGCAGCAGGCAGGTGGCGCTGAGGTAGGCACCCAGCAGGCCGGCGGCGGAGAAGATCGCGATCTGGGTCAGCGCCGGGAACGGGGTGAACGCCAGCGCCAGGTAGCCGATGCAGCTGGTCGCCAGGCTCAGGCTCAACCCCGGCAAGGTCAGCTTGAGTGCCGGCCAGCTGTGCCAGGGGCGCAGGCTCCAGCTTTTTGACAGGTAGTGCAGCGGGTAGTCGACTGCCACGCCGATCAGGCTGGAGCCCAGTACCAGGGTCATCACGTGCATCTGGCCGAACAACGCCACGCAGGCGGTGGCCCCGAACAGCATGCCGACCAGCACCGGCATGAAGGCCAGCAAGACCCGCAGGCGGCGGAACGCCAGCAGCAACAGCAGCAGGATGCCGACGGTGGCACCGCCGCCGACCCAGGTGATTTCCTGGCTGGCCTGGCGCTGGCCGTTGGCGGCGTAGAGCAGGCCACTGGCGGCCAGCAAGCGCGCACCGCTTTGGTCCGCTTGAAGACGGGCCTGGCTGAGCAGGTCGGCCACCTGCAACGGCAGGTGCATGTCGAAGGCATTGCTGTGGGTGCGGGCCCGCAGCAGCACCCATTGCTGGCCATCAGCTTCGGCGATCAGCGCGCCGCTGGCGGTGTCCAGTTGCACGGCAGCGGGGCGCGGCTGGCTGTTCTGGATCAGCCCGGTCAGGCCCAGCCAATCCTCCTGGCTGGGTACCAGGCTGACCCCGGCGAAGGAGTCGTACAGGCGTTGCACGCGTTGTTCGATGAAGGTGTGCGGCTGCGCAATCAGGGTGTTGCGGTCCGCTTGCGAGAGCATCGCCAGGCGGCCTTGCAGCAGTTGCTGGCGCACGGCATCCAGGTCGGCCTGCACGCTCCACTGGACCTTTTCGAACAGGCCGCTGGCGCTCCAGCTGTCGGCCAGTTGGCGGGCCAGGGCGATGGCCCGGTCCCGCTCGGGGTGGCCGACCAGTACCAGCATCTCGCGGTTCAGCGGTTCCTGCATGCGTTGTTCGGCGCGCTGCACCAACGCGTCTTGGGTTGCGCCGGGTACCAGCGTCATCAGGTCCGCCGACAGCGGCGCAGCACCGCGCCACTGCCAGCCGGCGAGGGCCAGCACGGCCAGCAGCAGGGTCAGGAACAGCCAGGGCAGGCGGCGCTCAGTCGGCAAAGTCGCGTTGCTCCGTCTCGGTCAGGCTGTCGGCCCGGGTGCTCTCGGGCATACGCAGCAAGGTGCTGTCGCCTTGGGTTTCGCGCAGTTCGATGCGCTCGACAAAGCGCCCACCGTCGATGTTGATCTGCGTGAAGATCTGCTTGAGCAGCAGTGAGCGTGGGGTCAGGCGCAACTGCCAGTGCTCGGCGCTGCCTTGCAGGTTCAGCTCGAAATCACGTTGCAGGCCGCTGCTGTCGCCTTGCAGCACGGCAAAGAACAATTTGTTCTGCTGGGTGCCGGCGGCGCTGCCGGGGAGCATTTGCCAGCGGCCGGCGTCACGTCGGGCAATACCGTTGGCGTTCAGGCGCACGTCCTGTTGCACCGGCGTTTGCAGCAGCCAGAGCAAACCATGCTCGCGGGTCAGGACGAAGTGGCCCTTGCTGACCAATGGCTGAGGCAGGGCGCGCAGGTGTTTCTCCTGGATGAACGCGCCCTTGACCACCGGCGCCTCGCCCAGCTGACGGCTGAGATCGGCTAGGCCAAAGGCCTGGGCCAGGCCGCAGGCACTCATCAGGCCCACCAGCAGCAGGCTGCGCCACAGGGTGCTCATGGCAAGGCCTTGCGCACAGCGTCGAGCATCACCTGGGGCGAGGCCAGCAGCATCTCGCGGCTGGCGATGTCCACGGCCACCTGCACGGTGCTGGCGCGGGTCAGGCGCTCGCCGCTGGCGGCGTCGCTGATCAGGTAGTTGATCTTCAGGCGGTTCTCCCACTCCACCAGGCTGGCGCGCACGCTCAGGCGTTGGCCGAAGGTGGCGCCACGCACATAGCGCAGCTGCAGGTCGATCACCGGCCAGGCGTAGCCCGAGGCCTGCATGTCCAGGTAGTTGTGCTGCAAACGGTCGAGCAGTGCGCAACGCGCCACTTCGAGGTATTTGACGTAGTGCCCGTGCCAGACCACCAGCATGCTGTCGACGTCAAAGAAGGGCACGAGGATCTCGGTATCGACATGCAGAATGCCCTGACTACGCATGCAGCCTCCAGTGTTGTGCGCCGATGCGTTGCAGGCACAGGCGCAGTTCGCCTTCCAGGGCGCGGTCTTCGATCACCGGGGCAAAGTCTTCGCCAAGCTCTGCGTGCATGGCCGCCAGGGCTGGCGGCAAGCTGCGCGCGTCAGGCTGACGGCTACGCAGCCAGACCCCTTGGTTGGCGGCGAGCAAGGTGGCGGCGGCAACCTGTTCGGTCAGTTCCAGCACGCGCAGGGCATCGCGGGCGGCGATGGTGCCCATGCTCACCTTGTCCTGGTTGTGGCATTCGGTGGAGCGCGAGAACACGCTGGCCGGCATGGTGTTCTTCAGGGCTTCGGCGGTCCAGGCGCTGGCGCCGATCTGCACGGCCTTGAAACCGTGGTTGAGCATTGCGCGCTCGGCCGGGGCGCCGGACAGGTTGCTCGGCAGGCCATGGTTGTAGCGCTCGTCGACCAGCAAGGCGAGCTGGCGATCGAGCAGGTCGGCGACGTTGGCCACGAGGTTTTTCAGGCTGTCCATGGCGAAGGCGATATGCCCGCCATAGAAGTGCCCGCCGTGCAGCACGCGCTCGGCTTCACCGTCGATGATCGGGTTATCGTTGGCGCTGTTGAGTTCGATCTCGATAAAGCTGCGCAGCCAGCCCAGGCTGTCGGCCAGCACCCCGAGCACGTGCGGCGCGCAACGCAGCGAATAGCGGTCTTGCAGGCGGTGCAGCGGCGCGGTCGGTGCGTCGATGGCCAGGTCCTGGCGCAGCCAGGCAGCCACCTGCATCTGCCCCGGGTGCGGCTTGGCGGCAAACAGGCGCTCGTCAAAGTGCTCGGGGTTGCCTTGCAGGGCCACCACGTTCAGCGCGGTGATGCGCGTGGCGAGCTTGAGCAGGTAGTCGGCGCGGGCAAAGGCCAGGCAGGCCAGGCCGGTCATCACCGCCGTGCCGTTCATCAGTGCCAGGGCTTCCTTGGGGCGCAGCACCAGCGGCTGCCAGCCCAGTTCGCGGTGCACCTCCAGCGCGCTGCGATGCTCACCCTGGTACAGCACCTCGCGCTCGCCCGAGAGCGTGGCGGCGACATACGACAGCGGGGTCAGGTCGCCGCTGGCGCCCACCGAACCTTCCTGCGGGATCAGCGGCAGGATGTCGTGGTGCAGAAACGCCTGCAGGCGTTCCAGCAGTTCCACGCGCACCCCGGACACGCCATGGCTCAGCGACTGCAAGCGCGCCGCCAGCACCGCGCGGGTGGCCGGGGCATCGAGCAACTGGCCCAGGCCGCAACCATGGAAGGTGTACAGGTGACGCGGCAGCGCCTCGACGTGCTCCAGCGGCACGGCCACCACGCAGGAGTCGCCGTAGCCGGTAGTCACGCCGTAGATCACGCCTTCCTTGTCCAGCAGCGACTCGAGGAACTGCGCGCCACGGGCGATGCGTGCGCGATACGCGGCATCGTCCTGCAGGCGGGTGGCCGCCTGGCGGTTGGCTACCGCCAGGACGTCTTCGATCGCCAGTGGCGACTCGCCGAAGGTGATCGGCTCAAGCAGAGGCATCGTCATCGGTCTTCCAGAAAGGGTAGAAATTGAACCATTGGTAGGGCGCTTGCAGGCAGTAGTGGCCCAGGCGCGCGGCATAGCGAGCGGCATGCTCGGCGATGACCTGCTCACGCTGGCTGCGGCGCCATTCGATGGCCTCGGCAAACGGTTCCAGGGTGACCTGGTAACGGCCTTCGCGCTTGAGGCAGAACATCAGGTTGATCGGGCATTTGAGCAGCCCGGCCAGCAACCATGGGCCCTGCGGGAAGGCGGCCGGCTGGCCGAGGAAATCGGCCTGCACGCTGCGCCCGCCATGCAGTGGCACGCGGTCGCCGGCAATCGCCAGCCACTCGCCGCGCTCCAGGCGCTGGCTCAGTTGCAGCATGATCGCCGGGTCCAGCTCGCTGACCTGGATCAGCCGCAGGTGGCTGGCCCCGGACTCGCCCAGCAGGCGGTTGAACTGCTCGGCATGGCGGGTGTGCACCAGCACGTTCATGGTGACTTTTTCGCCCAGCTCCGCCAGTGCCCGGCAGACTTCCAGGTTGCCCAGGTGGGCACCGACCAGCATCTGCCCGCGCTCGCCGCGCAGTTGTGCACGCAGGTTGGCCGGGTCGACGATCTCGATCTGCTCCAGCGGCAGCTTGCCGTTCCACACATCGAGCTTGTCCAGCAGTGCATCGGCAAAGGCCATGAACTGGGCGAACACCCGCCGCTGGTTCGGGCGCAGCTCGGGGCGGCCGCTCCAACTGGCCAGGTGTTGCTGATAGGCCCGGATGCTGTGGCGCGCGCGGCGGCCGAAGAGAAAGAAATACAGCACGATGGCATACAGCAGCGGCGCCAACAGGCGGCGACCGAGCAGGCGCACGGCCAGGGCGGTGAATTTCATCAGCCAGAAGCTGCCGCGTTCCTGGTGATCGGCCCAGTGCTGCTCGCGGGTGCTCATGCCAGCCACCGTCGCCAGAGGATCAGCGGCGCGCGCAGGAGCATGCCGACGAACAGCTTGGCGTGCATCTTGGAGATCAGCGCGTTGTCGTGGAACAGGCGAAAATGCGACAGGCCATCCTGCGGGTAATGCACGCGGGTCGGCAGCCAGTGCATGGGCTGGTTGCGCCAGGCCAGGCGCACGAGGATCTCCGGGTCGAAGTCCATGCGCTTGCCGAGCGCCACCGAGTTGATCAGCGGCAAGGTGCGGGCCAGCGGGTACACGCGAAAGCCGCACATCGAATCGGGAATGCCCAGCGACAGGCTGTTGATCCACACCCAGACGTGGGTGAGGTAGCGGGCATACAGGCGGCCCTTGGGCACGCTCTCGTCGTATTGCGGGTAGCCGCAGACCAGCGCGTCGGGCTGCTGGCGCGAGGCGTCGAGGAAGCGCTCGACATCGCCCAGGTCATGCTGGCCGTCGGCGTCTACCTGCAAGGCGTGGCTGAAACCCAACCGCGCCGCTTCGCGCAGGCCGGCCATGACCGCGCCGCCTTTGCCCTGGTTGACGGGCAGCTGTACCAGAAAGATTTGCGGTTGCCCGGCCAGGTCTTGCAGCACCCGGGCACAGGCCGGGCTGCTGGCGTCGTCGACCAGCACGCAGGGCAGGCCGGCGGCGAGCAGGTCGGCGACCACTGCCGGCACGGCCAGCTCGTGGTTGTACACCGGGATCACTGCACAGGGCTTATGCACCGGCCACCTCCAGCACTATGCGCCCGCTGGAGCATGCAGCGTCGGCATTGAGGTAGGTGAAGTAGAGCTTGCCGCGCTCGGCGTCGAAACGCAGGGTCAACGCCAGGGTGTCGCCGGGGCGGGCCAGTTGCTGGAACTTCAGCACTTCCATGCCGGCAAAGCGTCGCGGCTGGTCGAGCAGCGGCTGGGCGAGGGCGATGGCCCAGTCGATCTGCACTACGCCGGGCAGTACCGGGGTTTGCGGGAAATGCCCGTTGAAGTAGGCCAGGTCCGGGGAAACCAGCAGTTGCAGCTGTAGCTGGTTGTCGACCTGGGTCTGGCTCAGCACCTCGGGCCCTTGCGGGCGCGGTGCGAGCAGCAACGCTTCGACCTCGCTCTGCGGCAGCTTGCCTTGCGCGTTGTAGGGCAGCTGGCGCAGCAGGCGCCAGCGCCGTGGCAGTGCCAGTGCTTCGCAATGCTCGCTCAAGTGGCTGCGCAGGGCCTCGGTCACGGCGCGCCGGCCCTGGTTGCGCAGGGCGTGCAGGCCGGCCGGGCTGAGCACCAGCAGGGCGCCCAGTGAGGCGCGGTTTTCCTGGACCACGCCGAGGCGGGCGTCCTCGACCCAGGCATGTTCGAGCAGCGCTCGCTCCAGCATCGGTAGGGAGATGCGTTTTTCTTCCAGCTTGACGATGCGGTCCAGGCGCCCAAGCAGGCGGAATCGCGTGCCGACGAATTCGACTGCGTCCATGCTCTGCTCGATGTGCCCGGCCGGCAGATACGGCGAGGCGATGCGCAGCGCGCCGTAGGCGTCCTGGCTCAGCTGTACCTCGGCGAACGGCTGCCACAGGCTGCTGCCCTGGCGCCAGGCGATACCGCCGGTTTCCGAGCTGCCGAGGATCTCCACCGGCCATTGCTGCAAGCGCTGTTGCAGGGCGTTGGCCGCGTCTGCCGGCAGCTCGCCGCCGGAGGAGAACACTTTGCGTACCTGGCTCAGCGCCGGCCAGTCGAGGTTGTCGCCCATGCGCTTGAGCAGTGCAGGGCTGGCGACCCAGGCGAAGGCCGGCTGTTCACGGCTGGCGCGTTGCAGGTCCTCGGGGAACGGCAGTTGCTTGCGCACAAAGGTGCGTCCGGCGCACAGCGGCCACAGCACGCGGAACAACAGGCCATAAATGTGTTGGGTGGCAATGCTGCCGATAATGCACGCCGCGCCCAGGTCCTGGCCCCACAGGGCCTCCAGGGCCAGTACTTCATTGGCCAGCTGGCGCAGGGTCTTGTCGATGCGCTTGGGCTCGCCGCTGGAGCCGGAGGTGCACAGGCTCAGGCAGGGCGTGTCCAGCTCAAGGGCGGCAGGCGGCAGTGCGGCTTGGCACAACTCTTCGAGAGTGCAGTCCTGCGCCTGATCGCTCAGCCACAGGTCCACCTCGCCTTGCCAGCGCTGGCGGGTTTGCGCCTGCAGGTCGGCCGGCAGCAGTACATGGGCACCGGCACGCCAGGCGCCGAGCAGGGCCACGGCCAGTTGCCCGGCGTCTTCAAGGTGCACGGCCAGGCGACGGACCTTGCGTTGTTGCAGGCCAGCCGCCAGTTGCAAAGCCTGCGCACACAGCCCGGCATGATCCAGCGCCGGGGCTGCGGTCAGCGCACGCGGCGCGATTGTCGGCAGCAGCAGGTGCTCAAGGTTGATCCATTTCATGAGCGTCCTCTTACGCGTTGTCGTACCAGCCATTCAATGGCAAACAGCAGCCCCATCAGGGCATAGGCGATCAGCCCGTTGTACAGCGTCCACCAGCTCAGCGGTGCCCACAGCGTCAGGGTCGCGGCGATCAGGCCGTTGCCCAGGAAGAACAGGCACCACACCTGGGTCACTTTGCGCGTGTAGGGGATCGCCACGGCGGGCAACTGCGGCTCGCGCAGGCGTGCCAGGCGCTCGACCATCGGCGGGCCGAACTTCAGGCTGCTGGCGAACAGGCCGAGCATGAAGCCGCTGATCAGCACCGGGTACCAGCGCAGCAGCGCCGGGCTGTCGAACACTGCCAGCAGGGCGCAGAAGGTCAGCGCCACCACGGCCATCCAGTGCCCGCCGGGGCGCCGTTCGGTAAGCGCGCGGGCCAGCCACAGGCCGCCGAGCAACAGGCCGAACTGCCAGGGGGCAAAGTGCGCCATGCCGAAATGCACGGCAAAGGGGTACAGCAGACCGGCCAGCAGCAGGCCCAGGCCGATCAGGCGACTCATGCGGCGGGGGCGACCAGGCGATACACCGCCTCGACCACGTCGTTGACAGTACGCACGGCCTTGAAGTCCTCGGCGGCGATCTTTTTGCCGGTCTTGCGCTTGATGTGGTCGATCAGGTCGACGGCATCGATGCTGTCGATTTCCAGGTCCTGGTACAGGTTGGAATCCAGGCTGATGCTGGCCGGGTCCAGTTCGAACAGTTCGACGAGGGCGTCACGCAGGGTGTTGAAGATGTCTTCGCGGTTTTGCATGGTGCGCTCTCAGGCTGCCTGTTTTGCCGTGACGAAAGCCGCAAGGCTGGCCACGCTGGTGAAATGGTTGCGGGTGTCCTTGGCGTCGGCGTCGATCTTGATGCCGAAACGCTTCTGGATCGCCAGGCCCAGTTCCAGGGCGTCTACCGAATCCAGGCCCAGGCCTTCGCCGAACAGGGTCTGCTCGTCGTCGATGTCCTGGGCGCTGATGTCTTCCAGGCCCAGGGCCTCGATGATCAGCTGTTTGATGTCGTGGTTAAGGCTGTGCTGTGGATCGCTCATCTGTGGCGAGCTCCTTGATGAAATGCTGGTGCAGGTGGTCATTGAGCAGGCGCGAGGCACGCGGCGCCAGGCCCTGGCTGGCAAAGGCCTGGGGGTCGATGTCATCGCCCACCTGAAGGCTGAAATGCATGCGCCGCGCCGGGATGCTGTACCACGGCTCGGCCTTGGTCAGGGTGGTGGGGTTCAGGCGCAGGGTGACCGGGGTGATGATCTTCGCACCGCGCAAGGCAATGGCGGCGGCGCCGCGATGAAAGGCGGGCGCCTGGCCGGGCACGGTGCGCGTGCCTTCGGGGAAGATGATCAGGCACTGGCCACCTTGCAGCGCAGCGGCGGCGGCATCGAGCATGTCCATGCTGCCATCGTTGCTGATGTACTGGGTTTCACGCACCGGGCCACGGGTGAAGGGGTTGCGGAACAGGCTCTGCTTGACCACGCAGTTGGCGTCGCGGATCAGCCCGATCAGGAACACCACGTCGATCAGCGACGGGTGGTTGGCAATCACCATCTGCCCCGGGCGGCCGAGTTTTTCGGCGCCGCTGATGCTGTAGGTGAGTACCCCGGTGCGCTGCATGAACTGCACGAACAGCCAGAACAGCCGGCTCACTACCCGGCGCGCACGGCGTCGGTGGGCCAGCGCATCACCGGGCAGGCAGGCGAGCAACGGGAACACCAGCAAACGCAGGCACAGGCCACCCAACCCGAACAGGGCAAAGCTGGTGGCGGTAGCCAGCAGGCGCCGGTAATAGGCGTCGCGTGGCTTGCTCAGTGACGCTGCCAGTTCCATGTGCGTTGGTTCCAGGTGTGGTGGAAAGAGGTGTGCCCCAGCAGCAGGTGACGCAGCCAGTTCAGTGCGTGGGGGTGTGCTGCCGGCTCGGCGGCGGCGTGGCTTTCGCCCAGCGCCAGTTGCCAGTTGTTGCCCGGTTCGAGCAGCAAACCCAGGGCGTAAGGGAAGGGCACGTCGTCGATGGTCGGGCGATAGGCGGCGGGCGGCTGTTCTTCGCTGATGATCAGCAATACCGCAGGCGCGCCTTCATGGAGCAGGGTCGCTGCTTCCAGCAGGCCTTGTTCAAAACCGTCGCCGGCAGCGGCCAGGGCGGTCATCTCGCTGGTTTCGCCGCGCATGATAGACCACATGCCGATCACGGCGTTATGCACCGAGAGGCTGAATTGCGTTGGCGACAACGGTTGTTCAGCTGCCAGGTCGCTGAGGATGTCGAAGGTGCGCGGGGTTTCGCCATGGCGTGAGACGAACACCAGCGGCAGGTCGCCCAGGCCCTCGGCCAATGGCCAGCCGACGCTGAAGGCCATGCGCGCCAGGCGGCTCAGGCGGCGGCGTTGCAGGGCGGGCAGGAACGACACATCCGGGGCCAGATCGCCCTGCGCTGGCAGGCGAGCGTCGGTGCTCCAGCCTTGCCAGTCGGCAGCCGATTCGAGGCCAGGCGCCCATGCGCGCCATTGGCGGATGTTGAATGTGATCACGGTTTATTCTTCCCGCCCTGCTGGACGTCCTTGCCTGGGGAATGACTCGATGCGCCAACCGCGGCGGGTTCGCGCATTGGCCGAGTGGCGCGCATTATCCCGCTCACGTCAGCCTGTAGCAAATGTTGGTTACGACTAAGACCAGAGATTGCGTGCGATGTTGGCACCGTTCGTCAGAGCTTTGGCTTACAGCCCGTAGGAGAGTGCCGACAGTGCGCTGCCCAATGGCGCCACCAATGGTCTGACGGGTGCTGGCTAATCTGGCGCGGCGTCGACATACTCGGTCATTCCCTGACACACGGAGGTCTTTCCATGCGGCGCGTGGTGTTCAATCAGAAAGGTGGCGTGGGCAAGTCGAGCATTGCCTGCAACCTGGCAGCGGTGAGTGCCAATGAAGGCTATCGGACCCTGCTGATCGACCTGGATGCCCAGGCCAATTCGACCCAGTACCTCACCGGCCTGACCGGCGAGGACATTCCCATGGGCATTGCCGATTTCTTCAAGCAAACCCTGTCTTCCGGGCCGTTTGCCAAGAAGAACAAGGTCGATATCTACGAAACCCCGTTCGACAACCTGCATGTGGTCACGGCCACGGCAGAGCTGGCCGACTTGCAGCCCAAGCTTGAGGCCAAGCACAAGATCAACAAGCTGCGCAAGTTGCTCGACGAACTGGCCGAGGACTACGACCGGATCTACCTGGATACCCCGCCTGCACTGAACTTCTATGCGGTTTCTGCGTTGATTGCCGCAGACCGTGTGTTGATCCCCTTCGATTGCGACAGCTTCTCGCGTCAGGCGCTCTATGGGCTGATGCAGGAGATCGAAGACCTCAAGGAGGACCACAACGAAGGCCTTACGGTGGAAGGCATTGTGGTCAACCAGTTCCAGGCGCGCGCCAGCCTGCCGCAGCAGATGCTCGATGAACTGGTGGCCGAGGGCTTGCCGGTGCTGCCGGTGTACCTGGGCAGCTCGGTGAAGATGCGCGAGTCGCACGAGGCCAACCTGCCGTTGATCCACCTGGACCCGCGCCACAAGCTGACCCAGCAATTCGTTGAACTGCACTCGCTGCTGGAAAGCGCCTGAGGTTGTGCTTTAGACGCCCTGGCTGCGCAACCACTCGAGTAACTGCTGGAGTGGGAATGCGCCGCTCTGGCGCGCGACTTCGCGACCATTCTTGAACAGGATCAGGCTGGGGATCGAACGGATGCCCAGTTGCCCGGCGAGCTGCTGGTTCGATTCGCTGTCGAGCTTGGCCAGGCGGCAGCGGCCGGCCAGTTGCAGGGCGGCTTGTTCGAAGACCGGGGCGAAGGATTTGCACGGCCCGCACCAGTCGGCCCAAACGTCTACCAGCAGCGGCAGGTCGCCCTTGATCTGGCTGGGGTAGTCGGCTTGTTTCAGTTCGAAGGGTTTATCCAGCAGCACCGCAGACTTGCAGCGCCCACATTTCGGCGCATCACCCAGGCGTTCGCCGGGGATGCGGTTGAGGCCGTTGCAGTGGGGGCAGGGGATGAGCAGGGGGTCGGTCATTTGGGCTCCGATGTGTTGGTTGATAGGGTCGGGGCTACGGTGTAGCCCATCGCCGGCAAGGCCGGCTCCCACAGGAAAGGCAGGCGCCACATAACCTGTGGGAGCCGGCCTTGCCGGCGATGGGGGCAGCGGGATCTCAAGACGAACAACTGATCTCCAGATGCTTGCCCCACTCCGGTGGCCGCTCGGCATAGGCTTGCATCCCCGGTTGTTCCTCGAACGGTCGGGTCAGCACCTGGTGCAGGCGCCGCACTTCTTCATACTCCCCGCGCTCCGCCGCCTCGATCGCCCGCTGCGCCAGGTAGTTGCGCAGGATGTACAGCGGGTTCACCGCATGCATGCGCTCACGCCGGCCCTCGGCATTGCCTGGCTCGCTCGCCAGCCGCGCCAGGTAATCCACGCCCCAGCGGTCAAACCCGGCCAGGTCGACAAAGTCGTCACGCACCACTTGCAAGGCCTGCTCAGCCGGCTGCTCACCCAGCTTGCGGAAGAACAGCGTGTAATCCACCGCCCCCGGCTGCATCAGTTGCAGCAAGCGCTCGATCAACGCCTTGTCCTGCTCGTCGGCACGGGTCAGGCCCAGGCGGCGACGCATCAGGTCCAGGTAATGCGCCTCGTACAGCGGCAGGAACAACCCCAGCGCCTCCTGCAACGCCTCGACACTGATGAACGGCGTCAATGCCTGGGCCAGCGCGCTGAGGTTCCAGTGGGCAATCGGCACCTGGTTGCTGTAGCTGTAGCGGCCCTGGTCATCGGAATGGTTGCAGATGAAATTCGTATCGAAATCATCCATGAACGCAAACGGCCCGAAATCGAAGGTAATGCCCAGGATCGACATGTTGTCGGTGTTCATCACCCCATGGCAGAACCCATAGGCCTGCCAGCGCGCGGTCAGCTCGGCATTGCGCTCGACGATGCTGCGGAACATCGCCAGGTACGGCTCCGGCGCCTCGCGGCATTCGGCAAAGTGCAGGTTCAGCACATGCTCGGCGAGGATCCGCTGCTGCTCCGGCTGGCGGGTGTAGTAGAAGTATTCGAAGTGCCCGTAGCGGATATGGCTGGGCGACATGCGCAGCAGCATTGCCGCGGTTTCCTGCTTCTCGCGCCACACCGGGGTGCTTGAGCCGATCACGCACAAGGCGCGGCTGCTGGGGATGCCCAGTGCATGCAGGGCCTCGGAGCCAAGGAATTCGCGAATCGACGAGCGCAGCACCGCACGGCCATCGCCCATGCGCGAATACGGCGTCTGGCCGGCGCCCTTGAGGTGCAGGTCCCAATGCTCGCCGGCGTCGTTGTAGACCTCGCCCAGCAGCAAGCCCCGGCCATCGCCCAGGCGCGGCGAGTAGCCGCCGAACTGATGCCCGGAATACACCATCGCCCGTGGCTCGGCCTCGGCCCACAGCTTGTGGCCGCTGAACAGTTCGGCAAATACCGGGGAGTGGGCTTCAGTCGGCTCCAGGTCGAGCAGGGCCATGGCCGCTTCGCTGGCCACGACCAGGCGCGGCTCGGCAATCGGCTCGGGCAGCACCGCAGTGGAGAACGCATCGCCCAGGCGGGCGAAGCGGTTGTCGAAAGTCAGTTCGTCGAGGGCTTTCAACGGCCGTCTCCTGGAGAATGTCCGAGCATTCTGCAAGGGTACGGCCGTTGGCGTCCAGTTACACCGGCTTGGCGGCGTCCGGCGCGTCGTCGTCCTTGGTTGGTGCGGGCAACAGGGTCTTGTCGGTGTTTTCCGCTGGCACCAGCTTGTACTCCTGACCCTGGGTGTTCTTCAGGTAGATCTCCATCTGCCGGAAGGAGATGTTGATGTGCTGTTTCTTGAACTCGCGGTTGATGAACCGGTTGATCTCGTCGAGCGCCGGGTTGCGGTCGCCGAGGTCACGTACGTGCATGCGCAGTTCGTGGTCCAGGGTGCTCTCGCCGAAGTTCAGGAAGTACACGATTGGCGCCGGCTCCTTGAGTACCCGTGGGTTCTCGTTGGCTGCCTGCAACAGCAGGGTGCGCACCAGGTCGAGGTCCGAGCCGTAGTCGACGCCGAGCTTCAGGGTGACCCGGGTAATGGTGTCGGTCAGCGACCAGTTGATCAGTTGCCCGGTGATGAACGTCTTGTTCGGGACAATGATGTCCTTGCGGTCGAAGTCGGTGATGGTGGTCGCGCGGATGCGGATCTTGCTCACCGTGCCCGACAGGTTGCCGATGGTGATGGTGTCGCCAATGCGTACCGGGCGCTCGAACAGGATCATGATGCCGGAGATGAAGTTGGCGAAGATCTCCTGCATGCCGAAGCCCAGGCCCACCGACAGCGCCGCGACCAGCCACTGCAACTTGTCCCAGCTCACGCCCAGGGTCGACAGGGTGGTGACGAAACCGACCCCGGCAATCACGTAGGACAGCAGCGTGGTGGTCGCGTAGGCACTGCCCTGGGCCAGGTTCAGCCGCGATAGCACCAGCACTTCCAGCAAGCCGGGCAGGTTGCCGGCCAGCGCGAAGGTGATACCGACGATCACCAGGGCACCAAGGAAGTCGCCAAGGCTGATCGGCACCATGCTCATGGCCGCGCCGGTGCCGCTGGTGTACTCGTACAGGGTGATGTTGTCGAGGTAGGCGAACACGCTGATCAGGTCAGCCCAGACCCAGTACAGGGCGGCGATGAAGCCGCCGAGCAGGGCCAGGCGGATCAGGCGCAGCGACTGCTGGTTGACCTGTTCGATGTCCAGGGTCGGCTCTTCGACCACGGTTTCGCCATCCGGCCCTTCCTTGGCGGCCTGGCGTTTGCTCAGCGCCCGCGCGTAGGCCAGGCGCCGTGCGGCCACGGCCAGGCCGCGCACGAAGGCGGCCTCGATCACCAGCCAGAACATCAGCAGGTACAGGGTGTTGATCAGCCGGTCGGTGAGCTTCAGGGCGGTGTAGTAGTAGCCGAAGCACACCGCGACGAACAGCGCGATCGGCAGGGCGGTGAAGGCCACCCCCATGGCTTTGCGGAACAGCGAGGTGTTGTGGTGGGTCGGGCTGTTGAGCAGCAGGCGGCTGAGCAGCAAGGCCATCAAGGCATAGCAGGTCAGCACCACGCCGATGCCGAGCACGTCGTCGGCCAGTGCCGACGGCTGATGCTCGGCCACCGCGACCACACCCACCAGGGCCAGGACTACCGCGCCGAGGCGGCGGATCCAGCCACGCAGGAATTCGACCTGGGCTTTCTCCCAGCGAAAATGCAGCTGCGCCACGCCGCCAGGGGCCAGGACCCTATAGGCGGTGTAGAACACCAGCCAGGCCTGGGCGATCTGCCACAGCGCCTCGCCCAGGTTGGCGTTCTGCCCACGGGCGTCAATTTGCAGGGCATAGCCGCACAGCGCCAGGCCCAGGCTGACCGGCAGGGCCAGGAGGATATTGATCAGGATCGCCTGCGGCGTGTGCCACTGGCTGTCGCGGCGGAAGTGCCCGACATCCTGGTGCACCGTGCTCAGGCGCGCATACAGATCCTTGCGCCACCACAGCAGGGCCGCGATCAGCAGCAACAGCGGCAGGAACAGCAACGGGCGCTGCGCCAGGCCGTCGGCCATGGCTTTCACCCCGGCGACCCAGGGCAGGCTGACCACCTGGGCCTGCAGGCGCTCAGGCACGGTGCGCAGCCATTCGAAGTCCAGCGGCTTGTTGCTGGGGATCCAGAACATCTGCTCGTCGAGGGTGTTGCGCAGGCTCTGGGCGGTGCTCACCAGCTGCTTCTGGTTCAGTTGCAGGGTGATCGATTCGTTGAGCAGGGCGCTCAGTTCGCGGTTCAGGCGCTCGAGCAGGTCGCTGCGGGTGTAGGCAACGTCCAGCAATGCCTTGCGCAGGTTCGGCGTGACAGTTTCCTCCGGCTGGCTCTCGAGCAGTTTTTCGACATAACCGCTCGGGTTGCTGATCGCCTCGCGCTGTTGGTTGACCTCGAACTGGTACAGGCGGATATCGGCAATCTGGTCGGCCAGGTCGCGGTCGAGCTTCAGGTGCGGCAGTGCCTGCTTCTGCTTGTAGAGGATCTTCGACAGCAGCAGGCTGCCCTTGAGCACGTTGATCTGCTCATCCAGGGCCTGGTCGCTCTGGGTCACGCTGTCGAGCTGCTGCTTGGTCTTGAGGTTCTGCTGGGTCAGCTCGTTGAGCCGGTCGGTGCTGCGCAGCAGGTAGTCGGACAGCTTCAGGTTGGCCGCGCTTTCATTGGCCAGGATCGAGCTGCCGCCGGCCTTCTGCGCCTCGATGGACTGCTCGGTGACGGTCTGCTGCGACTGCGCCAGGCGCTTCTGGTTGATCAGGGTCTGCAGGTCCTGGATTTCCTGCTCCAGGCGCGCGGCGCGCTCGATCAGCAGGTCATGCTGGGCGCTGCCGAGGTCTTGCAGCAGGCTGTTGCCGGCCAGTTCCTGGCGGCGCAGCAGGGTCATGGCGTTGAGCGAGGCCAGCTCGGCATTGAGCCGGTTGCGCTGCTCGGCCGACAGCGGCTTGCCGGCGTCTTTGCCGGCCTTGAGGGTGCTGTTGATCTGCTGGGCGCGGGTCTGGTTGGCGCTGATTTCGGCCTGCGCGCGTTCCGGACGGGTCTGCGAGTTGATGATCAGGCTGTTGGCGTCGGACAAGGCCTTTTGCAGTTCACCCTGCTGGGTGGTGCGCTCGGACAGCAATTGCTCCAGTTGCGGCACCCCCAGCGCGGCATAGCGTTGGGCCACCGGGACGATCTTGCTTGCCTCCAGCTTGGTCAGCTCGCGCTGGCTGTCGCTGGTCTGGCGGGGGGCGTCGGCCAGCTGCTGCTTGAGCGCGGCGAGGCGTTTTTCCGCATCGTCCTTGCTGGCGAGGAAGCCCAGGGTCTGCTCCAGCACTTGCTGCAAGGCCTTTTGATCGGCCTCCGGCAGCTTGCGCTCGGCGATCTTGTCGAGGCTGTGCTGCACCGATGCGGTGGTGGGGGGCTCCGCGGCGTAGGCGAAGGTGATCGACAGGCACAGCCCCATCAGGGCCGCACAGATTAGCGTGCGCAGAGACATAGGCAGAAGTTCTTACAGACCAGGCAGAAATCGGAGTTTAAAGGAACAGCCCCGGACCGGGTCGAGAACCTTCGGGGAATTTGACGCCCACTTTGAGGATCTTGTTCCCTTCCATCACGGCAACCGTCCACAAGGTGTTGTTCCATTCGATCTGGTCGCCGACGATCGGCGCGCCGCCAACCTTGTGCGCAATGAACTGGGCGAGCGGCATGTGCGCGTCCTGGCCATCGAGCTTGAGGCCGTACAGCGCGGCTACAGCCCCCAGTTCTGCGTCACCTTCGAGCACGAAGTCACCAAAGAAGCGCAAGTCGAGGCCGCGTTGTGGCGCCTGGCTGAACAGCTTGCCGAGGGCCGGCAGATTGTGTTCGTGGCCGATCACGCAGAGCAGATCGCCCACTTCCAGGGTGGTACTTCCCGACGGATGGAGCAGTTGCTGGCCGCGAAACAGGGCCGCGATACGGGTGCCTTCGGGCATTTTCAGCTCGCGCAGCGCGGCGCCGATGCACCATTTTTCCGCACCGAGGCGGTAAACGAACAGTTCCCACTCGCTGGTGATGTGTACTTCCAGGGCCGAACGGGAGATCGGCGCCGGGTCTGGCGGTACGGTCACCTTGAGCAAGCGCGCCACCCACGGCAGGCTGGTGCCTTGCACCAGTAGCGACACCAGCACGATGAAGAAGGCCAGGTTGAAGTACAGCTGGGCATTCGGCAGCCCGGCCATCAGCGGGAACACCGCGAGGATGATCGGCACCGCGCCACGCAGGCCAACCCAGGAAATAAAGGCTTTCTCGCGGCCATGGAAGGCCTTGAACGGCAGCAGGCCGACCATCACCGACAGCGGCCGGGCAATCAGGATCATCCACAGGGCCAGGGCCAGGGCCGGCACGGCGATGGGCAGCAGGTCGTGCGGAGTGACCAGCAGGCCGAGCACCAGGAACATGCCGATCTGGGCCAGCCAGGCCATGCCGTCGAGCATGTGCAGGATGCCGTGGCGACTGCGGATCGGCCGGTTGCCGAGCACCAGGCCGCACAGGTATACGGCGAGGAAGCCGCTGCCATGCAGGGCGTTGGTCAGGGCGAAGATCACCAGGCCGCCGGCCACCACCAGGATCGGGTACAGGCCGCCGGCCAGGTTGATCCGGTTGACCAGTTGCAGCATCAGCCAGCCGCCGCCCAGGCCGATCAGCCCGCCAATGCCGAATTCGCGCAGCAGGTGGGTGAGCAGGCTCCAGTGCAGCCCGGTTTCGCCGCTGGCGAGCATGCCGATCAGGGTGACGGTGAGGAACACCGCCATCGGGTCGTTGCTGCCGGATTCGATTTCAAGGCTGGCCGAGACCCGTTCGTTGAGGCCCTTGCCGCCCAGCAGCGAGAACACTGCGGCGGCGTCGGTGGAGCCGACGATGGCGCCGATCAGCAGGCCCTGGATCAGGTTCAGGTTGAACAGCCAGGCGGCCATCATGCCGGTCAGGCCGGTGGTGATCAGTACCCCGACCGTGGCCAGCGAAAGAGCCGGCCAGAGCGCTACGCGAAAGCTCGCTACCCGGGTGCGCAAGCCGCCGTCGAGGAGGATCACGGCCAGGGCGAGGTTGCCGACCAGGTAGGCGGTGGGGTAGTTGTCGAAGATGATGCCGCCGCCATCGACCCCGGCGATCATGCCGACCGCGAGGATGATCACCAGGATCGGGATGCCCAGGCGTGACGACAGTGAACTGACCAGAATACTTGCCCCTACCAGCAATGCGCCGATCAAGAAAACGCTATTGATGGTGGACGCATCCAAAGGCAGTACTCCGGGGAAAACAAAAGGGGAACAAACCGCTAACAGGCAATTTACTAGCAGGTCGCATGCCAGGGGATTCTAACCTGAGCGCTTGGCGGGCTGTAAAGCGTTGATCACGCAGAGGGCTGTGCGGGTGGGGTGTTGCGGGGGCGGGAGGGATTTTGCGGGGAAGGTGGGGGCCCCATCGCCGGCAAGGCCGGCTCCCACAGTAGGTCTTGTGCAGCTCGAGACCCTGTAAACCCTGTGGGAGCCGGCCTTGCCGGCGATGGAGTCAGCAGGGTTTAAGCCTGCTTGACCTCACGCATGGCCTTGCCTTTTACCGGCGCGCCATTGGCGACGTAGTACTTGGCAGTGCTGCGTGCCAGCGGCTGGCGGCCACGGATCTTGTCGGCGATTTTCTCGGCGATCATGATCGTCGGGGCGTTCAGGTTGCCCGTGGTGATGATCGGCATGATCGAGGCATCGACCACACGCAGGCCCTGCATGCCATGCACGCGACCCTGGCCATCAACCACAGCCATCTCGTCGGTGCCCATCTTGCACGAGCAGGACGGGTGGAACGCGGTCTCGGCGTGTTCACGGATGAACGTGTCCAGCTCTTCGTCGGTCTGCACCGCAGCGCCCGGGCTGATCTCGCGACCACGGTAGGCGTCCAGTGCAGGCTGGGCCATGATTTCACGGGTCAGGCGGATGCCGTCGCGGAATTCCTGCCAGTCCTGCTCGGTGGCCATGTAGTTGAACAGGATGCTCGGGTGCTGGCGCGGGTCTTTCGACTTGGCCTGGATACGGCCACGGCTAGGCGAACGCATCGAACCCATGTGTGCCTGGAAGCCGTGTTCCTGAACACCGTTGCTGCCGTTGTAATTGATCGCGACCGGCAGGAAGTGGTACTGGATGTTCGGCCATTCGAACTCAGCACGGGTACGGATGAAACCACCCGCTTCGAACTGGTTGCTGGCGCCGATGCCGGTGCCGTTGAACAGCCACTCGGCACCAATTGCCGGCTGGTTGTACCAAAGCAGCGACGGGTACAGCGAAACCGGCTGGGTGCACGCGTATTGCAGGTACAGCTCAAGGTGGTCCTGCAGGTTCTCGCCCACGCCTGGCAGGTCGTGAACCACTGGGATATCCAGGCTTTTCAGCAGTTCGGCCGGGCCGACGCCGGAGCGCTGCAGCAGTTGCGGCGAGGCGATGGCGCCGCTGCACACGATGACTTCCTTGCGGGCACGGGCTTCAACGCGCTCTTCGCTGGCGCCGACCAGGTAGGTCACGCCAATGGCACGCTTGCCTTCGAACACGACGCGGTCGGTCAGGGCATGGGTGACGATGGTCAGGGTCGAACGCTTCTTGGCGGTGTCCAGGTAGCCGCGTGCGGTACTGGCACGACGGCCTTTAGGCGTCACGGTACGGTCCATCGGGCCGAAACCTTCCTGCTGGAAGCCGTTCAGGTCTTCGGTGCGCGGGTAACCTGCCTGCACGCCGGCCTCGACCATGGCGTGGAACAGCGGGTTGTTGCCGGCTTTGGGCGTGGTCACGCTGACCGGGCCATCGCCACCGTGCCAGTCGTTCGGGCCGATGTCGCGGGTTTCCGCCTTGCGGAAGTACGGCAGGCAGTCCAGGTAGCTCCAGTCTTCCAGGCCTGGCAGGTTCGCCCAGCCGTCGTAGTCCATGGCGTTGCCGCGGATGTAGCACATGCCGTTGATCAGCGAGGAACCACCCAGACCCTTGCCGCGACCGCATTCCATGCGACGGCCGTCCATGTGCGGCTCGGCATCGGTCTCGTAGGCCCAGTTGTAGCGGCGGCCTTGCAGAGGGAAGGCCAGCGCGGCTGGCATCTGGGTGCGGAAGTCGGCGCGGTAGTCCGGGCCGCCAGCTTCCAGCAGCAGGACGGTAACGCCTTGGTCTTCGGTCAGGCGGGTCGCCAGGGTGTTACCGGCAGAACCGGCACCGACGATGATGTAATCGAATTCATGGGACATGCTAAGTACCCTCAGTGGCAGTGAGCAGGGGAACGGGAAGCGCCTGCCCTTGTGGGGCAGGCGCGGCTACAGGGGTGCTTAGAACACCGAGTTGTAGCTGCCCAGCTCGACTTGTACCGACTTGATGCGGGTGTACTGGGCCAGCGAGCTCACGCCGTTTTCACGGCCGACACCCGATTGCTTGTAGCCGCCAACCGGCATTTCGGCTGGCGATTCGCCCCAGGCGTTGATCCAGCAGATACCGGCTTCCAGCTGGTGGATGATGCGGTGGGCGCGGCTGATGTCGTTGGTGCACACGCCAGCGGCCAGGCCGAAGTCGGTGTCGTTGGCACGACGGATGACTTCTTCTTCGGTCTCGTAGGCCAGGATGCTCATCACTGGGCCGAAGATCTCTTCCTTGACGATGGTCATGTCGTCGCGGCAGTCGGTGAACACGGTCGGTGCAACGTAGGCGCCCTTGGCGAAGTCGCCAGCGCTCAGGCGCTCGCCGCCACACAGTACGCGGGCACCTTCTTCTTTACCCTTGGCGATGTAGCCCAGGACGTTTTCCAGGTGAGCGAAGCTGACCAGTGGGCCGAAGTTGGTGTTCTCGTCTTGCGGGTCGCCAACGCGGATGCGCGCAACGCGCTCGGCGATCTTGGCTTCGAAGGCGGCTTTCATCGAGGACGGGATGAACACGCGGGTGCCGTTGGTGCAGACCTGGCCCGAGCTGTAGAAGTTGGCCATCATGGCGATGTCGGCGGCGCGATCGAGGTCGGCGTCTTCGCAGATGATCAGCGGGGACTTGCCGCCCAGCTCCATGGTGACTTCCTTGAGCGAGGAGCTCGAAGCGCTGGCCATGACTTTCTTGCCGGTGTCGGTGCCGCCGGTGAAGGAGACTTTCTCGATGCGCGGGTGCTCGGTCAGCCAGGTGCCGACTTCACGGCCGCTGCCGGTCAGAACGTTGAACACGCCGTCCGGCAGGCCGGCTTCGGTGTAGATCTCGGCCAGTTTCAGGGTGGTCAGCGAGGTGACTTCACTTGGCTTGAAGATCATCGCGTTGCCAGCTGCCAGGGCAGGGGCGGATTTCCACAGGGCGATCTGGATCGGGTAGTTCCAGGCGCCGATACCGACGGTCACGCCCAGCGGCTCGCGGCGGGTGTAGACGAACGAGCTGTCACGCAGCGGGATCTGCTCGCCTTCGATGGCTGGCACCAGGCCTGCGTAGTATTCCAGCACGTCTGCACCGGTAACGATGTCGACGTAGCGGGTTTCGGAGTAGGACTTGCCGGTGTCCAGGGTTTCCAGGGCGGCCAGCTCATCGTTGCGCTCGCGCAGGATGTCGACGGCGCGGCGCAGGATGCGCGAACGCTGCATGGCGGTCATTGCGGCCCAGATTTTCTGGCCACGTTCGGCGCTTTCTACGGCGCGCTCGACGTCGGCTTGGGTAGCGCGTTGCACCTGGGCGAGGACTTCGCCGTTGGCCGGGTTGATGGCGTCAAAGGTAGCGTCGCTGGAAGCGTCGACATAACCACCATCAATGTAGAGTTTTTGCAGTTCGAAACGGGCCATAGTGTCCTCGCAAGTGCATTTGTGTGTTGGCTATCCGCGCGTCGCTCCTGCCTGTTTGGCAATCGCCGGGCGCGGTGGTTCAGAGGCCTGGTGTTGTTTGTCCGGGCTCGTCTGTTTAGCCAGTTGTAGATCCATGTATTCGAAAGCGATTTGCTGCGCCTGGTCGGTGTCGAACGCGTCTCCGGACAACGCACCGCGCAGCCACAGACCGTCGATCAACGCTGCCAGTCCACGGGCCGCACTGCGTGCCTCGGGCAACGGCAGTACACGGCGGAACTGACAGCACAGGTTGGAATACAAGCGGTGATCGTTGATCCGCTGCAACCTGTGCAAAGACGGCTGGTGCATGCTGGTGGCCCAGAATGCCAACCAGGTTTTCATCGCCGGGCCGTTGACCTGGCTGGCGTCGAAGTTGCCTTCGATGATCACCTTCAGGTGGGCTCGCGGGCTGTCGTCGTTGAGCGCCTGTCGGCGGGCGACGACGTTGTCGATCAGCGCATTCATCAGGTACCGCATGGTCGCTGCGATCAGGCCGTTCTTGTCCTGAAAGTAGTGACTGATGATGCCGTTCGACACGCCGGCCAAACGGGCGATCAGCGCAATGCTGGCGTCACCCATCCCGACCTGGTCGATGGCCACCAGTGTGGCTTCGATCAACTGCTGGCGGCGAATGGGTTGCATACCGACCTTGGGCATCTTGCAAATCTCCTCAGGCCTGCGGGCAGTCGACAAGCGGCTGCCTCGGCGAAGGCCAGTCTATTTTGTTTTGATTGAACGTTCAATCAACAAAGAATAAGCTCTGCGACAATCTGTGCCATTGACAGCTTTTTGAGCCGTTCAGTACGCACGAATTGGCACCCCAGAAAAGCCCGCAGCCCCCGTAATACAGGCGTTGACGGTTTTTATCGAAGCGTTGAACAGATCTGCCGAACGGTGTCGTACCGTGCGGTGAACCCTCGGGAAGGGGATTCGGCCTGTTTTTTTTCAACGCAATCGATTCGGGAACACGGTTTTTTCAAGGTGCTTTTATAACACCTGACGCAGTGGGGCTATTGCACCAATTGCGCAGGTTCAGGTCGTTTTCAGTTTTTCTCCGCACTGCCTGGAGCATCTGTGCAATGAGTTCTGCCTCCCTGATAAAGACCCCTGCCGAGAGGGTCCGGGTCAACAGCGTCGTGTTCTACACCTCCGCGCTGCTGATCCTGTTGTTGACTGCCTTGCTGATCGCGGTCCCGGAAACCGCAGGTCGGGTGCTCGGCGAGGCGCAAGCCTGGCTGTCGCGCAGCTTTGGCTGGTATTACATGCTGGTGATTGGCAGCTACCTGCTGTTCGTCATCGTTCTGGCGTTTTCGAACTTCGGCAAGCTCAAGCTGGGCGGCAAGGACGACACGCCGGACTTCAGCTACGGCGCCTGGGCCGGCATGTTGTTCTCCTCCGGTATCGGTATCTCGCTGCTGTATTTCGGCGCGTCCGAGCCGCTGGACCACTACTTCAACCCGCCAGAAGGCGCACCTGCCACCCTGCAATCGGCGCGTGAAGGCCTGCAACTGACCTTCCTGCACTGGGGCCTGCATGGCTGGGCGATCTATGCGCTGGTCGGTCTGGCCGTGGCGTACTTCGCCTACCGTCACAACCAGCCGCTGGCCTTGCGTTCGGCGCTGTACCCGCTGGTGGGCGAGCGTTGGGTAAAAGGCGCTGCCGGTCACACCGTCGATATCTTCGGCATGTTCGTGACCCTGCTGGGCCTGGTGACCAACCTGGGTATCGGTGCAATGCAAGTGTCGTCGGGGCTTGAGTACCTGTTCGGCATGGAGCACAGCAACACCAACCTGTTGATCGTGATCCTGGTGATGAGCACCGTGGCGACCATTGCTGCGGTGTCGGGTGTGGAGAATGGCATCCGCCGCCTGTCCAACCTGAACATCATCCTGTTCAGCGGCCTGCTGCTGTTCGTGCTGCTCAATGGCCCGACTCTGCACCTGCTCAACAGCTTCGTGCAGAACATCGGTGACTACCTGAACGGTGCGATCCTCAAGACCTTCGACCTGTACGTCTATGAAGGCGACGCCGAGAAGTCGGAGCGCTGGTTGGGCCTGTGGACCGTGTTCTACTGGGCCTGGTGGATTTCCTGGGCCCCATTCGTCGGCATGTTCATTGCCCGTATCTCGCGCGGTCGTACCGTGCGCGAGCTGGTTGCCGGCGTACTGCTGATCCCGTTGGGCTTCACCCTGGCGTGGCTGTCGATCTTCGGCAACACCGCCTTGGACCTGGTGATGAACCATGGTGCGGTGGAGCTGGGACGAACAGCGCTGGAACAACCGTCGATGTCGATCTACCAGCTGCTGGAGCATTACCCAGCGTCGAAGATCGTGGTGGGCGTGGCAATCTTCGTCGGCTTCGTGCTGTTCCTGACCCCGGCGGACTCCGGTGCCGTGATGATGGCCAACCTTTCCTGCAAAGGCGGCGACGTTGACGAGGACGCGCCCAACTGGCTGCGTATCCTCTGGTCGGCAATCATCACCCTGGTGACCATCGGCCTGCTGTTTGCCGGCAACTTCGCGGCGATGCAGACCATGGTGGTGCTGGCGGGCCTGCCGTTCTCGGTGGTGCTGGTGCTGTTCATGTTCGGCCTGTACAAGGCCATGAAGCAGGACAGCCAGGTCGAGCAGGAGCAAGCCGAACTGGCTGCCCGTGGTCGTCGTGGCTTCAGAGAGCGTCTGTCGCAGCTGGACCTGCAGCCTACCCAGGCGATGGTTCAGCGGTTCATGGACAAGCAGGTCAGCCCGGCGTTGAAAGACGCGGCGGCGCAGCTGCAGAACATGGGCTTGCAGGTGCAGACCCGGGTGGGTCAGTCGCGTTCGGCGATGGGCCTGCGCATCGAGATGGAAGAGGGCAATCCTTTCGTCTACGAAGTCAGCCTGGACGGTTACATGGCCGCACCGAGCGAAGCGCCGGTGGAAGGTGAAAGCGATGTGCGTCAGCGCTTCTACCGTGCCGAGGTGTACCTGCACAACGGTAGCCAGGAGTATGACCTGATGGGCTTCAGCGTCGATCAGATCACCCGTGATGTGCTCGACCAGTTCGAAAGCCATCGCCAGCTGCTGGGCCGTGTGTACAGCTGATCGTTGATCGGTGAATAGGAGAGGGCTCTGCCGGTGACGGTGGGGCCTTTTTCGTTTCCGGGGTAACTGTCTTGCACTGATTGTTGAGGGAGCAACTGTCTTGCACTGATCTTGGTGGGAGCTGGCCTTGCCAGCGATCGACCGCAGCGCGGTCGCCGACTGTTCAGGCCTCATCGCCGGCAAGGCCGGCTCCCACGGGGCGTGGGGTGATTCACCAAGGGGGAGAGGAAAACAGGCGGGAATGATACAACCCGCAATCGCGGTCCATCGCGATTGCACAAGGCTAGCGAACCTAACCGAGGTTCTTGCCCAACAACGCGTGATACAGCTCGCTGTCACCGAGAATGCCCACCACCTGGTTGCCTTCCTGCAACACCAGCTTGTTGCCGGTCTGGTAGCGGATCTGCAGGGCATCGCGCATGCCGATGCTCGCACTGACCAACGTCGGCTTGCGCCCCAGGCCTTCCACTGCGTCACCCGGCGCCCAGTTCTGCAAGTCCATGCCGTTGGCGCCCTGGCGTGCACCCTTGATGGTATTGCCCTCCGCCAGGTCCAGCCACGAATCGCCACCCGGGTCGAGACACACCGAGCCGTTGATCCGTTTGCACTTGTCCAGCGTGCGCATCAGGCTGCGCCCGCACAGCACGTTCAACGGGTTGGTATGGGCGACGAAGGTGCGCACATAGTCGTCCGCCGGGTTCAGCACGATCTCCTCGGGCCGGCTGTACTGGATGATCTTGCCGTCCTTCATGATCGCGATCCGGCTGCCCAGCTTCAGCGCTTCATCGAGGTCATGGCTGACGAACACGATGGTCTTGTTGAGCTTGCGTTGCAGCTCCAGCAGCTCGTCCTGCAAGCCCTGGCGAATCAGCGGGTCGAGCGCGGAGAACGGCTCGTCCATCAGCAGGATGTCGGCATCCATCGCCAGCGCCCGGGCCAGGCCGACCCGCTGCTGCATGCCGCCCGACAGCTCGTCGGGCTTCTTGTTGCGCCACTGGGTCAGGCCCACCAGCTCAAGCTTTTCATCCACCAGCTTGCGCCGTTCCTTTTCCGGGCGGCCCTGCATCTCCAGGCCAAAGCTGATGTTCTCGCGCACGGTCAGCCAGGGCATCAGGGCGAACTTCTGGAACACCATGGCGATGCGCTTGGTGCGCATCATCTTCAATTCGACCGGGGTGCAGTGGGCGATGTCGATGTTCGAGCCTTCGTGCTCGACGAACAACTTGCCACGGCTGACGGTATTGAGGCCGTTGATGCAGCGCAGCAGGCTCGACTTGCCCGAGCCGGACAGGCCCATGAGCACGCAGATCTCGCCTTTGTTGATATCCAGGTTGGCCTTTTCGACGCCGACCACCAACCCGGTTTGCTTGAGGATCTGCTCCCGCGAAAGGCCCTGGTCGAGCAGGCTTAAGGCCTCACGCGGTCGCGTGGAGAAGATTACGTCGACATCTTCGAAGCGAATAATGCTCATGCTTCACCTCTTACCGGTAATTCAGGTTGTTTGCAGATGCGGTCGAGCATGATTGCCAGCAACACAATTGCCAGGCCGGCTTCAAAGCCCAGGGCGATATCGGCGGTGTTCAGTGCGTTGACCACCGGCTTGCCGAGGCCGTCGGCCCCCACCAGCGCGGCAATCACCACCATCGACAACGACAGCATGATGCATTGGGTCACGCCGGCGGCAATGCTCGGCATGGCATGGGGTAGTTCAATGCGCGACAACAGCTGACGCTTCGAGCAGCCAAAGGCCTTGCCGGCGTCGAGCAGTTCCTGGGGCACGTCGCAAATGCCCAGGTAGGTCAGGCGGATCGGTGCGGCGATGGCGAACACCACCGTCGAGATCAGCCCCGGGACCACGCCCAGGCCGAACAGGGTCAGGGTCGGGATCAGGTAGACGAAAGTGGGTACGGTCTGCATCAGGTCGAGCACCGGGCGCATCACCGTGTAGAACATCGGCTTGTGCGCCGCGAGGATGCCCAGTGGCACGCCGATGGCCACGCACACCAGGGTGGCGAACAGCACCTGGGCCAGGGTTTCCATGGTTTCCTGCCAGTACCCCAGGTTGAGGATCAGCAGGAACGACAAGACGCAAAACAGCGTCAGGGCCCATTTGCGCTGGATCAAGTGAGCGATCACCGCAATCAGGCCAATCAGGACGAAGGGGTTGAACCAGGTCAGTGCCCCGGTCACGCCGTGGATCATGAATTCCAGCGCTTCGGCGAACGCATCGAAGTAGTTGGCGCCATGTTGGGTCAACCATTCGACAAAGCCCGCGATGTACTGGCCCAAGGGTATTTTGTTATCGATCAGCATGATAGCGAGCATCCACCGGCAAAGGGTTTAAGACAGCCAGCGGCGGGCGAACCCGCCGCCGCGTGTTGCTTACTTCAGCAGGTTGGCTTTGGCCGCCTCCAGGCCAGGTTTGCCGTCTACGGTCGTCACGCCCGCCAGCCAGGTCTCGAGCACCTGCGGGTTCTGCTTGAGCCAGGCCTTGGCGGCGGCATCGGGTTTGACCTTGTCGTCGAGCACCTTGCCCATCAGCGTGCTCTCCATGTCCAGGGTGAAGGACAGGTTCTTCAGCAACTGGCCCACGTTGGCGCATTCCTGGGTGTAGCCCTTGCGGGTGTTGGTGAGCACCGTGGCCTTGCCGTAATCGGGGCCGAAGAAGTCGTCGCCGCCTTCCAGGTACTTCATCTTGAAGCGAGTGTTCATCGGGTGCGGTTCCCAGCCCAGGAACACCACGTCGGTGCCACGGCGGGCAGCGCGATCAACCTGCGAGAGCATCCCCGCTTCACTGGATTCGACCACCTTGAAGCCGGCGTCTTTAAGGCCGAAGGCGTTCTTGTCGATCATGCTCTGGATGGTGCGGTTGCCGTCGTTGCCCGGTTCGATGCCGTAGATCTTGCCGTCCAGCTCCTTCTTGAACTTGGCGATGTCGGCGAAGCTTTTCAGGCCCTTGTCATACAGGGCCTGGGGCACGGCGAGGGTGTACTTGGCGTTCTCCAGGTTGGCCCGCACGGTTTCCACGGTGCCAGCATCGCGGTACTGCTTGATGTCGTTCTCCATGGTCGGCATCCAGTTGCCGAGGAACACGTCCATGTTCTTGCCGTCGGCCAGCGACTTGTAGGTCACGGGTACCGAGATCATGGTGGTGCGGGTCTTGTAACCGAGGGATTCGAGCACCGCACTGGTCACCGCAGTGGTGACGGTGATGTCGGTCCAGCCGACGTCGGAGAAGTTGACGGTGCGACACTGCTCGGGCTCGGCGGCCTGGGCGAGCACCGGCAGACTCATCAGCGCGGCCAGCAACAGCGAGGGTGAAGCTTTCATGGATGGACTCCTTGGTGTTTTTTCGGATGTCCCACGGGACCGCCGTGCTTTATGGAATGCAATCGGTCGGGCCAGGCTGCCGGGCGACAGCGGGACGGGTGCCGTGCAATCGAGTCGATACCGATCATCTAACAGCACCCTGCAAACGCCTACAGGTCGCGTCGTATCCAGTACAGACAGGGTCGCATCCAGTGCCGATGAGGTCGTTTACAGAGTTATCGCCCTCGAATCTGGCTGTTTTGCGGGGTCTGCACCGCTGAAAAACGGCGCAAAAACCCCGTCGGCATGGGGCGGCGTTGCTGGACAAGAGCGCGTCGGTTGCAGACGTAGTGCGTGCTGCCAAAAGCCTGATGATGCGAGAAATCGGCGGATTGCCGCCCATTGAGCGTAGCAGTTCCACCGCCGCCGAAACGGCGCTGGAGCTCAGTCCCCCCAGGAGGTGCATGGCATGGCCATCAGTGTGTTCGACCTGTTCAAGATCGGTGTCGGGCCCTCCAGCTCCCATACCGTCGGGCCCATGCGCGCCGCTGCTTTGTTTGTGCAGGGCCTGCGCGAACGCGAGGAAATGGCGCAGGTGCGGCGGGTCGAGGTGCGCCTGTATGGCTCGCTGTCGGCGACCGGTATCGGCCATGGCAGCGACAACGCGGTGATCATGGGCTTGATGGGCGAATGGCCGGACGCAATCGATCCCGCACACATCGGCCCGCGCATCAGTGCGCTGCGCGACAGCGACACGCTGCTGCTCGACGGTCGCCTGGCGGTGGAGTTCATCTGGCAGCGCGACATGCTGCTGCTTGAGGAGAACCTGCCCTATCACCCCAACGCCATGACCCTGATTGCCGAAGGCGAGCAGGGTGAGCTGCACCGCGACACCTATTACTCGGTGGGCGGCGGCTTTGTGGTGGATGCCGCGCAGGCCGCCAGCGGGGTGCTGGATGCCGACAACACGGTATTGCCGTACGACTTCAACAGCGCCGCAGAACTACTGGAGCTGTGCAAGCAAAACGACCTGCGCGTGTCGCAACTGATGCTGGCAAACGAGAAGGTCTGGCGCAGCGAGGCCGAGATCCGCGCGGGGCTGTTGAAGCTCTGGCAGGCCATGCAGGCGTGCGTGGAAAGCGGCCTCAAGCATGAAGGCATCCTGCCTGGCGGGCTTAATGTGCGGCGCCGCGCGGCCAGGCTGCACCGCAGCTTGCAGGAGCTGGGCAAGCCCAACGTGATCGGCTCGACCTTGAGCGCGATGGAGTGGGTCAACCTGTATGCCCTGGCGGTCAACGAAGAGAACGCGGCGGGTGGGCGGATGGTCACTGCACCCACCAATGGCGCGGCCGGAATCATCCCGGCGGTGTTGCACTACTACATGCGTTTCAGCGACGAAGTCAGTGAGGCGAATGTCGTCGACTTCTTCCTGGGCGCGGCAGCAGTGGGCATCCTGTGCAAGAAAAACGCCTCGATCTCGGGCGCCGAGGTCGGCTGCCAGGGCGAGGTCGGCTCGGCCTGCGCGATGGCCGCGGCGGGGTTGGCGGAAGTGCTCGGGGCAACCCCGGGGCAGTTGGAAAACGCCGCCGAGATCGGCTTGGAGCACAACCTCGGGTTGACCTGCGACCCGGTCGGCGGCCTGGTCCAGGTGCCGTGTATCGAGCGCAACGCGATTGCTGCGGTGAAGGCGATCAACGCCGCGCAAATGGCCCTGCGCGGTGATGGCGAACACTTCATTTCCCTCGACCGGGTAATCCGCACCATGCGCGATACCGGCGCCGACATGCACGACAAATACAAGGAAACCTCGCGCGGCGGCCTGGCCGTCAGCGCCATCGAATGTTGAACCCGTTGCGCCGTTTTCGCCCAGCCTGCCCACCGCGCGCCACCTTTTGGCGCGCACTGTAAACAACCTGCGTTTACCCGGTATTCGGCGGTGGTCACCCTGGCGGTGACACATCGCCGATGTCGTTTCTGAGCATCCTTCCCACAAGTGCTACCGAATTGCTCACTGTTCCTACAGACGCGCTTTGGGCCGGTGCTTTGCGTTTATTACCGGCACATTCCGTAGGGGCTATTTAGACCGCTCGCGAGGTCGCTTTCAGGTTTTGTTGAATGCTCATTCAATTTCAGGCATGGCATTTGCGTTGTGATAGGCAAAGCCCCTGCATTCGAATCGGGGCCATGACAAGAAAAGCCCGTGCCTGAGGCGCAACCTGCATTGTGTGAGGAGAGACCGCGATGACGCCGTACAACTCCGGGACCCAACCCCAAGCCCGCACACCCCAATCCATCGGCTTCCTGCTGCTGGACAGCTTCACCCTGATCTCCCTGGCCTCGGCCGTCGAGCCGCTGCGCATGGCCAACCAGTTGTCCGGCCGTGAGCTGTACCGCTGGCACACCTTGAGCGTGGACGGTGGCCAGGTGTGGGCCAGTGATGGTTTGCAGATCACCCCCGATGCGGCAATGCACCAGGCGCCGGTGATGGACACGGTGATTGTCTGCGGCGGCATTGGCATTCAGCGCACCGTGACCCGCGAGCATGTGACCTGGTTGCAGAGCCAGGCACGCCAGTCGCGGCGCTTGGGCGCGGTGTGTACCGGCAGTTGGGCGCTGGCGTGTGCCGGTTTGCTCGACGGCTTTGATTGCAGCGTGCACTGGGAGTGCCTGGCGTCGATGCAGGAGGCGTTCCCGCGGGTGAGCATGAGCACGCGGCTGTTTACCCTGGACCGCAACCGCTTCACCAGTTCCGGCGGCACGGCGCCGCTGGACATGATGCTGCACCTGATCAGCCGCGATCATGGCCGTGAATTGTCGGCAGCGATTTCCGAGATGTTCGTCTACGAGCGCATTCGCAACGAGCAGGACCACCAGCGCGTACCGCTCAAGCACATGCTTGGTACCAACCAGCCGAAGCTGCAGGAAATCGTCGCGTTGATGGAGGCCAATCTGGAAGAACCGATCGATTTGGATGAGTTGGCGGTGTATGTGGCGGTGTCGCGTCGGCAGCTGGAGCGCTTGTTCCAGAAGTACCTGCATTGTTCGCCGTCGCGGTATTACCTGAAGCTGCGGCTGATCCGTGCGCGGCAGTTGCTCAAGCAGACGCCGATGTCGATCATCGAGGTGGCATCGGTGTGCGGGTTTGTTTCCACGCCGCACTTCTCCAAGTGCTACCGCGAGTACTTCGGCATTCCGCCGCGTGATGAGCGGGTGGGCTCGAACACCGCGCAGCAGATGGCGATGATGCCGATCCCGCAGGCGCTGGTGTTGTCGCCGTTGGCTGGGCCGATGTCGGCGTTGAGCCAGGCGCGCAATGAGTCGACGTTTGCCAGTGTGCGGTTGTAGCTGAAGGCCCGTTGGGCCTTTTTCGCCGGCAAGGCCGGCTCCCACAGGGTCCGGGTTACTGCCGAACCCTGTGGGAGCCGGCCTTGCCGGCGATTGCGGTCACCCGCGCACTGAATTGAACTGCGCCAACGCCGGCAGCAACTGCCGATCAATCGCCTGGCGCACCGCCGGCAGGATGGTCGCGGAGCCGCTGTACATCTGCTCCACCATGCCCCGCAACGCTCTAGCCCGTGGCTCGCTCAAGCCGCGCACTGCGCATTCACAGGCCTGCTCGGCACTGGCACCGGCGGGCATCTCGAACCCCAGGGCGCGCAGTTGGCCCAGCAGGTCGTCCTGATCAATCAAATCCGCATGCATCATGGCTGTTGTCCTTTTGGCAGGAGAGCGCGTGGGTCGATTCTGGAAGGGGCTGGCGGGGAGGGCAAGGGCGGATTGTCGCAATGGCAGGGTTGGCTAAGTGTGGGTCGTTTTTGGAGTGGTCCGGGCTGAGATATGGGTGGTGGACTCATCGCGGGCTAGTCCCGCGATGAGGCACTCATTTTGGCAACCCGATCACCCGGCCAACAAATTCAGCCGCTGGCAAATCCTGCTGCTGCGACACAATCCCCAGCAAGCGCTGCACCACCGCATCCGCAAACGGCGCCGATTTCGGCCCCGCCAGGTCCACATGCAGCAGCATCTGCTCACTCGCCGCCAACACCTCGGCAAACCCTTCGCGGTGCAGGCTGTGATACAGGTGCAGGCGCTTGCGGTCATGGCCGATCACCTGGGTTTGCACCCACACCGGCGTGCCCAGCTTCACCTCATGCAGGTAGTTCAGATGGCACTCCAGGGTAAACAGCGAGTTGCCGCTGGCGCTGCGGTTGTCGCTGTCCAGACCGATGCGGTCCATGAACGCATCGGTGGCATAGCTGAAAATCAGCAGGTAGAAGGCATCGCGCAGATGCCCGTTGTAATCGACCCAGTCGGCCAGCACCGGGGTCTGGTAAGTGATCAACGCAGGCATCGCACACTCCATTCAGTCGCTGAAAGCCATGCCGTGCTTGGCCTTGGTCGCTTTCACCGCGTCCAGCACCGCCAGCAGGCAATCATCACGATAGCGCTCCAGCGCCGCAATGCTGTGGTTGCCCAGTTGTTCAGTGGTGCCATCCACCACCGCATCGACCAGGCCCTCGGTGAGCGCGGGCGCTGGCAGGTAGGTCCAGGGCAGCTGCAAGGCCGGCCCGAACTGGTTCATGAAATGCCGCATGCCGGCATCCCCCCCAGCCAGGGTATAGGTCAGGAAGGTGCCCATGAACGACCAGCGCAAGCCGGCGCCAAAGCGGATCGCATCATCGATCTCGCCAGTGGTTGCCACGCCATCGTTGACCAGGTGCAGCGCCTCACGCCACAACGCTTCGAGCAGGCGGTCGGCAATGAAACCGGGCACCTCCTTGCGCACATGCAGCGGGCGCATGCCCAGTGATTCATACACCTTGATCGCCGCTTGCACCGCCTGTGGCGAGGTCTGCCTGCCACCCACCACTTCCACCAGCGGCAGCAGGTACACCGGGTTGAACGGATGCCCGACCACGCAACGCTCCGGGTGGCTGGCCGACTCGTAGAACTCGCTGGGCAGCAGCCCCGAGGTGCTCGAACCAATCAAGGCATCGGGCTTGGCTGCCGCACTGATCTTGCGGTGCAGTTCAAGTTTCAGGTCGAGCCGTTCCGGCGCGCTTTCCTGGATGAAATCGGCGTCGCGCACGCATTCCTCAATGGTCGCAACGAAGCGCAGGCGGTCTTGCGCCGCGCCGGCTGCCAGGCCTTTTTGCTGCAGCGCCGGCCAGGCATTGGCGACGCGCTGGCGCAGCGCTGCCTCGGCGCCGGGCGCCGGGTCCCAGGCCACCACGTCCAGGCCATGGGCCAGGGCGCGGGCTACCCAGCCGCTGCCGATCACGCCGCTGCCCAGGGCAGCAAAGGTCTTGATCTCGGTGATAAAACTCATCGTATTCTCCAATGCTCAGCGGCGGCTCAGGTTCATTTTCGCGCGACCTTCGGCAGGGCTCAGCACCCGTGCGCCCAGGCGGCTGAGGATCTCGCAGGCACGCTCGACCAGTTGGCCGTTGCTTGCCAGCACGCCCTTGTCCAGCCACAGGTTGTCTTCCAGGCCCACCCGCACATTGCCGCCGAGCAGCACCGCCTGGGCGGCCATCGGCATCTGCATGCGGCCAATGCCGAAGCCGGCCCAGGTCACGTCGGCTGGCAGGTTGTCGACCATGGCTTTCATGGTCGCGGTGTCGGCCGGTGCGCCCCACGGGATGCCCAGGCACAGCTGGAACAGCGGGTCGTCGAGCAGGCCTTCCTTGATCATCTGCTTGGCGAACCACAGGTGGCCGGTGTCGAAGATCTCCAGCTCGGCCTTCACCCCCAGTTCGGTTATGCGCTTGGCCCCGGCGCGCAGTTGGCTCGGGGTGGATACGTAGATGCTGTTGCCATCGCCAAAGTTGAGCGTGCCGCAGTCCAGGGTGCAGATTTCCGGCAGCAGCGCTTCAACGTGGGCCAGACGCTCCAACGGGCCGATCAGGTCGGTGCCGGCGCCGAACTCCATGGGCATTTCGCCGGGGCCGATTTCCAGGTCGCCGCCCATCCCGGCGGTGAGGTTGACGATGATGTCGACGTCCGCCTCGCGGATACGCTCCATCACCTCGCGGTACAGCGCGACATCGCGGCTGAAGCGGCCGGTTTGCGGGTCGCGGACATGGCAGTGGACCACGGTGGCGCCGGCCTTGGCCGCCTCCACCGCCGCCGCCGCGATCTGTTTCGGGGTAACCGGCACCAGGTGGCTCTTGCTGGCGGTGTCGCCCGCGCCCGTCAGGGCACAGGTGATGATGACGTCGTGGTTCATGGGTGGTTTCCTTCAGGCGTCGTCATGCACTTCGCGGCCACGGCAAGCCACGAAGTGCGGGGGCATTGAGGTCAGTTGGCGGTCAGTTGCAGGTTGTCGGCGGCCGGCTTGCCATCGAAGGTGGTCACGCCCTCCAGCCAGCGCTTCTGGTCTTCGGGGTGATCCTTGAGCCATTGCCGTGCCGATTGCAGTGCGTCCTTGTGATCGAGCAGCGGCTGCATCATGCGGCTCTCGTCCTCGGCGGTGAATTTCAGGTTGGTCAGCAGCTTGTTCACGTTCGGGCAGCGTTCGGCGTAGTCCGGCGCGGTCACGGTCCACACCGTGGCGCGGCCTTCATCCGGGCCCAGGGCGTTTTCACTGCCACTGAGGTAGGCCATGTCGACGTTGACGTTCATCGGGTGCGGCGCCCAGCCGAAGAACACCACGGCTTCCTTGCGCCGCACGGCGCGGTCGACGGCGGCGAGCATGCCGGCCTCGCTGGACTCCACCAGCTGGAACTTGCCCAGGCCGAACTGGTTCTTGGCGATCATCGCCTTGATCTGCGTATTGGCACCCGAGCCTGGCTCGATGCCGTAGATCTTGCCGCCCAGTTCCTTCTCGAATTTGGCGATGTCGGCGAAGGTTTTCAGGCCCTTGTCCGCCAGGTATTTCGGCACTGCCAGGGTCGCCCGGGCATCTTCCAGGCTGGGCTGGTCGAGTACCTTGACCTGCTTGCCGTCGACGAACGGGGTGATGGTCTGGGTCATGATCGGGTTCCAGTAGCCGAGGAACATGTCCAGGCGCTGGTCGCGGATGCCGGCGAAGATGATCTGTTGCGAGGCACTGGTCTGCTTGGTCTTGTAGCCCAGGCCGTCGAGCAGCACCTGGGTCATGGCGCTGGTGGCCATCACGTCGGTCCAGTTGACCACGCCCAGGCGCACGTTCTGGCAGGCGGCGGGCTCCGCGGCCATGACCACGTTGGTGCTGAGGATTGCGGTAGCGACGAGCGTCAGCAGGCTACGGCTGATCAATCTGTTCATGGTGGCTCCTCCAACGGCAGTTCTAGTTGTTATGGGGGGCGGCCTCTGCGGACCGTGCTGCTCAAGTTACGCGGGCGGCGCGCGGAACAATCGCACCCTGGCGACCGCCACTTGCACTGCGGCGACACGCGCGGTATTAACCCTAGACCCTGGCCCACGAGTCGCCGCCATGCCCCAGGAATTCGCCTTTTTGCTGCTCCCCGGTTTCTCCGCCATCGGCTTTATTTCGGCCGTCGAGCCGCTGCGGGTGGCCAACCGTTTTCGCGGCGAGCTGTACCGCTGGAAGGTGCTGAGCCTGGACGGCGGGGCGGTGCAGGCGAGCAACGGCATGTCGGTGAATGCTGACGGCGGGCTGGAAGGGCTGGGCAAGGGGGCGACCCTGCTGGTGGTGGCCGGCTTCGAGCCGCTGCGCAGTGTCAGCGCGGCCTTGCAGCAGTGGTTGCGCAAGCTTGATCACGACGGCGTGGTGCTCGGCGGCATCGATACCGGCAGCGTGGTGTTGGCCGAAGCGGGCTTGCTGGAAGGGCACCGGGTAACGCTGCACTGGGAAGCACTGGAGGCGTTCAAGGAGCGCTATCCACGGCTGGACGCCACCCAGGAGTTGTTCGAGGTGGATCGGCGACGCATCACCTCGGCCGGTGGCACGGCGTCCATCGACCTGATGCTCGACCTGATCGGCCAGGCCCATGGTGCGGAGCTGGCGATCCAGGTGTCGGAGCAGTTCGTGCTCGGGCGCATCCGCCCGCGCCAGGACCACCAGCGCATGCAGATCGCCTCGCGCTACGGCATCAGCAACAAGAAACTGGTGCAGGTGATCGGGGCCATGGAGCGCAATACCGAGGCGCCGCTCAACACCCTGGTGCTGGCCGACTCGGTGCAGGTCAGCCGGCGTCAGTTGGAGCGCCTGTTCCGCCTGTACCTGAACGACACGCCGAGCAACTTCTACCTGCGCTTGCGCCTGGACAAGGCCCACCAGCTGCTGCGCCAGACCGACCTCAGTGTGCTGGAGGTCAGCCTGGCCTGCGGCTTCGACTCACCGTCGTATTTCACCCGCAGCTACCGCGCCCGTTTCCAGCGCTGCCCACGGGAAGACCGGCAGGCGCCGGCCAATCAGCTCAGCGGCGCTTGAGCGTTTAGTGCCTGCCGAGCAATGTCAGACCCTTTGGGTTTCCTGGCGTATTGCTTGAGAGCACACGTTGATAGCTCGGCCATAGGTTCTCGGGGTGAGTATGTGTCTGAATAAGTACGTATATATTTCCAATACGTATAGCGCGATGGGACATAACTAGTATTTCTATCAGGTATGTAAGTCATCTGTTAAGGCTACAGTCAAGTTCCCATGAAGTGGCTGGTCGCTTCACTTCAATTTGATCGTGTTGGGGGTATTCATGAAAGTACCGTCACGCCTACCTGCCAAGGGGGAGTACAGTGAAGTCGCCCGGCAGGCGCGATTGGAATTCTTGCGCAGCGAAACTGGCGTAGCACTTGATTGCGTCGGCACGATAAGTTTCGACAGTGAGCGGGTAATTCATAACACCGAGGCATTGATCGGCTCTGTCGAAGTGCCCGTCGGTATTGCCGGGCCACTGAAAATCAATGGGCTTTTCGCCCTTGGCGAATTTTATGCACCGCTGGCGACGACAGAGGGGGCACTGGTCGCCTCGGTATCAAGAGGCGCAGCGGCATTGACGTTGGCGGGTGGGGTCAATGCAGCATTTCTGGGGCAGCGCATGATGCGCGTGCCCTATTTCGAGCTGCAAACCCTGTGTGAGGCCTTGCGCTTTCGTGCCTTCGTCATTGATCAGTTGCCGTCACTGCAAGCTCAAGTCAAACCACTCACCCAACATGGCACCTTAATAGCGGTTGAGCCGCAACTGATCGGCCGCATTGTGCATGTTCACTTTATGTTTGAAACAGGTGATGCGGCGGGCCAGAACATGGTGACCACGATTACCTGGGTTCTTTCGCAATGGCTGCGCGTGCAGTTTCACCTGCACACCGGCCATGTGATCAAGCATTTCATGATCGAGTCCAATCTCTCGAGTGACAAGAAAGCCTCGTTTCAGTCATTCATACAAGGTCGAGGGTGCCGGGTGGTGGCGGATTGTGTTTTATCGGAGGCTGTTGTGCGTCAGGTACTTCGCACTACCCCGCAGGGCATCGTGCGCTGTTATCAGCGTGGCGTCAGTGGTGCCATAGCGGCCGGCATGTTGGGGATCAATTTCAATATAGCCAATGCAATAGCTGCGCTTTTCACGGCCACCGGCCAGGATATTGCCAGTGTCCATGAGTCCGCTATTGGGCATCTCCATCTGGAACTCGATGCTGACGGCAGCCTCTATGCAGCGTTGGTGCTGCCAAGCCTGATTATTGGCACTGTCGGAGGGGGTACCGGCTTGCCGCAGCAACGTGAATGCCTTGATTTGCTGGGCTGCGCCGGAATGGGAGGGAAGTCCAAGCTTGCCGAAATAATCGCCGGCTTCTGCCTGGGCCTTGAGATATCGCTGGGTGCGGCGTTAGCGGCCGACGAATTCGCCAGTGCTCATGAAAAGTTGGGCCGCAACCGCCCTTCATGAAGCAGGCGGTCAATGGCGGCAGATTCTCTCAGCGGCGCTTGAGCAGCAGCGCGCAAGCGCTCTTGTAGGCTTCGTGCTGGTACTTGTTCAGCGACGCGGGCAGCTCAAGATTGTGCTTCTTGGCTTGTGCGGTAGCGGTCTGCGGCGAAACCAGCTCCACCGTGCAGTTGTCCAGCAGTTGCAGGATGCCTTCGATCTTGAAGGTGGTCGGGCCACCGGCGAAGTCACCCTTCTTGCTGCGCTTCTTGATCGCCAGGGTGTCGATGCCGTGCTCACCGACAAAGGCGCGGGCGGCGGCCGCAAAGGCTTTGACCTGGGCGGCATCCTCGTCGTCGTCCAGGGCCAGTTTCTTGGTGCTCAGCGCCAGGTGGGCCGGGGTGCCGGCGTCCAGGGTGACGACGGCGAGCAAGGCTTCGCTGCCTTTGATTTCAATACCGCAGATTTTCATGACGTTCTCATTCTTGTTCAGGTATCTGGTCTTGCGGGCCGAGGTCCTGCAAGTAGGCAGAACGATCGTCGCTGCGTTGTGCCAGGCAGTTGTTCAAGGCGGTTTCGAGCGGCTTGCCCGGCTTTACGTCGAAGGTCTCGACCTTGCAGTCGGCCTCGCGCGACAGCTCCCATTTGGCTTGGGCGTCATTGAGCAATGCGGTGGCCTTGGCAACCTTGGCGCTGTCTCTGCCGAACTGCTCCTTTACTCCGTCCAGGCGCTCGCGGAAGGAGGCCTTTAGCTCGCGCTCGGCGGTGGTGCGGTTGAACAGCGCGCAGTCGTAGTTCTGCTGGTCGGTTTCGACATTGTCACAGGGCGTGGAGTCTTCTTCGGCGGCGTGTGCGCCAAACGCCAGGGTCGCCAATACCAGCCATACCATCGGTTTCATTCAGTCATCCTCCCAGGGGAACATGGGCGCCGATTCTCCCTCAGCGCCACGGCAATGAACAGCATCAGGGCTTGTTAAAAACCGTGTACGGGCGCCGCACACTTATTCACAGACGCTGCCCAACTGTAGACATACACTCGGCGTTCAGCCGTTTTCTATACAGCCACCCCCCTGCCTGCTGGAATTGCCACCTATGGACAGCCCCGGATTGATCAAGGTTCTGCTGGTTGAGGACGACCTCAAGCTCGCCAGTTTAATCGCGCAGTTTCTCAGCCAGCATGGCTTCGAGGTGCACTGCGTGCACCGTGGCGACGAGGCGCTGGCGGCATTCGAACAGGTGCGCCCGACGCTGGTGCTGCTCGACCTGATGCTCCCAGGCCTCAGCGGCCTGCAGATCTGCCGGTCGATTCGCAGCCAGTCGGCCACGCCCATCGTCATTCTCACGGAGCGTGAAGATGACCTGGACCATATCCTGGGCCTGGAGTCGGGCGCCGATGACTACGTGATCAAGCCGATCCAGCCGCCGGTGCTGCTGGCCCGCCTGCGCGCCCTGCAACGCCGCCAGGCCGGTGAGGGGAGCGAGCGTGAAGGCCTGGAGTTCGGGCGCCTGAGCATCGACAAGGCCAGCCGCGTAGTGCGCCTGGGTGATGAAGTGATCGAACTGAGCACCATGGAGTTCGAGATGTTGTGGATGCTGGCCAGTGCGGCGGGGCAGATCCTCTCGCGCGACGACATTCTCAACCGCCTGCGCGGCATCGCCTTTGACGGGCTCAATCGCAGCGTGGACGTGTATGTCAGCAAGTTGCGCAGCAAGCTGCACGACAACCCGCGTGAGCCACTGTGCATCAAGACCATCTGGGGCAAGGGCTACCTGTTCAATCCGTTCGGCTGGGAGGTTTAAATGCTACGGCTGTTCCTGGGGCTCTACCTCACCCTGGCACTGGGGTTTGCGGTGTCGATCACTACCGTCGAGCACGCGTTCACCTGGTGGTTCGGCTGGGCTGGCGAGGAGTATTATCGCGACGCCGTACGCGGCCCGGCCTACAGCCTGGTGGAGCAGGTGCGGCCCTTGTCTACCGAGGCGCGAGTGCAGCGCTTGCACGAGCTTCAACCCCACTATGGCCTGGCCCTGAGCCTGGTGGAAAAAGCGCAACTGGACTTGCAGCCGCACGAAAAGGCGCTGTTGGCGGGTGACAAGTTGGTGGTACGCGAAGAGTTGACTCGGTTCATCGCCCCCATCGACAACGGCTCGCAAGTGCTCCAGATCGATTTGCCCAACGAGCCGAACATCGCCCTGCTCTACAGTGCCGGGGCCTATGCGATGCTCAGTTGCTTGCTGGGGATTGTCCTGTTTTTCTGGGTCCGTCCGCACTGGCGTGACCTGGAGCGGCTGCGCGAGGCGGCGCAACGCTTCGGCGAAAACGACTTCAGTGCGCGCCTGTACCTGTCCCGGCGCTCGAACATTCGCGAACTGGCCGAGCATTTCAACCAGATGGCCGCGCGCATCGAGGGCTTGATCGCCAACCAGCGCGAGCTGACCAATGGTGTCTCCCACGAACTGCGCACGCCCATCGCACGGCTGACCTTCGAGCTCGACCAATTGCGCCGGCTGGCCACCACCCATGAATGTGGCGCGCTGATCGACGACATGCACGCGGACCTGGGCGACCTTGAAGAAATGGTCTCCGAACTGCTCACCTACGCCAGCCTCGAGCGCGGCGCCAGCGAGATCCAGCGCCAGACCATCGAGGCTGCCAGCTGGATCGACAGCGTGCTGGGCAGTGTGGCGCTGGAGGCCGAGGCGGCCGGGGTGCAGCTGTACCTGGACGCCTGCACCGTGCAGGACACCCGGATCGAGCCGCGCTATATGGCGCGGGCGGTGATCAACCTGCTGCGCAATGCCATCCGCTATGCCGACACGCAGGTGCGCGTGCGCCTGGAGTGGGATGACGCGGGCTATGTGCTGCAAGTTGAGGATGACGGCCCGGGTGTACCGTTCGCTGCGCGGGAAAAGATCTTCGAGCCGTTCTCGCGGCTGGATGCCAGCCGTGACCGGCGTACCGGTGGCTTCGGCCTGGGGTTGGCGCTGGTGCGGCGGGTGTCGCAATGGCACGGTGGTCAGGCCGGGGTGTTCGATGCCGTCGGTGGCGGGGCGCGCTTTGTGCTGCGCTGGCCGCACATCGACAACTGAGTCAGAACTGCAGCGTGGCGAGCTCATCGGGCTGGCGTACGAAGCGATAGCCGAGCACCCGCAGGCCATCGTCGCGCCGGCTCAGGGTCGCCCCCAGGCCCTGGCCGTTGCCGGCCAGCACCGCGTGCTCGGCGTCCAGCGGCAGCAGGATGAACTCGCCCTGGTTGTTGCCGCCCAGGCGACTGCGGGCAATCAGCAGGCCTTCTTCCAGGCGGATACTCAGGCTGTCCAGGACCGGGTTGGTCTCGTTGTGGCTGGCCAGCCGGTAGCGCCCGACGCTGCGCAGCCAGTCGTCAGTTAAAGGCTTTGGCGTGACGCGCTCGCCCAGTGGCAGTACCTGGCCGTGGCGCCGGGCGGCGAGCACCTGGCGGTTGGCGACGTCCACCACGTCCAGTTGCAACGGCACCAGATCACCCAGGTCCAGGTCCAGCCAACCCAGCAGTTTCTTCTGTGGGCGCAACCAGCCATCGTCGTCGCGCAGCAGTTCCACGCGTAGCCCGGAGAGTTCGGCGAACAGCCGTTGGCGTTCATCCTTGAGGCGTACCACGCCCAGTGGCGTGGCATACACACCGCTCAAACGCTCGCGGTCGACGCTGCTGGGTACCTGCGCGGCGGCCAGCGGTGGCAGGTTCGGTTCGCAGTCTTCCACGCAGGCCAGTGCGTTGCCACGGGCACGCAGCATCAGGCGCAAGGCCTGGGTGGCGAGGTCGCCGACCAGTACTTCGGCGGTGTCGGCGTTGGCCATGACGATGACCGCCAGTTGCGGCTCGGGCAGCACGCTGACCTGGGCGGCGAAATCACCGATGGTCCCGCCGTGTTGCCACACCCGCAGGTGCGGGGCGACCCGCACATCGCCGCAGGGGCCGAGGAATACGCCCAGGCCGACTGGGCAATCGAAGTCCAGCGGATTGTTGCGGTTCTGTTGCTGGAACATCTCGCTGATCGATTCGCGGCTGAGCAGTTGTTGTTCGTCATAGCGGCCCTGGGCGAACAGCATCTGCACGAAGCGCCCGAGGTCGCTGGGCGTGCTCCACAGGCCGTTGGCCGACAGGTCGCGGATCTCGTGGTCGAGGCTGCGTTTGCCTTGTTGATAGCCGCGAGCGCGGTAGGGTTCGAGGTCGCTGTTGCCGGTGAAACCGGAGTGCTCCATGGCCAGGGGTTGCAGCAGGTGGGTTTGCAGACGGCTTTCCAGCGGTTCACCGGCACTGCGCTCGATGGCGGCGCCGAGCAAGGCGTAGCCGAGGTTCGAGTAGGCGGTCTGGCTGCCGGGCGGGTTGCTCAACCAGAGGCCGGAGGCGTCTTTGGGCAGGTACTTGAGCGGGTCGCTGCTGTACAGGCGCGGCAGGTGTTCGCTGGGTAGGCCGGCCTGGTGGCTGAGCAGGCGGCGCAGGGTCACGGCCTGGTTGGCGCTGCGGGCGTCGGCGTGGAAGCGTGAGCGTACGCGAAACTCTGGCAGGGCCTTGGAGAGTGGTGCGTCCAGGGCCAAGCGGCGTTGTTCGACCAGTTGCAGGGCGGCGCCGGCGATCAGCAGGGTTGAGACGGGGCCGGCACGAAAGGCGGTGTTGGCGGTGACGCGCATGTCCAGCTCGCGGTCGGCCATGCCGAAGCCTTCGGCCCAGATGATCTCCTGGCCGTCGACCAGCGCCACGGACAGGCCGGGCACGTGGTTCTTGCGCATTTGTTCGGGGATCTGCTGGCGCAGATGGTCGATGACGGTTTGATAGTCACCGGGGCGAATCTGCGGCGGCGCGGGCGCGCGCTCGCCGCATCCGGTATTGGCGATCAGGAGGCTGAACAGCAACACGGGGCGTAGCGAGGTAAACATGGTGCACCAGAGGGTAGGGGGGGAGATTGCATGCTGGGGCAGGGGGGTGGGGCAGGTCTTTGAGTGGATTGTCGGGGAATTGTTAAAGACTGTTCGGGCGCACTGTGCACCAGGGTATGTTAGTTTTTTGTTTCCACCACCCGTGTGGCTTCTGTTTCATGGGTGAAGCAAAAACGTGTAGGAACATGCAGGCAAAGGCTAGCCATCCTATAAATGGGTACTTTTTTGTGCGGTCCTGGATAGCAGCCATAGAACAAAAGATACTCTCGTTCAATGATGCCTAAATAGATAACGCCAAGGAACACATTGAACACGCAGCATTGAATATAGCTTTATATGCCCGAGGTTCTCTCCTGAGCAATACCACTTTAGCCAGCAGGCAGAGAAAATGTTGGTGCTTGTCAGTGTTATAAAAATAGTAATGATTATTTCTTGGGTGGCTGCTTTTGGGGGGTTGAATCACAAGATTGGTAATGCGTTCAAGGCTTTTTAGAAAACCATTTTTTTGGTTTCCAACTCATAGGGCTTGCACAGCAGTGTGCTATTACGCATGCAAAAGCAAACCATCCTAAAAGGGGGTGCTGATCAAGGAGGTCTGAAACATTCCCGACAAATAAAAGATAGTCTCTTTTGATGAGTCGTAAGTGATAGGTTGCAAAGAAAAAATTCAAGATCATGCAGGCATAGAACTTCAAATAAGTTAGTTTTTCGCCAGAGAATTTCGCCTTGAGGTAGAAAGACGTCACCATGGCGAGGAGTGAAAATAAAATGTAAGTGAGTACTATCACTTTTTTAGCTCTGCATGGATTTGTTCACCGGTTATCGCGCCCGTCACCGCGTCAAATAATATGGCCGTGGCGCTCATTGTCTTGTAAGCGCGTACATAATCAGATGCGACATATCTAAATAGCCGCCACACGCCTGGCTTCATTACCATTCGTACCATGCCATGTATCGAAAGACCAATATCTGTCACGGCATAAGCAATGTTTCCGTCTCGCGATGGCCTGCCTAGTGCTTTGGCTGCAGCCTGGTAGCCCTTTCTCAGTGGCCCTTCGGTACCGCTGCGGCCCTCCCATAAGTCCCGGCCATTCTCATAAACATTGTTTGTCCCGTGTGCTATCAACGGCACGCCAGGGAAAGCACAAAGAAAACCCCCAGAGGCATAACAAATGGTTGCGCCCGATGTTATCTGGAACACCCCTGCAACAACGCCTGCACCTTGCTTTGTGATCTTCAGGCCTTGGTCAAGCAAGCTCCAATGCTCTCGCTTCATCGCCAACAACGCCTCATCCGGCGTTTTCTTCCCCGTTGCCACTGCATCCACCAGGCTCTTCGCGTAGTAGGCCAGCTCCCGGTTGAACTGCATGCGCAGCATGCCGTCCTGGATATGCCGGCCACTCAGGGTGCAGGCCTGCTTGGTCAGGTCGCTGGCCGCCTGGCAGACCACCCAATAGTCATGGTTGTCGAGCTTGTACGGGGAAGGGCGCTTCATTCGTGCTCACCCCACAGGCTATAGCCGCTGGTGCCCGCCAGGTGGTGAGTCCAGGTGATGCTCTGGTAGCGCATCACGATCTGCTCGGTCGCTTCGGTTTCGTTCTGCAGCACCGCATGCGGCACATCAAACATCAGGTCAGCCAATTGGCCGCCCTTCAGCTTGAGGGTGTAGTACTTCTGCACCCCGCCCTGGGCCGAGGTGCGATAGAGATCAATCACGCACTCGATCTCTTCGCGGTTGGCCAGCGCCTGGCCGAGCAATGGCGAAGCCTTGTCGACGTTCTTGGTGATCAGTACGGGGTAATGGGTGGCATGCATGACATTGCCGCTGTTCATCAGCCGATGGCTGAGCGACAACACCATGATCTCGTCGGTGTGCCCGGCCTGGCACTTGTTGCCGATGGAGTCCTGGGTGGAACAGCCCGCGCTGATCAGGCCTTGCTGCTTGCCGGTGATGGTCATGTAACCGTAAATGGCCATAGGCACTACTCCCTGTAGTCGAGGTGGCCAGCCTAGTGCTGCGGTCCGGGAAGGTATGTAGGACGCTTCCGAAATTTGTTACAGGCCTGCAAAGCTTTATCGCTGTACGGCATGCCCTGTGGGGGCAACGCTCTTGCACCATTTCTGTAGCCGCTGCCGACAGGCTGCGCTGGAGCCCGAGAGGGCTCCCAAAGGCGGCGCGCAGCCTGACGGCAGCGGCTACATGGAGCTGGCCTGGCCAGCGATGCAGATTTCGGCAAAACGCTGATGCCATCGCCGGCAAGGCCGGCTCCCACAAAAAACAGCTGGCCCAAGACCGTTACCCCACAGAACGGCGCCCTTTCTCGCCCTTTGACGCTTTCGGCAATTCCCCTGTCGTTTTTGCATCGGAGCGACATTTCCCCTAGGCATATGCTGGCCCCAAAGCGCCGGCAAACGATTCGGCGCAGCAACGCCAAAAAGGGGACAGCCTGATGAGCCCAGCCGAATTACACGCAGACAGCATCGTTATCGACGGGCTGATCATCGCCAAATGGAACCGCGAGCTGTTCGAGGACATGCGCAAAGGCGGCCTCACCGCCGCCAACTGCACGGTGTCGGTCTGGGAAGGCTTCCAGGCCACGGTCAACAACATCGCCGCCAGCCAGAAGCTGATCCGCGACAACAGCGACCTGGTCATGCCGGTGCGCACCACCTCGGACATCCGCAAAGCCAAGGAGCAGGGCAAGACCGGCATCCTCTTCGGCTTCCAGAACGCCCACGCCTTCGAAGACCAGATCGGCTATGTCGAGGTCTTCAAGCAGCTCGGCGTAGGCATCGTGCAGATGTGCTACAACACCCAGAACCTGGTCGGGACCGGCTGCTACGAGCGCGATGGCGGGGTGTCGGGCTTCGGCCGCGAGATCGTCGCCGAGATGAACCGCGTCGGCGTCATGTGCGACCTCTCGCATGTCGGCTCCAAGACCAGCGAGGAGGTCATCCTCGAATCGAAAAAACCGGTCTGCTACTCGCACTGCCTGCCGTCCGGCCTCAAGGAACACCCGCGCAACAAGTCCGATGAAGAACTGAAGTTCATCGCCGATCACGGCGGCTTCGTCGGCGTGACCATGTTTGCGCCGTTCCTCGCCAAAGGCATCGACTCGACCATCGACGACTACGCCGAAGCGATCGAATACACCATGAACATCGTTGGCGAAGACGCCATCGGTATCGGCACCGACTTCACCCAGGGCCACGGCCAGGACTTCTTCGAGTACCTGACCCACGACAAGGGCTATGCCCGTCGGCTCACCAGCTTCGGCAAGATCATCAACCCGCTGGGCATCCGCACGGTTGGCGAATTCCCCAACCTCACTGAAACGCTGCTCAAGCGCGGCCACCCCGAGCGGGTGGTGCGCAAGATCATGGGTGAGAACTGGGTCAACGTGCTACGCGACGTCTGGGGCGAATAACCCGCCCGCACCCCGCCTTCCAAACCCCTGCAGGACGCAGGGGTCGCCAACCACACTTTTCTGGAGTTCAGTTTCCATGGCCAAGATCGCCCCGCAATTGCCTATCGAAGTCGACAGCGAAACCGGTGTCTGGACCAGCGACGCCCTGCCGATGCTCTACGTGCCGCGGCATTTCTTCGTCAACAACCACATCGGCATCGAGGAAGTGCTGGGCGCCGAGGCCTATGCCGAGATCCTCTACAAGGCTGGCTACAAGTCGGCTTGGCACTGGTGCGAGAAAGAAGCCGAATGCCACGGCCTGGAAGGCGTCGCGGTGTTCGAACATTACATGAAGCGCCTGTCCCAACGCGGCTGGGGGCTGTTCAAGATCGAGGCCATCGACCTCGAGGCCGGCACCGCCAGCGTCAAGCTTGAGCACTCGGCCTTCGTCTACGTCTACGGCAAGGTCGGGCGCAAGGTCGACTACATGTTCACCGGTTGGTTCGCCGGGGCCATGGACCAGATCCTCGCCGCCCGCGGCAGCAGCACCCGCACGGTCGCCGAGCAGGTCTACGGCGGTTCTGAAGAAGGCCACGACGACGGCCTGTTCATCGTCAAGCCGTTGTAAGCCGAGGACCCCGCCATGGCATTCGAAGCTATGTTCCAGCCGATCCAGATCGGCAAACTGACCATTCGCAACCGTGTGCTCAGCACCGCGCACGCCGAGGTCTACGCCACCGATGGCGGCATGACCACCGAGCGCTACGTGCAGTACTACGAAGAGAAAGCCAAGGGCGGGATCGGCCTGGCGATCTGCGGCGGTTCCTCGGTGGTGGCCATCGACAGCCCGCAGGGCTGGTGGAAATCGGTGAACCTGGCCACCGACCGGATCATCCCGCACTTCCAGAACCTCGCCGACGCCATGCACAAGCACGGCGCCAAGATCATGATCCAGATTACCCACATGGGCCGCCGCTCACGTTGGGACGGCGAACACTGGCCAACCCTGATGTCGCCATCGGGCATCCGCGAGCCGGTGCACCGCGCGACCTGCAAGACCATCGAGCCGGAAGAGATCTGGCGAGTCATCGGCAACTACGCCCAAGCCGCGCGCCGGGCGAAGCAAGGCGGCCTGGACGGCGTCGAACTGTCGGCGGTGCACCAGCACATGATCGACCAGTTCTGGAGCCCACGGGTCAACAAACGCACCGACGAGTGGGGTGGCAGCTTCGAGAACCGCATGCGCTTCGGCCTGGAAGTGCTCAAGGCGGTGCGCGCCGAAGTGGGCGACGATTTCTGCGTGGGCATGCGCATCTGCGGCGATGAGTTCCACCCCGACGGCCTCAGCCACGAGGACATGAAGGAGATCGCCAAATACTACGACGCCACCGGCATGCTCGACTTCTTCGGGGTGATCGGCTCGGGCTGTGACACCCACAACACCCTGGCCAACGTCATCCCCAACATGAGCTATCCGCCGGAGCCGTTCCTGCACCTGGCTGCCGGCATCAAGGAAGTGGTCAAGGTCCCGGTGATGCACGCGCAGAACATCAAGGACCCGAACCAGGCCACGCGCATCCTTGAAGGCGGCTATGTCGACATGGTCGGCATGACCCGGGCGCATATCGCCGACCCGCACCTGATCGCCAAGATCAAGATGGGCCAGATCGACCAGATCAAGCAGTGCGTGGGTGCCAACTACTGCATCGACCGCCAGTACCAGGGGCTGGATGTGCTGTGCATCCAGAACGCCGCGACCTCCCGTGAGTACATGGGCGTGCCGCACATCATCGAGAAATCCACCGGGCCCAAGCGCAAGGTGGTGGTGGTTGGTGCCGGGCCTGCCGGCATGGAGGCGGCGCGGGTGGCTGCCGAGCGTGGCCATGAGGTGACCCTGTTCGAGAAGAAGGAGGCCATCGGCGGGCAGATCACCACGGCGTCCAAGGCGCCGCAGCGTGACCAGATCGCCGGCATCACGCGCTGGTTCCAGCTGGAGCTGGCGCGCCTGAAAGTCGACCTGCGCCTGGGCACGGCGGCCGACGTCGCGACCATCCTCGACCTGCGCCCGGACATCGTCGTGCTGGCCGTGGGCGGGCATCCGTTCCTCGAGCAGAACGAGCACTGGGGCGCGGCCGAAGGCCTGGTGGTGAGCAGTTGGGATGTGCTCGACGGCACGGTGGCGCCGGGCAAGACCGCGCTGGTGTACGACACCATTTGCGAGTTCACCGGCATGTCGGTGGCAGACTTTCTGGCCGACAAGGGCAGCCAGGTGGAGATCGTCACCGACGACATCAAGCCGGGCGTGGCGATAGGCGGGACGTCGTTCCCGACCTACTACCGCAGCATGTACCCCAAGGAAGTGATCATGACCGGCGACCTGATGCTGGAGAAGGTCTACCGCGAGGGCGACAAGCTGGTGGCGGTGCTGGAAAACGAATACACCGGGGCCAAGGAGGAGCGGGTGGTGGACCAGGTGGTGATCGAGAACGGCGTGCGGCCGGACGAGACGCTGTATTACGCGCTGAAGGACGGCTCGCGCAACAAGGGCCAGGTCGATATCGAGGCGCTGTTCGCGATCCAGCCGCAGCCGGCGTTGGCGCAGGCTGGCGATGGCTACCTGTTGTACCGCATCGGCGACTGCGTGGCGCAGCGCAACACCCACGCAGCGATCTACGACGCCTTGCGCCTGTGCAAGGACTTTTAACCTGTGGGAGCCGGCCTTGCCGGCGATGGGATCAACGCGGTACCTGTTATTGCGCGGTGTTCCCATCGCTGGCAAGGCCAGCTCCCACAGAGGTCCCCTGGCAAGGCACTGACGTGTCTTTTGGGAGCTCCCCATGTTGAACACCCTGCTTCCCATCCTCCTGTTTGCCGCGCTGGGCCTGGCTGTGCTGGGCGCCGTGCGACGGCTGCGGATGTGGCGCCAAGGTCGCCCGGCTGCGGTCGACCTGCTCGGCGGCCTGCTGGCCATGCCGCGCCGCTACATGGTCGACCTGCACCATGTGGTCGCCCGCGACAAATACATGGCCAACACCCACGTCGCCACCGCAGGCGGCTTCGTCCTGGCGGCCGTGCTGGCGATTCTGGTGCACGGCTTCGGCCTGCATAACCGCATCCTCGGCTACGCGCTGCTGTTCGCCACCGTATTGATGTTCGGCGGCGCGCTGTTCGTCTTCAAGCGCCGCTTAGATCCGCCATCACGCCTGTCCAAAGGGCCGTGGATGCGCCTGCCGAAAAGCCTGCTGGTGTTCGCCGCCACCTTCTTTATCGCCACCTTGCCGGTCGCCGGGCTTCTCCCCGAAGGCTTTGGCGGCTGGCTGCTCGCCGGGCTGCTGGGTCTGGGTGTGCTCTGGGGAGTGTCCGAGCTGTTCTTCGGCATGACCTGGGGCGGCCCGATGAAACACGCCTTTGCCGGCGCCCTGCACCTGGCCTGGCACCGGCGCGCCGAACGCTTTGGCGGCGGCCGCTCCACCGGCCTCAAGGCCCTGGACCTGAACGACCCGCAAGCGCCATTGGGCGTGGAAAAACCCCGGGACTTCACCTGGAACCAGCTGCTGGGCTTCGACGCCTGCGTGCAATGCGGCAAGTGCGAAGCCGCCTGCCCGGCGTTTGCCGCCGGCCAGCCGCTGAACCCGAAAAAGCTCATCCAGGACATGGTCGTCGGCCTCGCCGGTGGCACCGATGCGCGGTTCGCCGGCAGCCCGTATCCGGGCAAGCCCCTCGGCGAACACGGCGGCAACCTGCACCAGCCGATCGTCAATGGCCTGGTCGACGCAGACACGTTGTGGTCGTGCACCACCTGCCGCGCCTGCGTGGAGGAGTGCCCGATGATGATCGAGCACGTCGATGCCATCGTCGACATGCGCCGCCACCTGACCCTGGAAAAAGGCGCGACGCCGAATAAGGGCGCCGAAGTGCTGGACAACCTGATCGCCACCGACAACCCCGGCGGCTTCGCTCCGGGCGGGCGGATGAACTGGGCGGCCGACCTCAACCTCGATGTGCTGGCCGACAAGCAATCCACCGACGTGCTGTTCTGGGTTGGCGACGGTGCGTTCGACATGCGCAACCAGCGCACCTTGCGCGCCTTCGTCAAAGTGCTGAACGCCGCTGGCGTGGACTTCGCCGTGCTGGGCCTGGAGGAGCGTGACAGCGGTGACGTGGCCCGTCGCCTGGGTGATGAAGCCACGTTCCAGCAACTGGCCAAGCGCAATATCCAGATGCTGTCGAAGTACAGCTTCAAGCGCATCGTCACCTGCGACCCGCACAGCTTCCATGTGCTGAAGAACGAGTACGGCGCCTTTGGCGGCGAGTACCCGGTGCAGCACCACAGCAGCTATATCGCTGAACTGATCGCCGCCAACCGGCTCAACCTCGGCGAGCACAAAGGCGCCAGCGTCACCTACCACGACCCGTGCTACCTGGGCCGCTACAACGGCGAGTACGAGGCGCCGCGCCAGGTGCTGCGCGCGCTGGGTATCGAGGTGAAGGAGATGCAGCGTTCGGGCTTGCGTTCACGCTGCTGCGGCGGCGGTGGCGGTGCGCCGATCACCGATATCCCCGGCAAGCAGCGCATCCCCGACATGCGCATGGACGACATCCGCGAAACCGGCGCCGAGCTGGTGGCGGTGGGTTGCCCGCAATGCACGGCGATGCTCGAAGGGGTGGTCGAGCCACGACCGCTGATCAAGGACCTGGCCGAACTGGTGGCCGACGTTCTGCTCGACGCCCCGCTGGCGAGCAAGCCGCTGGCCGACACCCGTGAACCTGCGGAGGTGCACTGATGAGCGACATTATTCGCCGCGACCCGCGTGCCGAGTGGATCGCGCGTAACCGTCTGCACCCGCTGCACGCGGCGATGCAGGTGCAGCAAAGCAGCTGGATGGGCCCCAACGGGGTGATCCGCAAGAACCCCCATGCACTCGGCTTTATCGGCCCCAACGGGGTCAAGCGCATCGACCGCAGCGGCGCCCAGCAGGGTGGCAGCAACAAGCGCAGCGCGACGGTGGAAGTGCTGCTGGCGCTGCACCAGGTGCCAGTGCCGGCGTTCTATATCGCCGTGGCGCCCGACATGGTCGGCGGCCGCCTGAGCAGCCACGACCGCGACCTGCTCGGGCTGGCCCACAGCCTGGCGGGGAGCGACGGCGCAGTGCTGGCGGTGGTGTTCGGCGAGCACAAGGAAAGCAACTTTGCCGGCAATGGCGTTGATCGCCTGCTGGTGCTCGAAGGTGAGGAATTTGCCGGTTATGCACCGGAGCAACTGGTGCAGGGCCTGCGGGCTGTGGATAACCAGTTCAGCCCGCGTCACTGGCTGCTGCCCGACAGCCGCACCGGCGGCGGTGAACTGGGCCGGCGCTTTGCTGCGGCCTTGGGCGAGCGCCCGGCCACGCGGGTCTGGCAGGTCAAGGATGGGTTGTGCAGCGGGCGCGCGGGCGCCGGGCAGCAGGACCTGATCCGCAGCGTGCCACGGCTGATCCTGGGGGCGGCGGAATGTGCCGAGCCGGTCAGCGAAACCCGTCACGAAGCCTTGCCGGTGGTGTTATCCACAGGCGTGGCGCGCCACCTTGCGCGGATCGAGGACCTCGGCCCGGTCGCGGTGGACCCGGCGGCGATCGCCATGGCCGAGGCGGAATTCATCATGTCGGGCGGCAACGGCGTCAAGGACTGGGATCTTTTCCACAGGGCCACCGCTGCGTTGGGCGCCACCGAAGGGGCCTCGCGGGTGGCGGTGGACGACGGCTTCATGCCGCGCAACCGCCAGGTCGGGGCAACCGGCACCTGGGTTACGGCGCGGGTCTACCTGGCGGTCGGCATTTCCGGGGCGATCCAGCACCTGCAGGGCATTGGCGCCTGCGACAAGGTGGTGGCGATCAACCTGGATGCCGGCTGCGACATGATCAAGCGGGCTGACCTGTCGGTGATTGGCGACAGCGCGGAGATCCTCCAGGCGCTGATCGAGGCTGTGGAAAACTATCGCGGCGACGCCAAGCGCGACGCGGCATAAGGGCGGGCAGACGCATGAACACGAAAGTCATCAGCCTGGTTTCCATCGGTGCCCACCCCACCTCCGGGCGCAGCCGGCGTGCCGAACAGGACGCGCGGGCGGTGGAGCTGGGCTTGCAGCTGGCTGGGGATAACTTGCAGGTGCTGCATGCCGGCGACCCGCAGGAGCCGGCGTTGCGCGCCTACCTGGGCATGGGCCTGGCGCAGTTGGATGTGCTGGAGCAACCACCGGGCGCAGATGCGCTCGGGGTGCTGGGCGATTATTTGCGCGAAGCCGGCGCGCAGTTGGTGCTGACCGGCAGCCAGGCGGAAACGGGGGAGGGTTCGGGCATGTTGCCGTTCCTGCTGGCCGAACGCCTGGGTTGGCCTCTGGTGGTGGGGCTGGCCGAGGTGGAATCCATCCACAATGGCGTGGCCCTGGTGCTGCAGGCTTTGCCCCGTGGGCAACGGCGCCGGCTGAAGGTGCGCCTGCCGTTGCTGGCCACTGTGGATAACGCTGCACCCAAGCCACGCCAGAGTGCCTTTGGCCCGGCGCGGCGCGGGGTGTTGGCGGCGCGCACGGTCGAGATTGTTGAAGATGAATTGCTCGAAGGTGCCGAGTTGCAGCCTGCCAAGCCACGGCCCAAACGGTTGAAAGTCATCAAGGCCAAGAGCGGTGCCGACCGCATGAAAGCGGCGACGGCCAAGGCCAGTGGCGGCGGTGGACAAGTGCTCAAGGGCGTATCGCCGGAAGCAGGCGCCCAAGCGATCCTGAAACTGCTGGTGGAAGAAGGCGTGCTGCGCTGAGGGGTTGTGCACAAAGTCTGTTGGCGGATCTGTGGATAAAGTGTTTGCCTATGCCTGCAAGCCACGTGTGGCGTGGCTTGCAGGCTTCTGATCAAATTCTGATCAATCCTTGTCGCGGTGATTGCCTGAGGTTTTCATGGGTGAAGGCTCTGCTTTGCCCACAATTCGTGTTGGCTGCTCTGTGGATAATCTGTTCGCGTATGGCTGGGAGCCACGGCCAGCATGGCCTGCGCCATGTTGATCATTATTTGATCAAATACCGCAAAAGCGCAGCCTGATCAGGCTGAAAGTCCAATAAATTCGCAACCTTGGCGGTTTATCCACAATGGTTTTCCAGGTGTGCAAACTTGCACACAAAGTCTGTTGGCTGCTTTGTGGATAAGGTGTTTGCCTAACGCCAGGAGCCACGGTTTTAGAGGGTTGTAGAGGTTTGATCAAAATTTGATCAGTTGCGCAGGTGGATGTATTGGCGAGGTTGCCCACAATTGCTGTGGGTTGGGCTGTGGATAAAGTGTTTGCTGAATGGGCTGGGGCCAGTGAATGCAGGGGTTTGCTAGGGTTGGTTGAAATTTGATCAGTTGTAGTGGATATGAGGGCCTCATCGCCGGCAAGGCCGGCTCCCACAAAATCTGCAATACCGCCGCCGATCCTTGTGGGAGCCGGCCTTGCCGGCGATGGGCTGCACAGCAGCCCCGGCTACTGCGCTGCCACCCCTTTCAGATACGGCGCCGGCGCCGCCCCCAGGTTGTTCAACATCCGCTCGCTGTACCAATCAATGAAGTTCACCACACCAAACTCATAAGTCTTCGAATACGGCCCCGGCTGATACGCCACCGAGTTGATCCCGCGCTGGTTCTCTTCGGCCAAGCGACGGTCCTGGTCGTTGGTGGCATCCCACACTTCACGCATGCGCTTGGGATCGTAATCCACCCCTTCCACGGCATCCTTGTGCACCAGCCACTTGGTGCTCACCATGGTTTCCTGTGCACTGATCGGCCACACGGTGAACACGATGATGTGATCACCCATGCAGTGGTTCCACGAATGCGGCAAGTGCAAGATGCGCATCGAGCCCAGGTCCGGGTTCTTGATCCGACCCATCAACTTCTGGCAACCCTGCTTGCCGTCCAGGGTCATCGACACCGTGCCCTTGAGCAACGGCATGCGCACCAGGCGGTTGCGCAGGCCAAAGCTGGCATGCGCGTAAGGGATCTTCTCCGCGTCCCACGCCGCCGCACTGGCCGCCACATGGTCCTTGAACGCCTGGTCGGCGCGCGGGTCGGTGACGTCGTCCCACTCCAGCAAGGTCTTCAGCAATTCCGGGTGCGATGCGTTGCAGTGGTAGCACTCGCGGTTGTTCTCCAGCACCAGCTTCCAGTTGGCCTTCTCCATCAAGGTGGTCTGCACCGCCACCTTGGTGTTCTCCATGTCGTACGGTTCCATGTAGTGCGACAGGGTGGAGAGGAAGTCGTCAATCGCCGGGGGATTTTCCGCCAGGCTGATGAAGATGTAGCCGCCCGCAGTCTTCACGTTCACCGGCTTCAAACCGTACTGCTGCATGTCGAAGTCGGCACCCATCTCGGTGCCGGCAAACAGCAGGCGGCCATCGAGCTCGTAGGTCCATTGGTGGTAATGGCACACCAGCTTCGCCACCTTGCCCTTGTCGCTGGTGCACAACCGCGAACCACGGTGCCGGCAGACGTTGTGGAAGGCATGCACCTGGCCCTCGGCGCCGCGCAGCACGATGATCGGGTTCTTGCCGATCTCCAGGGTCAGGTAGTTGCCCTTGGCCGGGATCTCGCAGGTCATGCCGGCAATCAACCATTCCTTGTAGAAGATCTCCTGCAGGTCGATCTGGAACAGACGCTCGTCGGTGTAGAAAGGCTGCGGCAGCGAGAAGGTGCGCTCGCGGGTCTGCAACATGTCGGCGGTGGCCTTGCGTGCAGGTTCCAGTGGATCGCCCAGGCTCAGGGTTGCGGTGACGTCCATCGTGTAGGTCCTCATGGCCTGTCAAGGCCGGCGAAAGTGGCTAATCGTTCTTATGGCGACGCAAGGCGAAAAACAACAGGATCATCTGCGATGGAGTGTGCGATTGCCGGCGTCGCGATCCATATCCATGGGCGACATGATCGGATCCGTTCCCGACGTGCCAGCCCTTGTTACCTGCGGCTGGTCGCGATAAGCACGCCGATGTCGCGGATAGGAATGTGCGCCGCGCGCACCTTGCGCATTATCCGGATCATCAAGCCGCAGTCGGCCGTGGAGACGAGCATGTCCAACCCTTTCCTGAATCCGGTGACCACCCAGACCTGGGCCAACGGCCGGCACATCGTGCGTTGCGTCAAGGTGATCCAGGAAACCTGGGACGTGCGCACCTTCTGCTTCATGGCCGACCAGCCGATCATGTTCTTCTTCAAGCCCGGGCAGTTCGTCACCCTGGAGCTGGAAATCGAAGGCCAGCCGATCATGCGTTCGTACACCATCTCCAGCTCGCCGTCGGTGCCCTACAGCTTCTCGGTGACGATCAAACGGGTGCCGGGCGGGCGGGTCTCCAACTGGCTGCACGACACCCTGCACGAGGGCCAGGAGCTGGCGGTACACGGGCCGGTGGGGCTGTTCAATGCGATCGACTTCCCCAGCCCGAAGATGCTCTACCTGAGCGGTGGCGTGGGCATTACCCCGGTGATGTCGATGGCCCGCTGGTTCTACGACACCAATGCCAATGTCGACATGGTCTTCGTGCACAGTGCGCGTTCGCCCAAGGACATCATTTACCACCGCGAGCTGGAGCACATGGCGTCGCGGATCGACAACTTCAGCCTGCACATCATTTGCGAGAAGCATGGCTTGGGCGAGCCATGGTCGGGGTATCGCGGCTACCTGAACCAGAAGCTGATGGAGTTGATTGCGCCGGATTACCTGGAACGCGAGATTTTCTGCTGCGGGCCGACGCCCTACATGAATGCAGTGAAACGCTTGCTCGAGACCAGCGGCTACGACATGAGCCGCTACCACGAGGAGTCGTTCGGCGCGACGCCGGCCGAGGTCAAGGCGGACGCGGTGGAGCATGCCGAGCAGGCGGCGGAAGCGGCAGAAGTGGATGTGGCCGAGTTGAACGAGGTGGAGTTCGTCAGCAGTGGCAAGAGCATTCGCGTGGCGCCGGGGGAGACTGTGCATGCGGCGGCAGCGAAGGCTGGGTTGATGATCCCCAAGGCGTGCGGCATGGGTATTTGCGGCACTTGCAAGGTGCTCAAGCTGGGCGGCGAGGTCGAGATGGAGCACAACGGCGGGATCACCGATGACGACGTTGCCGATGGCTATATCCTGTCGTGCTGCAGCGTGCCAAAGGGAGATGTGCGGATCGAATACTGAGTACAAAACCTGTTGCTGTGGGCGGCGTCATCGCTGATGTAGCCGCTGCCGTAAGGCTGCGCTCGCCTGCAACGCAGGCGCAGAGCTTGGGAGCCCTTCGGACTCCAGCGCAGCCTCTCGGCAGCGGCTACACATGCTGTGCAAGTCAGTGGCATCCAGGCAAAGCCAGTGGCTAGCAACGCCTGGCGAGCCCTGCATACAACAGCGCCGAAACACCAAAGCCGATCACGAACGCAATATCAGCCCCTTCCAGCACCTCCACCATCCAGCCCTGATAGTGGCCCAGCGAAAGAAACGGCAGCATCGCGACAATCCCCCCCGCATACGCCAACAGCCCCGGCCAGCCCCAGTCGCCGTTGCCACGCTTGCGCTCGCGCAGCAGGTAGAAACCAGTGAGGTTGATCGCGCTCCATGGCATCAGGCAATACAGCATCAACATCAGAAAGCTGGTGAAGCTGTCCTGATACCCCAGCGGCAAGCGCAGCGCGACCAGGTAAACCACCGCCCCGGCCAGCGCCACCCCGACCACGCGCGGGCCAATACCCGCACGCACCGGCCGAAACGTACTGACCACGCCAAGGCCGGTGAGCATGGCGCCGTAGCAATTGATCGCGATGATGCCGATCAGCGCCGGCACCGCGACGATCACCACGAAGGTGCCAAACCCCGGCAGGAAGCGATTGCCCAGTTGCTGCAGGCTGGCGACTGCATCCGGGGCATGCACCGCCGACGCCAGCAACGCCCCCAGCGACATCAGCCATACCGCCGAAACGGCGGCGCCGGCATAGCTCCAGAGCATCACGCTGCGTGCCGGGGTGTTGCGCGGCAGGTAGCGCGAATAATCCGAGCCATACACCGCATAGCTGATCTGGTACCCCGCTGCTGCCGACAACTGCACGAAAAACGCCGGCCAGTAGAAGCTCCGGCTGCGCTGCACGGTGTCCGGTTCCAGCAGCAGCAACGCGGCAATGGTCAGCACGGCGAACACGCCGACCAGCAGGTAGGTCAGCGAACGCTGCACCTTGATCAACAGGTCATGGCCGGCCACGGCCATCAACATCGCCACGCCAATGATCAACGCGAACCATACGGCGTCGGGCCCAGGTAAAACGCGGGTGATGGCATCGGTGGCAAGTACCAGGTTGAACACGTTCAAGCCCAGGTAAACGCAGACCGCCACCAGCATCGGCAACACGGCGCCAAGCTGGCCGAACTGCGCCCGCGACTGGATCATCTGGCTCAGGCCCAGGCGCGGCCCCTGATTGGCATGCAGGGCCATGCAGGCCGAGCCTATCGCGACGCCAACAAGCAGGGCGATGATCGAATGCAACACCCCCAGCCCCAGCGCGGGGCCAATGAACCCGACCGTCAACGTGGTCAGGACGAAATTGCCGGTAAACCAGAACGGCCCCAGGTGCCAGGCCGCGCCGTGGCGTTCGTGGTGCGGCACGGCCTCGATCGAGCGGGTTTCGATGCGCAGGTCGGTGCGCCCGTGCGGTACGGCCATGTCGTTCATGGGGCTCCGGTGCGTTCGAGGAAAAAAGGCCCCAGGCCAGCGCGCTGGCCCGGGGCGGCAAACAGGTGTGGAACGCAGCATTGCGTCTGGCCGAAGCGGATCAGGGCCAGCAAGCTATTGTTCGGCAGGGAGTGTGCGAGGACAACTGGCAGAACTGCTAGTCGTAGAACCGGCGTTTTTATTCCGAAAAGTTATTAAGGCCTGTCAGGCCTTTCCGGCAGCGCGGGTCAAGACAGGGAGAATTCCCACAAGAGGTGACAAGGGAGGCCGCTGGCCGGCCCCCCTCTGGCAGTGCGTCAGACGCGGAAGCGTGCCACCAGGCTGCTCAGGTCTACCGCCAGGCGCGACAGCTCGTTGCTGGCGGCGCTGGTCTGGTGGGCGCCAGTGGCCGACTGCACCGACAGGTCATTGATGTTGACCAGGTTGCGGTCCACTTCACGGGCCACCTGGGCCTGTTCTTCGGCCGCGCTGGCGATCACCAGGTTGCGCTCGTTGATCTCGGCTACCGCGCCGGTGATGGTCTCCAGGGCCAGGCCCGCGCCACGGGCGATGTTCAGGGTCGACTCGGCGCGCTCGGTGCTGTTGCGCATGGAGTTCACCGCCTGCTCGGTACCGCCCTGGATGCTGCCGATCATCCGCTCGATTTCGCTGGTCGATTGCTGGGTGCGGTGGGCCAGGGCCCGCACTTCATCGGCAACCACGGCAAAGCCACGGCCGGCCTCACCGGCACGCGCGGCTTCGATGGCGGCGTTGAGCGCGAGCAGGTTGGTCTGGTCGGCCAGGCCACGGATCACGTCGAGCACCTTGCCGATGTCGCGCGACTCGTTCGCCAGGTTGCTGATCAAGGTGGCGGTGCTTTGCACGTCGGTGCTCATGCGTTCGATGGCAGTGACGGTTTCCATGACCAGGTCACGGCCATCACCGGCCGAGCGGGTGGCTTCCTTCGAGGCTTCGGAGGTACTCACGGCGTTGCGCGCGACTTCTTCCACGGCGCTGGTCATCTCGGTAACGGCAGTGGCGGCCTGTTCGATCTCGTTGTTCTGCTGTTGCAGGCCACGGGCGCTTTCGTCGGTGACACTGTTGAGCTCTTCCGCTGCCGAGGCCAGCTGGGTGGCGGAGCCGGAGATCAGTTGCAGGGTGTCACGCAGCTTGTCCTGCATCTTGGCCATGGCCTTGAGCAGGCGGGCGGCTTCATCGGTGCCCTCGGCGCGGATCGGCTGGGTCAGGTTGCCTTCGGCGATCTGCTCGGCAGCGTGCAACGCCTCGTCGATCGGCTTGACGATACTGCGGGTCAGCAGCAGGGCGCAGACAAAGGTCAGCACGGTGGCGGTCAGCAGCAGGCCGATGACCAGGGCAAAGGCATTGCTGTATTGCTCAGCCGCCGCCTTGTTGGTCTTGCTGGTCTGGTTGGTGTTGAACTTGACCAGCGCTTCCATCACCGCGTTGATCTGCTCGGAGTTGTCCAGCAGGTCGCGGTTGAGCATGTTGCGCAGACCTTCCAGGTCGTTGCTCTGGGACAGGCTCTTCATCCGTGCTTCAAGCTGGCGGTATTGATTGAGCAATTGCAGGTACTGGTTGTAGCTGGCGCGCTCTTCGGCGTTCTCGATCAGCGGCTCATAGGCCCGGCGCGCCTCGTCTATCTGCGCGTTGCGCTGTTCGAGCAAGCGCAGGGTGTCTTGTTGGGTGCTGGCTTCGCGGTTGAGCAGCAGGCGGTAGGACAGGGTGCGCAGGCGCAGGGTGAGTTGGGTCAGCTGGTCGAGGTTGCTGATGCTGGGCAGGCTGACCTGCTCGATGGCAACACCGGCCTGGCGGATCTTGCCCATCTGGTTCAGGGCAAAGATACCCAGGGCCAGCATCAGGGCGCCAATCAGGGCAAAACCCAGCAGCGCACGCGGGGCAATGTTCATGTTGCGTAGGGACATGGTTCGAATCCAGTAGGGAGATGACGGGACGCGATCCATGCGTTACAGAGAAGACTGCACTGCCTATCGGACGCCGCTGGCAGTACTTGAGTGCATTGCTGCGTTTTTGTGAGCGAGCTAAGGTTTTTCCGCCCAGCGGTCATCAAATACCGGAACCGGATGCCCATCGGTGGGTCAATCTGCACCAGGCCGAGGCCTCTAAACCCGATATCCCTGGCGAGCACGGCGAGTTTTCTTTATCGTGTGCGCCCCCTGAAATACCCGAGAAGGCAATCATGTTGGAAACTTCCCTGAGTCAATTGGAACAGCTGGTCGGCGACCTGGTGCAGAAGAACCTGGAACTGACCGAGCGCAACGCACACCTGGACGGCGCTCTGGCCCAGGCCAAGGACGAGAACGAAAGCCTGCAACTGAGCCTGATGGAACAGGAAGAGAAGCACGGCGCCACCGCAGCGCGCATCCAGGCGCTGGTCGAACGTGCAGGCGGCACCGTTAACGCATGAACACCACTGCGCAGTCGATAAACGTTGTCTCGATCCTGGGCAATGATTACTCGATCAAGGCACCCGAAGGTCAGGAACAGACCCTGGCGCAAGCGGTGCAGATGCTCAAGGCCTCCTTGGCCGACACCAAGCGCAAGTACCCGTCGCTGATTGGCGACAAGTTGCTGGTGCTGGCTGCCCTGAACCTGTGTTCGCAGCAGATCGAGCTGCAACAGGCCCATCAGGAAGCCCTCGACCGTTATCAAGAGCAAGTCAGCGCCACGGTCGATGTGATTGCCCGGACCATCAGCAACAGCTGATCCGCGCCGCGCAATCGTTTTCCCCTCACAAGCCTGCTCGCCGACCTTCGGGACGGTGGGCGGCATTGGCGTGCGCCACTGGAATTATTGTATTTCTAACTGTATACAATTGGCTCGACAGTTGCAGTACAGGCTTTATTTCTCAGGGGAAGATCCATGCAATTCTGGCGGCGCAGTATCCAGTGGCAATTGATCACCAGCATGGGCGCAGCGCTCTTGGTGAGCATCTTGATCGTGGTCGGGATCTACACGGTGGCGGTCAATCGGCTGACCGAGCGTTACCTGGTGGAGTCGGCGCTGCCGGCGAGCATTGAGGCAATTCGTAACGATATCGAGCGGATGATGGTGCGCCCGCTCACGGCGGCGGCGGACATTGCCAACAATACCTTGCTGCGCGACTGGCTGGCGGCCGGTGAAGACAGCGCCCAGGCGCCGAAATTCGTCGAGTACCTGGAGGCGTTGCGCGCGCACAACCACGCCTTTACCGCGTTGTTTGCCAGCACCGAAAGCAACCAGTACTACAACGAGAAAGGCCTGGACCGGACCCTGAGCCGCAGCAACCCGAAAGACAGCTGGTTCTACGGCTTCATCGACAGCGGCAACCCGCGCCTGCTGAACATCGACATCGATGGCAGCACCGGCGAGCTGGCGCTGTTCATCGACTACCGGGTGGAGAAGGCCGGCAAGCTGGTCGGTATCGCCGGGCTCGGGCTGCGCATGACCGAGCTGTCGCAGCTGATCCACGATTTCAGTTTCGGCGAGCATGGCCGGGTGTTCCTGGTGCGCGGCGATGGCCTGATCCAGGTGCATCCGCAGGGTGAGTTCAGCGGCAAGCGGCAGTTGGCCGAGCAGATCGGCGAGGCGGCGGCCACGGCGGCGCTGGCCAGCAAAGGCACCCTGCAAACCAGCCGCTTCCAGCGCGACGGCGAAGCCTACCTGGCCTTGAGCCTGCCCCTGCGTGACCTCAACTGGACGCTGGTGGCCGAGGTGCCGGAATCGCAGATCTACGCCGAGGTGCGCGGGGCCGTGTGGCTGACCAGCCTGATCGGCGGGGCGGTGGCGCTGGTGTCGTTGTTGCTGGTGGTGTTGCTGGCGCGCGGGATCGTGCGGCCGATCCGCCGGGTGACCGAGGCGCTGGTGGCCATCGGCAGCGGCGGCGGTGACCTGACCCGGCGCCTGGACGATTCGCGGGCGGACGAACTGGGCGATCTGGCGCGCGGTTTCAACCGCTTCCTCGACAGCCAGCGAGACCTGATTGGCGAGGTGCTGCGCACCACCGAGGACCTGCGCCAGTCGGTGACCCAGGTAACCCAGGTGGTGGAAAACACCGCAGATCGTTCGGTGCGTCAGCAGGAAATGACCGAGATGGTGGCCACTGCCGTGCACCAGATGGGCCTCACCGTGCAGGACATTGCGCAGAATGCGGGCAGCGCGGCGCAGGCCTCGCAGACGGCACGCGACGAAGCCTTGCAGGCGCGCGGTGTGGTGCAGCGTTCGATTGCGCATATCGAGGGGATGTCGGGCGAGATCGGCTTGGCGGCGACGGCGGTCAGCGAGCTGGCTGAGGAAGTGGCGTCGATTGATGAAGTGCTGGCAGTGATCCGCAGCATTTCCGAGCAGACCAACCTGCTGGCGTTGAATGCGGCCATTGAAGCGGCGCGGGCCGGGGACATGGGCCGGGGCTTTGCGGTGGTGGCCGATGAGGTGCGTACGCTGGCCAAGCGTACCCAGGTGTCTACCGATGAAATCCAGCAGATGATCCAGCGCTTGAAGCAGGGTACCGGCAATGCCGTGGCGTCGATGCATGCGGGGCAGGCGGCGACCGGCACCGGGGTGGAATCGAGCCAGCGTACCGGAGCGTCGTTGACCACCATTACCGGGCAGGTGGAGCGCATCAGCGACATGAACCTGCAGGTGGCGACGGCGACCGAGGAGCAGTCGGCGGTGACCGATGAGATCAACCGCAATGTGCAGGGGATTTCCGATTTGGCGCGGCAGACGGCGGGGGAGGTGGAAGCCTGTCGCGAGGATTGCCAGGCCCTGAAAGGGCTGGCTGATGATCTGGCGCGGCAGATGGGTGGGTTCAGGCTCTAACTCGGGGTGAATTCATCGCCGGCCTTGCCGGCGATGGGGCCTTCAGAGCCCCATCACCAGGCGGATATCCGCAGCCAGTTCACGCACCCGCGCTTCCTCGGTATCCCACGAACACATGAAGCGTGCGCCGCCGCTGCCGATGAAGGTGTAGAAGCGCCAGCCCTTGTCACGCAGCTTGTCCAGCGCCGGTTCCGGCATTTGCAGGAACACGCCGTTGGCTTCCACCGGGAACATCAGGCTCACCCCCGGAATATCCGCCACCAGCCCGCTCAGCAATTGCGCGCAATGGTTGGCATGCTGGCCATGGCGCAACCAGGCGCCGTTCTCCAGCAGCCCGACCCAGGGCGCCGAAAGGAAACGCATCTTCGACGCCAACTGACCCGCCTGCTTGCAGCGGTAGTCGAAGTCTTCGGCCAGCTTGCGGTTGAAGAACAGGATCGCCTCGCCCACCGCCATGCCGTTCTTGGTGCCGCCAAAGCACAGCACATCGACGCCGGCTTTCCAGGTCAGCTCGGCCGGGGTGCAGCCCAGGAACGCGCAGGCATTGGTGAAGCGCGCGCCGTCCATGTGCAGGTTCAGGCCCAGTTCCTTGCAGGTGGCGCTGATCGCTTTCAACTCTTCCGGGCGATACACGCTACCGACTTCAGTGGCCTGGGTGATGGTGACCACGCGCGGCTTGGGGTAGTGGATGTCCTGGCGCTTGAGGGCGACTTCGCGGATCGAGTCCGGGGTCAGCTTGCCGTTCTCGCTGCGCGCGGTGAGCAGCTTGGAGCCGTTGGAGAAGAACTCCGGCGCGCCGCATTCGTCGGTCTCGACGTGGGCGGTCTCCGAGCAGATCACGCTGTGGTAGCTCTGGCATAGCGACGACAGGGCCAGGGAGTTGGCCGCCGTACCGTTGAAGGCGAAGAACACCTCGCAGTCGGTCTCGAACAGTTTGCGGAAGTGGTCGGAGGCCAGGGCCGTCCATTTGTCGTCGCCGTAGGCACGCTCGTGGCCGTGGTTGGCCTTCTCCATGGCGGCCCAGGCTTCTGGGCAGATACCGGAATAGTTGTCGCTGGCGAATTGTTGGCTTTGCTCTGTCATGACACTGTCCTGTGAACGACGCAGGGGAGCACTGTAAACAAGATTGCAGTGGCCGCCTATACACCTGTGGACAACATCTCGCGGTGGCAACCATGCCCTTGCACTGATCTCTGTGGGAGCTGGCCTTGCCAGCGAATGGGCGCGTAGCGGCCACCGAGGCCTCATCGCCGGCAAGGCCGGCTCCCACAGCTCCGGGTTTGCAAACCCGCATGTCGTAAACGCACCTTTGCGTGGCGTCTATAGGCATTTGACCGGTCTGGTCCGGCCCTACCATCGAATCCATAAGGCACCTGCGCGTGCCCCCACAACAAAGCCGCTGCCGGGAGAGATGCGATGTTCAGCAAGCAAGACCAGATCCAGGGTTACGACGATGCACTGCTGGCGGCCATGAATGCCGAAGAACAACGCCAGGAAGACCACATCGAGCTGATCGCCTCGGAAAACTACACCAGCAAACGCGTCATGCAGGCCCAGGGCAGCGGCCTCACCAACAAGTACGCCGAAGGCTATCCCGGCAAGCGCTACTACGGCGGCTGCGAGCACGTCGACAAGGTCGAGCAATTGGCCATCGACCGCGCCAAGCAACTGTTCGGCGCCGACTACGCCAACGTCCAGCCACACTCCGGCAGCCAGGCCAATGCCGCCGTCTACCTCGCCCTGCTGCAAGCCGGCGATACCGTGCTGGGCATGAGCCTGGCCCACGGCGGCCACCTCACCCACGGTGCCAAGGTCAGCTTCTCGGGCAAGCTCTACAACGCGGTGCAGTACGGCATCGACACCGACAGCGGGCTGATCGACTACGACGAGGTCGAGCGCCTGGCCGTCGAGCACCAGCCAAAGATGATCATCGCCGGCTTCTCGGCCTACTCGAAAACCCTCGACTTCCCACGCTTCCGGCAAATTGCCGACAAGGTCGGCGCCTACCTGTTCGTCGACATGGCCCACGTCGCCGGCCTGGTCGCGGCCGGCCTGTACCCGAACCCGCTGCCCTACGCCGACGTGGTCACCACCACCACCCACAAGACCCTGCGCGGTCCGCGTGGCGGGCTGATCCTGGCCAAGGCCAATGAGGAACTGGAGAAGAAATTCAACGCGGCGGTGTTCCCCGGCGGCCAGGGCGGCCCGCTGATGCACGTGATCGCGGCCAAGGCCGTGTGCTTCAAGGAAGCCCTTGAACCCGGCTTCAAGACCTACCAGCAACAAGTGATCGACAACGCCCAGGCCATGGCTGGCGTGTTTATCGAGCGGGGCTACGATGTAGTGTCCGGTGGCACCGACAACCACCTGTTCCTGGTCAGCCTGATCCGTCAGGGCCTGACCGGCAAGGAGGCCGATGCCGCGCTGGGCCGCGCGCATATCACCGTGAACAAGAACGCCGTGCCGAACGACCCGCAATCGCCGTTCGTGACCTCGGGCCTGCGCATCGGCACCCCGGCGGTCACCAGCCGTGGTTTCAAGGTTGCCCAGTGCACGGCGCTGGCCGGCTGGATCTGCGACATCCTCGACAACCTCGGCGATGCCGATGTCGAGGCCAATGTGGCGCGCAACGTGTCGGCACTCTGTGCAGATTTCCCGGTTTACCGCTGAGTGGTTGAGGAGTACTGACTATGCAACGCTACTCGGGCTTCGGCCTTTTCAAGCACTCGTTGAGCCACCACGAAAACTGGCAGCGCATGTGGCGCACGCCAACCCCGAAGAAGGTCTACGACGTGGTTATCGTCGGCGGTGGCGGGCATGGCCTGGCCACCGCCTACTACCTGGCCAAGGAGCACGGCATCACCAATGTCGCGGTGGTCGAGAAGGGCTGGCTGGGCGGTGGCAACACCGCGCGCAACACCACCATCGTGCGTTCCAACTACCTCTGGGACGAGTCGGCGCACCTCTACGAGCATGCCATGAAGCTCTGGGAAGGCTTGTCCCAGGACATCAACTACAACGTGATGTTCTCCCAGCGTGGCGTCTACAACCTGTGCCACACCCTGCAGGACATGCGCGACTCGGAACGCCGGGTGAGCGCCAACCGCCTTAATGGCGTGGACGGTGAACTGCTCAACGCCCAGCAGGTGGCGGACGAAATCCCCTACCTGGACTGCTCGAAGAACACCCGCTACCCGATCCTCGGCGCCACCGTGCAGCGGCGCGGCGGCGTGGCCCGTCACGATGCCGTGGCCTGGGGCTTCGCCCGCGCGGCCGACGCCCTCGGTGTGGACCTGATCCAGCAGACCGAAGTGATCGGTTTCCGTAAGGAAAACGGCGTGGTGATCGGCGTGGAAACCAACAAGGGCTTCATCGGCGCCAAGCGCGTCGGCGTGGTCACCGCCGGCAACTCGGGGCACATGGCCAAGCTCGCCGGCTTTCGCTTGCCGATCGAGTCACACCCGTTGCAGGCGCTGGTGTCAGAGCCGCTCAAGCCGATCATCGACAGCGTGATCATGTCCAACGCCGTACACGGCTACATCAGCCAGTCGGACAAGGGCGACCTGGTCATCGGCGCCGGTATCGACGGCTGGGTCGGCTACGGCCAGCGCGGCTCGTACCCGGTCATCGAGCACACCTTGCAGGCCATCGTGGAGATGTTCCCGATCCTCTCGCGGGTGCGCATGAACCGCCAATGGGGCGGCATCGTCGACACCACCCCGGACGCCTGCCCGATCATCTCCAAGACCCCGGTAGAGAACATGTTCTTCAACTGCGGCTGGGGCACCGGTGGCTTCAAGGCCACGCCGGGTTCGGGCAACGTGTTTGCCGCGAGCCTCGCCAAAGGCGAAATGCACCCGTTGGCCAAGCCGTTTTCCATCGACCGTTTCCACAACGGCGCCCTGATCGACGAACACGGCGCTGCCGCTGTCGCCCACTAACAGGAGAAATCCCCATGTTGCATATCTTCTGTCCCCACTGCGGCGAGCTGCGCTCCGAAGAGGAATTCCACGCCGCCGGCCAGGCGCATATCCCGCGCCCGCTGGAGCCGAACGCCTGCTCTGACGAGGAGTGGGGCGACTACATGTTCTTTCGCGACAACCCGCGTGGCCTGCACCACGAGCTGTGGATTCACGCCGCCGGTTGCCGCCAGTATTTCAACGCCACGCGTGACACTGTGACCTACGAGATCCTGGAAACCTATCCGATTGGCGCCAAGCCACAGGTCACCGGCAAAGGCGCGTCGCCGCAGTTGGCTGTCAGTGGTCAGGGAGAAAAGGTATGAGCCAGGTCTATCGCCTGTCCAATGGTGGTCGTATCGACCGCAGCAGCGTCTTGAACTTCACCTTCAACGGCCAGAGCTACCAGGGCTATGCCGGTGACACCCTGGCCGCCGCCTTGCTGGCCAACGGCGTCGACATCGTCGGGCGCAGCTTCAAGTACTCGCGCCCGCGCGGGATCATCGCCGCCGGCTGCGAAGAGCCGAACGCCATCCTGCAGATCGGCGCCAGTGAAGCCACCCAGGTGCCCAACGTGCGCGCCACGCAGCAGGCGCTGTATGCCGGCCTGGTCGCCACCAGCACCAACGGCTGGCCGAGCGTGAACACCGACGTGATGGGCATCCTCGGCAAGGTCGGCGGCAAGCTGATGCCGCCGGGGTTCTACTACAAGACGTTCATGTACCCGCAGTCGTTCTGGATGACCTACGAGAAGTACATCCGCAAGGCCGCAGGCCTGGGCCGTGCGCCACTGGAAAACGACCCCGACAGCTACGACTACATGAGCCACCACTGCGACGTGCTGATCGTCGGCGCCGGCCCGGCCGGGCTTGCTGCCGCGCTGGCGGCCGGGCGCAGCGGCGCCCGGGTGATCCTGGCCGATGAGCAGGAAGAGTTCGGCGGCAGCCTGCTCGACAGCCGCGAAAGCCTCGATGGCAAACCGGCCGCTGACTGGGTGGCGGCAGTGGTTGCCGAACTCAAGGGCATGCCGGAGGTGCTGCTGTTGCCGCGCGCCACGGTGAACGGCTATCACGACCACAATTTCCTGACCATTCACGAGCGCCTGGCCGACCACCTCGGCGACCGTGCACCGATCGGCCAGGTACGTCAGCGCATGCACCGGGTGCGCGCCAAGCGCGTGGTGCTGGCCACCGGCACCCACGAGCGGCCGCTGGTGTATGGCAACAACGACGTGCCGGGCAACATGCTCGCCGGTGCAGTGTCCACCTATGTGCGCCGCTACGGTGTCGCACCGGGGCGCAAGCTGGTGCTGTCGACCAACAACGACCACGCCTACCGCGTCGCCCTGGACTGGCACGATGCCGGGCTCAAGGTGGTCGCCGTCGCCGATGCGCGGCACAACCCACGCGGTTCGCTGGTGGAAGAGGCGCGGGCCAAGGGCATCCGTATCCTCACCTCAAGCGCGGTAATCGAAAGCCGTGGCAGCAAGCACGTGACGGCGGCGCGGGTTGCCGCCATCGATGTGCAGGCACACGCCGTCACCAGCCCCGGCGAGTGGCTGGACTGCGACCTGGTGGCGACCTCCGGCGGCTACAGCCCGGTGGTTCACCTGGCCTCGCACCTGGGCGGCAAGCCGATCTGGCGTGACGACATCCTCGGCTTTGTGCCGGGCGAGGCCCCGCAAAAACGCGTGTGCGTCGGTGGCATCAATGGAGTATTCGGCCTGGCCGATGCGCTGGCCGATGGTTTCGAAGGCGGCGTGCGCGCGGCCAGCGAAGCCGGTTTCAAGGCTGTCGAAGGGCTGCTGCCCAAAGTACTGGCGCGCCAGGAGGAGGCCACCCTGGGCCTGTTCCAGGTGCCGCACGACCGCAACACTGCACGGGCGCCGAAGCAGTTCGTCGACCAGCAGAACGACGTCACCGCCGCCGCCATCGAACTGGCGACCCGCGAGGGCTTCGAGTCGGTCGAGCACGTCAAGCGCTACACCGCGCTGGGTTTCGGCACCGACCAGGGCAAGCTGGGCAACATCAACGGGCTGGCGATTGCCGCGCGTTCGATGGGCATCACCATCCCGGAAATGGGCACCACCATGTTCCGCCCCAACTACACCCCGGTGACCTTTGGTGCGGTGGCGGGGCGGCACTGCGGGCACCTGTTCGAGCCGGTGCGCTTCACCGCGCTGCATGCCTGGCATGTGAAAAATGGCGCGCAGTTCGAAGACGTCGGCCAGTGGAAGCGGCCGTGGTACTTCCCCAAGGGCGCTGAAGACATTCATGCCGCCGTGGCCCGTGAGTGCCAGGCGGTGCGTGACAGCGTCGGCCTGCTGGACGCCTCGACCCTGGGCAAGATCGATATCCAGGGCCCGGATGCACGGGAATTCCTCAACCGCATCTACACCAACGCCTGGACCAAGCTGGACGTGGGCAAGGCCCGTTACGGGCTGATGTGTAAGGAAGACGGCATGGTCTTCGACGATGGCGTCACCGCATGCCTGGCCGACAACCATTTCCTCATGACCACCACCACCGGGGGCGCGGCGCGGGTGCTGCAATGGCTGGAGATCTACCAGCAGACCGAGTGGCCTGACTTGAAGGTGTACTTCACCTCGGTCACCGACCACTGGGCGACCCTTACCCTGTCCGGGCCGAACAGCCGCAAGCTGCTCGGTGAAGTGACCGATATCGACCTGGACAAGGACGCCTTCCCGTTCATGAGCTGGAAGGAAGGGCTGGTCGGCGGTGTGCCGGCGCGGGTGTTCCGGATTTCGTTCACTGGCGAGCTGTCGTACGAGGTGAACATCCAGGCCAACTACGCGATGGGTGTGCTGGAGAAGATTGCCGAGGTCGGCAAGCAGTACAACCTGACGCCCTACGGCACCGAGACCATGCACGTGCTGCGGGCGGAGAAGGGTTTCATCATCGTCGGGCAGGACACCGATGGCTCGATGACCCCGGATGACTTGAACATGGGCTGGTGTGTGGGGCGGACCAAGCCGTTCTCGTGGATCGGCTGGCGCGGGATGAACCGTGAGGACTGCGTGCGAGACAACCGCAAGCAACTGGTGGGCTTGAAGCCGGTTGACCCGAGCAAGTGGCTGCCGGAGGGCGCGCAACTGGTGTTCGACCCCAAGCAGCCGATCCCGATGGACATGGTCGGGCATGTGACGTCGAGCTATGCCGCCAACTCGCTGGGTTATTCGTTTGCCCTGGCGGTGGTCAAGGGTGGGCTCAAGCGCATGGGTGAGCGGGTGTTCTCGCCGCAGGCCGATGGCAGCGTGATCGAGGCGGAGATTTGCGCATCGGTGTTCTTCGATCCGAAGGGGGATCGGCAGAACATCTGACACCGCTACTGCATTGCACTACCTGTGGGAGCCGGCCTTGCCGGCGATGGGCGCAACGCGGCGCCGATTGGCAAGGCCAGCTCCCACACAGCAGATTCAAGACAGTTGCTTCCACAGGATGCTTTCGAACTTTCAGATGGGTGCCCCATGAGCGCTATCAACGTCTACCAGCAACGCCCCGGCAACGACGCCCACGCCGAGTCGCCACTGCACCACGCCGACCTGCCCAGCCTGGTCGGCAAGGGCCGCAAGAACGCCGGGGTCACCCTGCGTGAAAAAGCCTTCCTCGGCCACCTCACCCTGCGTGGCGACGGCCGTGATCCAGCCTTCGCCGGCGCAGTGTTCAAGGCCCTGGGCCTGGAGCTGCCCGTGGCCCTGACCGTGGTCGCCAACGACGAAATGTCGCTGCAATGGCTCGGCCCGGACGAATGGCTGCTGATCGTCCCTGGCGGCCAGGAACTGAGCGTCGAGCAAAAATTGCGTGAAGCGCTGGGCGACCTGCATATCCAGATCGTCAACGTCAGTGGCGGGCAAACCCTGCTGCAACTGACCGGCCCGAACGTGCGCGAGGTGCTGATGAAGTCCACCAGCTACGACGTGCACCCGAACAACTTCCCGGTCGGCAAGGCTGTCGGCACGGTGTTCGCCAAGTCGCAGCTGGTGATCCGCCGTACCGGCGAAGACACCTGGGAGCTGCTGATCCGGCGCAGCTTCTCTGACTACTGGTGGCTGTGGCTGCAGGACGCCTCGGCGGAATTCGGTTTGAGCATCGAGGCCTAGGAGTGTTGCCATGAGTCGTGCCCCGGACACCTGGATTCTCACCGCCGACTGCCCGAGCCTGCTTGGCACGGTCGATGTGGTGACGCGTTATCTCTACGAGCAGCATTGCTACGTCACCGAGCACCATTCGTTCGATGATCGGTTGTCGGGGCGCTTCTTCATTCGCGTCGAGTTCCGCCCGCAGGACGGCTTTGCCGAAGACAGCTTTCGCGCTGGCCTGGTCGAGCGTGGCGAGGCCTTCGGCATGCGCTTTGAACTGACCGCGCCGAACCATCGGCCGAAAGTGGTGATCATGGTGTCCAAGGCCGATCACTGCCTGAACGACCTGCTCTATCGCCAGCGCATCGGCCAGCTGGGCATGGATGTGGTGGCGGTGATCTCCAACCACCCGGACCTGGAACCGCTGGCGCACTGGCATCGGATTCCCTACTACCACTTCGCCCTCGACCCGCACGACAAGCCGGCGCAGGAGCGCAAGGTGCTGCAGGTGATCGAGGAGGCGGGGGCGGAGCTGGTGATTCTTGCGCGGTACATGCAGGTGCTGTCGCCGGAGCTGTGCCGGCGCCTGGATGGCTGGGCGATCAATATTCATCACTCGTTGCTGCCCGGCTTCAAGGGCGCCAAGCCGTATCACCAGGCGTACAACAAGGGCGTGAAACTGGTGGGGGCGACGGCGCACTACATCAACAACGACCTCGATGAAGGGCCGATCATTGCCCAGGGCGTCGAGGCGGTGGACCACAGCCACTACCCTGAAGACCTGATTGCACGGGGGCGCGACATCGAGTGCCTGACCCTGGCCAGGGCGGTGGGGTATCACATTGAGCGACGGGTGTTCCTTAACGCCAATCGGACGGTGGTGCTCTAGCGGGCCTCATCGCCGGCAAGGCCGGCTCCCACAGGGCATGGTGTGCACCGGGCCATTGTGGGAGCCGGCCTTGCCGGCGAAGAGGCCTTCAGCCTTACAACAAGATTCCAGTAACAACCGCGCTGCTTCAGCGCAGCGCATCTTTACACCGCTGCATAAAAACAACTTTAGCGAGGTGAAAGCATGTCTGGTAATCGTGGTGTGGTGTATCTCGGTGGTGGCAAGGTCGAGGTGCAGAAGATCGACTATCCGAAACTGCAGGACCCGCGCGGTCGCAAGATCGAGCACGGGGTGATCCTCAAGGTGGTCTCCACCAACATCTGCGGCTCCGACCAGCACATGGTCCGCGGTCGCACCACCGCCCAGGTCGGCCTGGTGCTGGGCCACGAGATCACCGGCGAGGTGATCGAGAAAGGCCGCGACGTCGAGAACCTGCAAATCGGCGACCTGGTTTCCGTACCCTTCAACGTCGCCTGCGGCCGCTGCCGCTCCTGCAAGGAACAACACACCGGCGTCTGCCTGACGGTCAACCCGGCCCGTGCCGGCGGTGCCTACGGTTACGTCGACATGGGCGACTGGACCGGCGGCCAGGCCGAATACGTGCTGGTGCCTTACGCCGATTTCAACCTGCTGAAACTGCCCGACCGCGACCGGGCGATGGAGAAGATCCGCGACCTGACCTGCCTGTCCGACATCCTGCCCACCGGCTACCACGGTGCGGTGACTGCGGGCGTCGGCCCAGGCAGCTCGGTGTACATCGCCGGGGCTGGCCCGGTGGGCCTGGCTGCTGCCGCATCAGCCCGTCTGCTCGGCGCTGCGGTGGTGATCGTCGGCGACGTCAACCCGGTGCGCCTGGCCCACGCCAAGGCCCAGGGCTTCGAGATTGCCGACCTGTCCCAGGACACCCCGCTGCACGAACAGATCGCCAACCTGCTCGGTGAGCCGGAGGTGGACTGCGCGGTGGATGCGGTGGGCTTCGAAGCACGCGGGCATGGCCATGCTGGCGCCAAGCATGAAGCGCCGGCCACGGTGCTCAACTCGTTGATGGGCGTGGTGCGGGTGGCCGGCAAAATCGGCATCCCTGGCCTGTATGTCACCGAGGACCCGGGCGCGGTGGACGCGGCGGCGAAGATCGGCAGCCTGAGCATTCGCTTTGGCCTGGGCTGGGCCAAGTCGCACAGCTTCCACACCGGCCAGACCCCAGTGATGAAGTACAACCGCCAGCTGATGCAGGCGATCATGTGGGACCGGATCAACATTGCCGAAGTGGTGGGGGTGCAGGTGATCAGCCTTGACCAGGCGCCGGAAGGCTATGGCGAGTTCGATGCCGGGGTGCCGAAGAAGTTCGTGATCGACCCGCACAAGATCTTTAGTGCGGGCTAAGTAACCAGCAGGCTTGGCCCCATCGCCGGCAAGGCCGGCTCCCACAGTATTGGCAGCATTGCAGATACCTGTGGGAGCCGGCCTTGCCGGCGATGACGCCGGAACTAACACCCTCAATCACCAGTCCAACCCTCGTTTTCCCTAGCCGTTCCGGCTGACGAGGTTCTTTGATGAAACGTTTCGCACTGCTCTCCCTGATGGCCCTGGCCAGCACTTCGGCCTTGGCCTTCAACCTCAACGACGCGGCCAATGCCGTCTCCGCCATGCAGGGCAACAAGCAGGGCGCCGCCGTCGAGGCCCCCGCCGCATCGGCCAACCTGCTCAATACCCTCGGCAGCGAACTCAAGGTCACCCCGGAACAAGCCATCGGCGGTACCGGCGCCTTGCTCGGCCTGGCCAAGAACCAGCTCAGCAGCACCGACTACGCGCAATTGAGCAAGGCCGTCCCAGGCCTGGACCTGCTCTCCGGCGAAAAAGCCCTGGGCGGTTTGAGCGGTCTGGGCGAGCTGCTCGGCAAAAGCGGCGAGTCCTCGGCCCTGAGCAACGCCCTGGGCAATGTCAAAGACAGCAACGACCTGAACAACGCCTTCAGCGCCCTGGGCATGAACACCGGGATGATCGGCCAGTTCGCCCCGCTGATCCTGCAATACCTGGGGCAGCAAGGCGTCGCCGGCTCGCTGCTGCAAAGCCTGGGCGGGATCTGGGGCACAGGCGCTGCAGCCGTTCCTGCAGTCTGAGCCTCAGCGCAACTCGGCGCGCAAGCGCTCGATGCGTTCGTCCTTGTCGTGCCACAGCTGGTTGACCCAGTCCTGCACGGTCTGGCGCAAGACCGGGTCGTTCTCGTAGTCGCCGCTCCACAGGGCCGGGTCCAGCTCGCGTAGCTGGATATCGACGATCACCCTGGGGATCTGGCCGCTGACCAGCGCCCAGAACCCCGGCGCACGCTCGCCGGGGTAGACCAGGGTGACATCGAGCAGCGCGTCGAGTTGTTGACCCAATGCCGCCAGCACAAAAGCCACACCGCCCGCCTTGGGCTTGAGCAGGTGGCGATAGGGCGAGCCCTGCGCCGCACGCTTGGCTTCGGTGAAGCGCGTGCCCTCCAGGTAATTGACCACCGTCACCGGCTGGCGCTTGAACAACTCGCAAGCGGCCTTGGTGATTTCCAGGTCCTGGCCCTTGAGGTGCGGGTGCTTGTCGAGGAAGGCCTTGCTGTAGCGCTTCATGAACGGGTAATCCAGCGCCCACCAGGCCAGGCCCAGCAACGGCACCCAGATCAGCTCCTTTTTCAGGAAGAACTTGAAGAACGGCACACGGCGGTTCAATACCTGGATCAGCGCCGGGATGTCGACCCAGGTCTGGTGGTTGCTGATGGCCAGGTAGGAGGTGTCGATACGCAGGCCGGCGGCACCGCGAATGTCCCATTGCGTGGGGATGCACAGGGCGAAGATCAGCTTGTCGATCTCGGCCCAGGTCTCGGCGATCCCCATCACCGCCCACGAGGCGTAGTCGCGGTAACGGCCGGGCAGCACCAGCTTGAGCAGGGCGAAGACCATCAGCGGGCCAATCAGCAGCAGGGTGTTGAGCAGAAGCAGCACAGTGACAAATATGCCGGTCAGCAGGCGTCGCATAGTAAAACTCGTAATCTCGGATAGACGGCCGGTAATGATAAGCAGCCTGTAGGATTAGTCCAATTTCTGGCAGGCCAGGGCGCGGACAAATGTTTCACATCGTGTGAGATAGCCTCTTGTGCCGAACCTATCCTGCTCTGGCAGTCTAAGCACTGTCTTATCTCAAGGAAGCTGACCCGGTGAAATCCGTATTTGCATTGCTTTCCCTGCTCGCGCTGCCGGTTATGGCCGCCGAGCCCACCCTGTATGGCCGCTATGAATACATCGGCTTGCCGGAAATCGGCGAGACCCTCAAGGCCAAGATGGACACGGGCGCGCTGACCGCCTCGCTGTCGGCCACCGACATCAAGCGCTTTACCCGTGACGGCGAAGACTGGGTGCGCTTCCGCCTGGCGACCAAGGACGCCGATGGCAAGGTGTATGAACACAAGGTCGCGCGCATCAGCAAGATCAAGACCCGCGCCGATGAAGACGATGAAGGCGAAAGCGTCGAGTCGGCCAAGCGGCCGGTCATCGACCTGGAGCTGTGCCTGGGCGATGTGAAGCGCACGGTGGAGGTGAACCTCACCGACCGCAGCAGCTTCAACTACCCGTTGCTGATCGGGGCCAAGGCCTTGCGCGAATTTGGCGCGGCGGTGAACCCGGCGCGGCGGTTTACCGCTGGCAAGCCCGACTGCTGATCGATACCCTGTGGGGGCCGGCCTTGCCGGCGATCGCCGGCAAGGCCGGCCCCCACAAGAAGTTACAGCGCCCATGCCCCATATTCTGATCGTCGAAGACGAAGCGGCCATCGCCGACACCCTGGTCTTCGCCCTGCAAGGCGACGGCCACAGCACTGCATGGGTAACCCTGGGCAGCGCCGCGCTGGACCAGCAGCGTCAGCATCCCGCCGACCTGATCATCCTCGACATCGGCCTGCCCGATATCAGCGGCTTTGAAACCTGCCGCCAGCTGCGTCGCTTCAGCGACGTGCCGGTGATGTTCCTAAGTGCCCGCGATGGCGAGATCGACCGTATCGTCGGCCTGGAAATCGGCGCCGACGACTACGTCGTCAAACCCTTCAGCCCCCGTGAAGTGGCCGCGCGGGTGCGGGCCATCCTCAAGCGCATGGCCCCGCGTGCCGAAGCGCCTGCCAGCAGCGAGACCTTCGTCATCGACACCCTGCGCATGCAGATCAGCTACCGCGCCCAGCCGCTGGTGCTGACCCGCCATGAATTTCGCCTGCTGCAATGCCTGCTCGAACAGCCCGAGCGGGTGTTCAGCCGCGAGCAACTGCTCGACGCCGTAGGCGTGGCCAGCGATGCCGGCTACGAGCGCAGCATCGACAGCCACATCAAGAGCCTGCGCGCCAAGCTGCGCCTGGTCGCCCCCGCTGGCGAACCGATCCAGACCCACCGTGGCCTGGGTTACAGCTACAGCCCGGGCAACAGCTGATGCGCCTGGGTATCCGCATCTTCCTGGTGTACTTCCTGTTCGTCGGGCTGACCGGCTACTTCATCCTCAGCACCGTGCGCGAACAGGTGCGCCCTGGCGTGCGCCAGTCCACCGAGGAAACCCTGGTGGACACCGCCAACCTGCTGGCGGAGATCCTGCGCGATGAGGTCAAGGCCGGCACCCTGGGCCAGAGCCGCCTGCCCGAACTGCTCAAGGCCTACGGCCAGCGCCAGCCGAACGCCGAGATCTGGGGCCTGGCCAAGACCCAGGTCAACCATCGCATCTACGTCACCGACGCCAAGGGCGTGGTCCTGCTCGACTCCAGCGGTGAGGCGGTGGGCCAGGACTACTCGCGCTGGAACGACGTCTACCTGACCTTGCAGGGCCGGTACGGTGCGCGTTCCACCCGCAGCATCGCGGATGATCCGGATTCCTCGGTGATGCACGTGGCGGCGCCGATTCTGGACGGCGGCAAGATCATTGGCGTGGTCACCGTGGCCAAGCCCAACAGCTCGCTGCAACCCTATGTTGATCGTTCCGAAAAGCGTCTGGTCAACCTGGGCCTGGGCTTGATCGTGCTCGGCCTGTTGCTGGGCGCTGGGCTGTCGTGGTGGCTGGCGCGCTCGCTGCGCCGCCTGACCCACTACGCCCAGGCCGTCAGCGAAGGCGAGCGGGTGGCATTGCCGCATTATCGCGGCGGCGAACTGGCGACCCTGGCGGGCGCGGTGGAACGCATGCGCACCCAGCTTGAGGGCAAAGCCTATGTGGAGCGCTACGTGCACACCCTGACCCACGAGCTGAAAAGCCCGTTGGCGGCGATTCGCGGTGCCAGCGAGCTGCTTCAGGGGCCGATGCCGGAAGAGCAGCGCCAACGCTTCGCCAGCAATATCGAAAGCGAAAGCGCGCGCATGCAGCAGTTGATCGAGCGGCTGCTGCACCTGGCGCAGGTCGAGCAGCGTCATGGCCTGGAGGATCAACGCCAGGTTGAACTGGCGGCGATGGTCGATGAGTTGCTGGTTGCCCAGACCGCCCGGATCGAAAGCGCCGGCTTGCAGGTGCGCCAGCGCGTGCCGGCGCCGGTGCGCTTGCTGTGCGAGCCGTTCCTGATGCGCCAGGCCATCGCCAACCTGCTGGAAAACGCCCTGGACTTCACCCCGCCTGGCGGGCTGCTGGTGTTTGAACTGGAGCAGCTCGAAGGCCGCGTGGCGCTGAGCCTGTACAACCAGGGCGAGGCGATCCCCGACTATGCCTTGGGCCGGCTCAGCGAGCGTTTCTATTCCCTGCCGCGTCCGGGCAGCGGGCGCAAGAGCACCGGCCTTGGGCTGAACTTCGTCGAAGAGGTGATGCAGTTGCATGGCGGCTCACTGGCGGTGGCCAACGTCGAGGACGGCGTGCGCGTGCGCCTGTGGCTGCCGGTCAACCGTGTGAGCTGAGTCTCCACACAAACTCCACAATCGCTCCCCGCAGGCTCCATATCGGTTGCGCAGACTCTGCCCATCGAAACCGGAGCCTTGCACATGAACCGAACCCTCAGCTTCAAACTGGGCGCGATTGCCTTCCTGATCATCCTCTTGCTGATCCCGCTGCTGATGATTGGCGGCCTGATCAGCGAGCGCCAGGCACTGCGCGACAGCGTGGTGCAGGAAATCGCCCAGAGCTCCAGCCTGAGCCAGCAGATCAGCGGGCCGTTGCTGGTGGTGCCGTACCGCAAGACCGTGAAGACCTGGCTGACCCAGGACGGCCATACCTTCCAGGAAGACCGCCAGAACAGCGGCTTCCTGTACTTCCTGCCGGAGACTTTCGAACTCAACGGCACGGCCCAGACCACCCTGCGATCACGGGGTATCTACGAGGCGCGGCTGTTCCAGGCGAACAACCAGATCAGCGGCCAGTTCAAGGTGCCGGCGAACTGGGGCATCACTGATGAATTGCAGAGCTACCGCTTCGACACACCGTTCATTGCGGTGGGTATCAGCGATATTCGTGGCATCCAGAAGGGCCTGAACCTCACGCTCAACGGCGAGGCCCTGGCATTCGAGGCGGGCACCGGGCTGGGTTGGTTGGGCGGTGGGGTGCATGTGCCGCTGGGCAACCTCGACGGCAAGAGCGAAGCGCGCCTGGACTATGCCTTCGACCTGGCCTTGCAGGGCACTGGCCAGTTGCACGTGGTGCCAGTCGGGCGAACCAGCACGGTCAGCCTCAAGGCCAACTGGCCGCACCCAAGCTTTGTCGGCAGCTACCTGCCGGCGGAGCGCGAGATTACCGCCGAGGGCTTCAGTGCCCAGTGGCAGGCGTCGTTCTTCTCCACCAACCTTGAGGATGTGCTGAGTGAGTGCGTGAACAAGGATGCGTGTGATGACTTTCGTGGTCGCACCTTTGGCGTGAGCTTTGTCGACCCGGTGGACCAGTACCTCAAGAGCGACCGGGCGATCAAATATGCACTGCTGTTCATTGCCCTGACGTTTGCCGGCTTCTTCCTGTTCGAGGTGTTGAAGGGGCTGAGCGTGCACCCGATCCAGTACGCGTTGGTGGGCGCTGCGCTGGCGTTCTTCTACCTGCTGTTGCTGTCGTTGTCGGAGCACCTGGGGTTTGGCTTGGCTTATGCGCTGTCGGCCAGTGGCTGTGTGCTGCTGATCGGTTTCTATCTGTGCCATGTGCTGCACAGTGCGGCGCGCGGGCTGGGGTTCGCGGCGGGGTTGGCGGTGCTGTACGCAATGCTCTACGGCTTGCTGAGCGCTGAGGACTATGCGCTGCTGATGGGCTCGTTGCTGCTGTTTGCGCTGCTGGGCGCGTTCATGGTGCTGACCCGTCGGCTGGACTGGTACGGCGTGGGGAGGGGGCAATGAGCGGCTTGCGCGAGGAGCGGCGGGGGGGGGCGGGGCTGGTCAAGCGGATTGAGCGGTGGCTGTGCCATGGCGTTGCCAAGCCTGGGCCGCTTCACGGCCCATTGCCGGCAAGGCCGGCTTCCACAAAGTGAGGCATGCACTGAATTGCTGTTGTAGCCGCTGCCGACAGGCTGCGCTGGAGCCCGTGAGGGCTCCCAAGGATGCCAGCATCAGGTCAGCGCCGGGTCCGTTGCCTTCATCGAGGCGCGCTGGTTTACCTGGGCATACCAGGCCGCCAGCTTCGGCTGGCGCTCGCGCCAACCAAACTCGGGCATACGAAAATCCAGATAGCCCAGCGCACACGCCACGCCAATCGCCGCCACATCAAACACCGAACTCAGCTCGGCCACATGTTCCTGTTCCAGGTGTGCCAACCCACGGCGTACCTTGTCCAGCTGCGCCTCGACCCAGGCATCCCAACGCTTCTCTTCAGGGCGCAGGAAGGTCTCGTAGCGGGTCAGCACCGCCGCATCCATGATCGCATCGCCCAGCGCCGCCAGGGTCAGGCGCCGCCAGCGGGCCGGGCCCTCACGCGGGATCAGCGGGTTGCCGACATGCTGATCGTCGAGGTACTCGACAATCACCCGGCTATCAAACAGCACCGTGCCGTCGGCCAGGCGCAAGGCCGGGATCTTCCCGGCCGGGTTGCCTTCGTTCAACTCGGCCACCGGGTTCACCGGGGTCAGGTTGATGGTCTTCAAGGCCACCCGGTCGGTCTGCCCGGTTTCATGCAGCAACACCAGCACCTTGCGCACGAACGGCGAGGCCGGCGAATGGAACAGCGTCATGGTTGCGACAGACATGGCCAGCCCTCAGTTGCCTTGCAGGCTAGGCGGCATGCACACACCGGTACCACCGATGCCGCAATAGCCTTCAGGGTTCTTGGCCAGGTACTGCTGGTGGTAGGCCTCGGCGAAGAACACGGTTGGCGCCTGCTCGACCTCGGTGGTGATCTCGCCGAAGCCGGCCTTGCTCAGCTCAGCCTGGAACGCCGCTTTGCTGGCCAGTGCCTGGTCGAGGTGCTGTGGGCTGGTGCAGTAGATCACCGAGCGGTACTGGGTGCCGATGTCGTTGCCCTGGCGCATGCCCTGGGTCGGGTTGTGCAGTTCCCAGAACATGGTCAGCAGCTCTTCATAGCTGAGCTTGTCCTTGTCGAACACCACCAGCACCACTTCGGTGTGGCCGGTCAGGCCCGAGCAGACTTCTTCATAGGTCGGGTTGGGGGTGAAGCCGCCGGCATAACCCACCACGGTGCTGACCACGCCGTCGCGCTGCCAGAAGCGGCGCTCGGCGCCCCAGAAGCAGCCCAGGCCGAAAATCGCGAAGTCGACGTTTTCGAAGAACGGGCCCAGCAGCGGGGTTTCTTTGAAGACGAAGTGTTTTTCAGGCAGGGCCATCGGTGTTTCGCGGCCAGGCAGCGCCTGTTCCGCAGTAGGCAGGACGTTTTTGTGCACGAGAATCTCCGAACGCAGGACCATGACCCATTCCTCTTCAAGGCAGGATGTTTAGGGATAGACCGATAGTGTGCCCGAGTGTTACAGCGCTGTCAGGCGATTGGGCCACGAGGATAGCGCCGCAGCTTCTCGACCAGTTCGGCGCCGGGAATCGGCCGGTCGAACAGGTAGCCCTGGCCGACGTCGCAACGGTGGCGGCGCAGGAAGGCCAGCTGCTCGGCGGTTTCGATGCCTTCGGCGACCACCTTGAGCTTGAGGTTGTGGGCCATGGCCACCACCGCCGAGGTGATTTCCATGTCGTCCTGGTTGTCCGGGATCTCGTGGATGAAGCTGCGATCGATCTTGATGATGTCGATCGGGAATTTCTTCAGGTAGCTGAGCGAGGAATAGCCGGTGCCGAAATCGTCCATGGCCAGGGTCAGGCCCAGTTGCTTGAGCTGGTCGAGCTGGCGGTGGGTGTCTTCGGTGGCTTCCAGCAGCAGGCCTTCGGTCAGCTCCAGCTCCAGCAGGTGCGGGGGCAGGGCTTCTTCCTTGAGGATGTTGGCAATCGAGGCCACCAGGTCAGGGTCGGAGAACTGCTTGGGCGACAAGTTGATCGCCACCTGCAGGTTGCCCAGCCCCTCGGCGCTCAGTTGCATGCTCATGCGGCAGGCCTGGCGGGCGATCCACTTGCCGATGGGGATGATCAGGCCGGTTTCTTCGGCCACGCTGATGAACTGGTCCGGGCGGATCATGCCCTTTTCCGGGTGGTTCCAGCGCAGCAGCGCCTCCAGCCCGAGCAGGCGCCCGCTGCGCAGGCACAGCTTGGGCTGGTAGAAGACATCCAGCTCGTTCTGGGTCAGGGCGCGGCGCAGGTTGTTCTCGACGAACAGCTTGTAGCTGGCCTCGGCGTTCAGTGCCTCGGTGAAGACCTGCACCTGGTGTTTGCCGTTGGCCTTGGCCTTGTGCAGCGCCAGGCCTGCGTTCTTCATCAGGGTTTGCGGGTCGCGCCCGTGCAGCGGCGCGCAGGCCAGGCCTACGGAGCCGGTGACGTTGATCAGCTGGTTGTCGACGAACATCGGCTTGTCGAGGGTGCGCAGCAGTAGCAGGGCGGTTTGCTGGCCGCTCTCCAGGGTGGTGTCTTCGAGCAGCACGGCAAATTCGTTGCTGGCAAAGCGCGCCAGGCTGCCGCCGGGGCTCAGGCTGTTGCGCAGGCGCCGGGCCAGGCTGATCAGCAGCTTGTCGCCGGTGTGGTGGCCGAGGCTGTCGTTGATCCGCTTGAAGTTGTCGATGTCTACCAGCAGCAGGCAGATCGGGCTGTCGCTGTCGCGCTCGAAGCGTTCATCGAGGCTGCGGATGAACGCCGGGCGGTTGCCCAGGCTGGTCAGGTTGTCGGTGTAAGCCAGGCGCTCGATGCGCTGCTGGGCCAACTTGGACTGGGTGATGTCTTCGTAGATGCCGATGTAGTGGGTCAGTTCGCGGTTGTCCCCGTAGACCTTGGAGATCGACAGCTGGCCCCAGTAGGGTTCGAGGTTCTTGCGTCGGCTTTTGAATTCGCCTTGCCAGCTGTTGCCCATGGCCAGGCTCGACGGTGAGTCGAACAGCAGCTCGCTGAGGTTTTCCAGGGCCGAGAGCTCCGACAGGCGATGGCCGTGGACTTCCTCGGTGCTGTACTGGGTGATGGCGGTGAAGCTTGGGTTGACGTACTCGACCACGCCGTCGCGGTTGACCAGCAGGAAGGCGTTGGCGCTTTGCTCGACGGCGCGCTGGAACAGGTGCAGGGCGCTGGTGGCGGTGCGGCGGTTGTGGTTGTTGATGACCTGGGCGAACTGGTCGGCCAGTTCGCCGGCGAAGGCGATTTCGTCGGTTTGCCAGGCGCGCGGGCTGCCGGTCTGTTCCAGGCAGAGCACGCCAACCACCTGGCCGTCGATGCGGATGCTGGCGTCGAGCATGGCATTGATGTCGCGCGGGCGCAGGCTTTCGGCCATGTCGCGGGTGCGTGGGTCGTGGTTGGCGTTGTGCGCGTCGATGGCCCGGCTGGTGTGCAGGGCTTCGAGGTAGTCGGGGAAGCGGCTGGCGTCGATCGGCTCGGGCAGGAAGTGTTCCTGGTTTTCGCGGTAGAACGCCGAGATCGGCTCCAGGCGTTGGTCTTCCAGGTACCAGATGCTGGCGCAGTCGATCTTGTAGATTTCGCTGGCGCTGCGGGTGATCAGCTCGGCGGCTTCCTGCAGGGAGTTCTCGGCGCTGTAGCGTTGGCGGGCCAGGCGCAGGATCAGGTCCTGCTGGGCGCGTACGCGTTCCAGGTGTTCGAGTTGTTCCTGCTGGGCTTGCTGGTTCAGTTGCAGGGCGATTTGCAGGCGGTTGTTGCGGGTTTCCAGCTCGCTGGGCGAGAGGTCGGCGGCGTCGCCTGGTTGGCTGTCGAGCACCAGCAGGTAGCCGCGCAGGAGCTGGCGGTTGTGCTGTTTGTAGGCTTCGCCCAGCTCCAGCAGGCTCATCGGGCCCTGGGCGGTGTGCAGGGTGTAGCGTGCCAGGTAATGCGGGCGCTGGGCGAGTTGTGCCTGGATGGTGTCGTGTAGCCGGTAGCGGGCTTCGGGTTCCATCAGGCTGGCGTAGGGGGAGCCGACCAGTGCGCAGAGGTCGACGGCGGCCATGCCGAAATGCCGTTCGCAGCTGGGGTCGAGGAACAGCATGGCCCAGCTGGCCTCATTCAGCCGCTCGAAACGCAGCATGCCGAGCCGCGAGGGCACCGGCAACTGCGTCACTACCTCGGCCGCCATACGGCTGGCGGCATCAGGTTGGCTTTTCATTGAGAGCTCGCTTCAAGAGGGCTGTTTGCGCGGGCTGGGCACTGTGCTGCTACGCGATTGGGCAAGGTTGCATCATGCGCTTGAGGCTGACAAGCGATACAGCAGGGTACCTGTGGACATTGTGTCGGCAGGGTGGGGGAAATCTTCAGTGCGCCGGGCAATTTCGTAGCCGCTGCCGTGAGGCTGCGCTGGAGCCCCGCAGGGCTCCCAAAGGCGGCGCCTGCGGTGCAGGCGAGCGCAGCCTGACGGCAGCGGCTACAACGGCGTTATTGCGGGGCGTTGAGGGTTACGCCGTCGAGCAGGGCATTGATCAGGCCGTAGGCCAGTTCCACGGATTGTTGCGTGCACTGCATGAAGCCCAGGGACGGGTCCTGGCCCAGCTCGATGGCCTGGGTGCAGGTGATGTTGGCGCATTTGAGCAGCATCGCGACATGGGTGGGGGCGTCTTCGGCACCGATGCCGGGGGCTACGCAGAAGATGTCATCGTGTTCGCTGCAATGGCCGATGGAGTGTTGGGTTGTTTGGCAGCCGGCTAGCGGGGGATCTGGGACGATTTTTTTCATGGCAAATCACTTCATCTAGGTGAAATTGACACTGCCAATAGTCGTCGCCAAACGAAAGGGTGGCAGCCACGTACGGGTTGGCGAACCGGCGATGAAGGAACCGGCAGGGCCTAGGCCCTCCCGTACGCAGACCGCCATAAACTGGAAGTCTCGATTCATCAAAGCCGAGTCGCCAAACCCGGTCACTGGTTTTTCAGTGACCAACCGAGCCTAGTGGCAGGGCTCTAAGGCGGCAATCTGGACTTTTCAGAAGATCGAGTAGGATACGTCGTAGGACCTAGGGTGACTATGTAGGCTGTTTCTGTTTCTTCAGTAGGAACATTGATGGTTTTTGTGGGAGCTGGCTTTGCCAGCGATGCTTTTGATGGGTTTTTTGTGAGCTTATCCATTGAATTTATTGGGCTTTTTGGCCCCTTCCGCCCACGCTCCGTGGGGCCGGAAGACCGAGTCGTATGCAGAATGTGTGTACGCCACGCAAAGCAAGAGCGAAGCGAATTGTGCGTGTGACCTTGATCTGTTTTTGACTTTGATTTTGATCTGAGCGCCCCGTCTTCCAGAGGCTGAGCGGAGGTGTCGTTAAACGGGCGGGGGCGTAGCCCCCTTCGGCGTAAGCCGAAGACGCGAGGCGTGCAAGTTGCGCAGCAACTTGTGTCCGCGGGCCCGTTTAACGGCACCGGAGTGAAGGGGCCCGGAGCGCAGCGTAGGGCCGAATGGTGGGGCGAGCCTTTTGGTTACTTTGGGGCTTTTCCAAAGTGACCCGCCGTAAGGGCGGAAGGGGCCCTCAGGGCCAGTAAATAAAAGGGATAAGTTCACCAAATGCCCATCAAGAGCATCGCCGGCAAGGCCGGCTCCCACAGTGTCAAACTCCCAAGTGACTAACTCCACAGTAGCCAGCCCCACAAAAGACCATCTCAACTTTCTACCAGACAAAAAAAAGCCCCGCCAAAACTGACGGGGTTGAGGTACGAGCGTGGCAGCTCGAAAGGGATACCCTGCCTTCCCCGGGAGGAAGGCAGGTAAAGCAAATTACAGCAGCATGGTGCGGATGTCGGTCAGCAGGTCGCCCAGGCGCTTGGTGAAGCGCGCGGCTGCGGCACCGTTGATCACCCGGTGATCGTACGACAGCGACAGCGGCAGCATCAGCTTAGGCTGGAAGGCTTTGCCGTCCCACACAGGCTGAATGGTCGCCTTCGACACACCGAGGATCGCCACTTCTGGCGCATTGACGATCGGCGTAAAGCCGGTGCCGCCGATGTGCCCGAGGCTGGAGATGGTGAAGCAGGCGCCTTGCATGTCGTCTGCCGAAAGCTTCTTGGTCCGGGCTTTTTCAGCCAGGGCCGCCGCTTCAGCAGCCAGTTGCAGCAGGCTCTTCTGATCAACGTTCTTGATCACAGGCACCAGCAGGCCATCCGGGGTGTCCACGGCAAAGCCGATGTTCACGTACTTCTTGCGGATGATCGCCTTGCCGCTAGGGGCCAGCGACGCGTTGAAGTCCGGCAGTTCCTTGAGCAGGTGGGCACAGGCCTTGAGCAGCAGCGGCAGAACGGTCAGCTTGACGCCAGCCTTCTCTGCAACGGCTTTCTGCGCAACGCGGAAGGCTTCCAGCTCGGTGATGTCGGCGCTGTCGAACTGGGTAACGTGAGGCACGTTCAGCCAGCTGCGATGCAGGTTGGTAGCACCCACTTGCATCAGACGGGTCATCGCGACTTCTTCGATCTCGCCGAAACGGCTGAAATCGACTTCCGGAATCGGCGGGATGCCAGCACCACCGGTTGCGCCGGCAGCAGGGGCAGCCTTGGCCTTCTGCATCATGGCCTTGACGTAAGCCTGCACGTCTTCTTTCAGCACACGACCATGCGGGCCAGTCGAAGCAACCGCATTCAGCTCGACGCCGAATTCACGGGCCAGCTGACGCACGGCTGGGCCGGCGTGAACCTTGGCACCGCTGGCAGCCGCAGGGGCGGCAACCGGAGCAGCCTCAACCTTGGCAGCAGGGGCTGGAGCAGCAGCGGCAGGCGCTGCGGCAGCAGCAGGTGCAGCCGCCGGAGCTGGCGCAGCGGCAGGTGCAGCACCGGCCACTTTCAGCTTGATGATCAGGTCGCCGGTACCGACTTCGTCGTCCAGCTTGGCAATCACGGCTTCGACAACGCCAGCAGCAGGAGATGGGATCTCCATCGAGGCCTTGTCGGATTCCAGGGTGATCAGCGACTGGTCAGCTTCGACGCTGTCGCCGACCTTGACCAGCACTTCAATGATCTTGGCCTTGCCCGACGAGCCGATGTCCGGAACATGAATGTCCTGGACAGTGGCTGCAGCAGGCGCAGCAGCCGGGGCTGGTGCAGCTTCTGCCACTGGTGCGGCAGCAGGTGCAGCGGCAGCAGCCGGGGCCGCAGCGGCCGGAGCCTCAGGCGCGGCAGCGGCGCCCTCGACTTCCAGTTCCAGCAACTCGTCGCCTTCTTTCAGGCGGTCGCCCAGCTTGACCTTCAGCGACTTGATCACACCGGCCTTTGGCGCAGGGATCTCCATGGAGGCCTTGTCGGACTCCAGGGTCAGCAGGCTTTGGTCAGCCTCGATGCGGTCGCCGACTTTGACGAACAGCTCAATGATTTCACCTTCACCGCTGCCGATGTCAGGTACGCGAATGAGTTCGCTCACTTAAAAATACTCCTCAGCAGTCCAGTGGGTTGCGTTTGTCCGGGTTGATACCGAACTTGGTGATGGCATCGGCCACGACCTTAGGTTCGATCTCACCACGGTCAGCCAAGGCTTCCAGGGCAGCCAGCACGACAAAGTGACGGTCAACTTCGAAGAAGTGACGCAGCTTCTTGCGGCTGTCGCTGCGACCGTAGCCATCGGTACCCAGGACTTTGAACTCTTTGCTCGGCACCCACTGACGAATCTGTTCGGCGAACAGCTTCATGTAGTCGGTAGAGGCAATGACCGGGCCCTTACGGCCAGCCAGGCACTCTTCAACGTAGGTCAGTTGCGGTTTCTGACCCGGCTTCAGGCGGTTGCTGCGCTCTACGGCCAGGCCGTTGCGACGCAGTTCGTTGAAGCTGGTAACGCTCCAGACGTCAGCACCGATGTTGAAGTCGTCACGCAGGATTTTCGCTGCTTCACGCACTTCACGCAGGATGGTGCCCGAACCCATCAGCTGCACGTGGTGTGCGGCGTCGCGGGTGTCTTCTTCAAGCAGGTACATGCCCTTGATGATGCCTTCCTCGACACCAACCGGCATGGCTGGCTGGGTGTAGGCTTCGTTCATCACGGTGATGTAGTAGAAGACGTCCTGTTGCTCTTCGGTCATCTTCTTCATGCCGTCCTGAATGATCACCGCCAGCTCGTAGCCGTAGGTCGGATCATAGGTGCGGCAGTTCGGGATGGTGCCAGCCAGCATGTGGCTGTGACCGTCTTCGTGCTGCAGGCCTTCACCGTTCAGGGTGGTACGCCCGGCGGTGCCGCCGATCAGGAAGCCACGGGTACGGCTGTCGCCAGCGGCCCAGGCCAGGTCACCGATACGCTGGAAGCCGAACATCGAGTAGAAGATGTAGAACGGCAGCATCGGCTGGTTGTGGTTCGAGTACGCGGTACCGGCAGCGATGAACGACGACATGGCGCCGGCTTCGTTGATGCCTTCTTCGAGGATCTGGCCCTTCTTGTCCTCGCGGTAGAACATCACCTGGTCTTTATCGACTGGCTCGTAGAGCTGGCCGACGGAGGAGTAGATGCCCAACTGGCGGAACATGCCTTCCATACCGAAGGTACGGGCTTCGTCCGGGATGATCGGAACGATGCGCTGACCGATCTCCTTGTCCTTGACCAGCTGCGCGAGGATCCGCACGAAGGCCATGGTGGTGGAGATTTCACGGTCGCCCGAGCCGTCCAGGATAGCCTTGAGGGTTTCCAGTGGCGGCGTCGGGATGCTGAAGCTCTTGGCGCGACGCTGTGGCACGAAACCACCCAGGGCGGTACGGCGCTCGCTCAGGTAACGGGCTTCGGCGCTGCCTTCTTCCGGTTTGAAGAACGGCAGGTTTTCCAGCTCGTCGTCCTTGACCGGGATGTCGAAACGATCACGGAACTGACGCAGGCTGTCGACGTCGACCTTCTTGGTGTTGTGCGCGGTGTTCTTGGCTTCGCCAGCACCGGTACCGTAACCCTTGATGGTCTTGGCCAGGATGACGGTAGGCTGGTCTTTGTGGTTGACCGCCTGGTGGTACGCCGCGTAGACCTTGTACGGGTCGTGGCCGCCACGGTTGAGCTTCCAGATCTCGTCGTCGGACAGGTCGGCGACCATGGCCTTGAGCTCTGGGGTGTTGAAGAAGTGCTCACGGACGAACGCGCCGTCCTTGGCCTTGTAGTTCTGGTACTCGCCGTCGATGACTTCGTCCATGCGACGTTGCAGGATACCGTCGACGTCCTTGGCCAGCAGTGGGTCCCAGAAGCGGCCCCAAACGACCTTGTTGACGTTCCAGCCACCGCCACGGAACACGCCTTCGAGTTCCTGGATGATCTTGCCGTTGCCGCGAACCGGGCCGTCGAGGCGCTGCAGGTTGCAGTTGATGACGAAGATCAGGTTGTCCAGCTTCTCGCGGCCAGCCAGGGAGATCGCGCCCAGGGATTCCGGCTCGTCGCACTCGCCGTCGCCCATGAAGCACCAGATCTTCTGCTTGCCGGCAGGGATGTAGCCACGGCTCTCCATGTACTTCATGAAGCGCGCCTGGTAGATCGCCTGGATCGGGCCCAGACCCATGGAAACGGTCGGGAACTGCCAGAAGTCAGGCATCAGCCATGGGTGCGGGTAGCTCGACAGGCCCTGGCCATCGACTTCCTGACGGAAGTTGTTCATCTGGTCTTCGGTGATGCGTCCTTCCATGAAGGCACGGGCGTAGACGCCTGGGGATGCGTGGCCCTGGAAGTAGATCAGGTCGCCGCCGTGTTCGTCGGTCGGGGCCTGGAAGAAGTAGTTGAAGCCGATGTCATACAGGGTGGCGCTGGAGGCGAAGCTGGAGATGTGGCCGCCCAGGTCCGAGTCTTTCAGGTTGGTGCGCATGACCATGGCCAACGCGTTCCAGCGAACCAGCGAGCGAATGCGGCGTTCCATGAACAGGTCGCCAGGCATGCGTGCTTCGTGGGTGACAGGAATCGTGTTGCGGTATGGCGTGGTGATGGCGTACGGCAGCTGGGAGCCACTACGGGTGGCCAGCTCGCCCATACGGGTCATCAGGTAGTGAGCGCGGTCTTCGCCTTCTTTGTCGAGAACCGACTCCAAGGCGTCCAGCCATTCCTGGGTTTCGACGGGATCGAGGTCTTGCATGGCTTGCTCCAGGGCGGAAAGGCTTCCAGAATCGGTTGCCTGAGTTTGCGACTGGCCTTTTGGGCAGACGACATGAAATTCTTGGATTACCGGAGGGTTGTCCCGGCGGCGTGTAGTTTTACTACAAATCAAACCGTATTACATGCGTTGACAGTAAAAAAGCAGTAGTAAAACTACACAAAAAAGGCTCGTGGCCACAGTTCGGGTTGTGGGATAAAACGATACCGGTGGTGAAAACCCGGTACTGAAAAGGTTTGCTGCGATGTTTCCTGCCAGAAAATCAGAATATTCAGCTATTTCTAACTTTTGTACGACAGTCCAACCGCTCGCCGGGTTCCCGGACGCCGTCGCTGCCTTCCTTTTCCCGCCGATCAAGGATAGACCATGAGCCTGCCTTTGCTGGCCGATCTGCCAGACACCCTGCAACCCTTGGTCGGACGCAACGAGCAGTCGTTGCGTGCAGCGGTGGCCGCCGCTGAAAACCTTTCCATTGATCACTGGACGACAGAGCGCTGGAGCCATTTTGCTCGCGTAGCGGCGGCCAGTGAGTTCGTGCTGGAACAAAGCCTGCGCGACCCGGCCATGCTCCTCGGCCTGGTGGCTGCTGGCGAGCTGGATCGGCCCTTTGCACGCGGTGAGCTGTGTGGCCAGGTGGCTGCTGCGGCGCTGGCCGCCAATACGGAAGACGAACTGGCGCGCAACCTGCGTCGCCAGCGCACTCGCCAGCAGGTGCGGATCATCTGGCGTGACCTGACCCGCCAGGCGGACCTGGTCCAGACCTGCCGCGACTTGTCCGACCTGGCCGACGCGTCTATCGACGAAGCCTATAAATGGCTGTACCCACGGCTGTGCGAACAGTTCGGCACGCCTACCGGCCACCGCAGCGGCGAGCCGCAGCACATGGTGGTGCTGGGCATGGGCAAGCTGGGCGCGGTGGAACTGAACCTGTCCTCGGACATCGACCTGATCTTCGCCTACCCCGAAGGCGGCGAAACCCAGGGCGTGAAGCGCTCGCTGGACAATCAGGAGTTCTTCACCCGGCTCGGCCAGCGGCTGATCAAGGCGCTGGACCCGATCACCGTCGACGGCTTCGTGTTCCGCGTTGATATGCGCCTGCGCCCCTACGGCTCGGCCGGCGCGCTGGTGCTGAGCTTCAATGCACTGGAGCAGTACTACCAGGACCAGGGCCGCGACTGGGAACGCTACGCGATGATCAAGGCGCGGGTGGTGGCCGGTGACCAGGTGGCCGGCGCGCAGTTGCAGGACATGCTGCGCCCGTTCGTCTACCGGCGTTACCTGGACTTCTCGGCCATCGAGGCGCTGCGCACCATGAAGCAGCTGATCCAGCAGGAAGTGCGGCGCAAGGGCATGGCCGACAACATCAAGCTGGGCGCCGGCGGCATCCGCGAGGTCGAGTTCATCGCCCAGGCGTTCCAGCTGATTCACGGCGGGCGCGACCTGAGCCTGCAACAGCGGCCGTTGCTCAAGGTCCTGGCAACGCTGGAAGGGCAGGGCTACCTGCCGCCGGCAGTGATCACCGAGATGCGCGAAGGTTATGAGTTCCTGCGCTACACCGAGCACGCCATCCAGGCCATCGCCGACCGCCAGACCCAGATGCTCCCGGAAGACGAGCTGAACCGTGCGCGCATCGCCTTCATGATGGGCTTCAAGGACTGGGGCAGCTTCCATGAACAACTGATGCACTGGCGTGGGCGTATCGACTGGCACTTCCGCCAGGTTATCGCCGACCCCGATGAGGACGAGGGCGAGGACGGTGAAGTGGTTGTGGGCGGCGAATGGCTGCCCCTGTGGGAAGAGGCCCAGGATGAAGAGGCTGCGTGTCGCCAGTTGAGCGACGCCGGTTTTGCCGATGCCGCCAAGGCGCTCAAGCAGCTCGCCGGCCTGCGTGCCAGCCCGCAGCTGCGCGCCATGCAGCGTCTCGGTCGCGAGCGGCTCGATGCCTTTATTCCGCGCTTGCTGGCCCAGGCGGTGGAGCACGATGACCCGGACCTGGTGCTGGAGCGCGTGTTGCCGCTGGTGGAAGCCGTGGCCCGGCGTTCGGCTTATCTGGTACTGCTCACGGAAAACCCCGGTGCCCTGCGCCGGCTGCTGACCCTGTGCGCCGCCAGCCCGTGGATCGCCGAACAGATCACCCGCTTCCCGCTGCTGCTCGATGAGTTGCTCAACGAAGGCCGGCTGTTCAGCCCGCCGCTGGCACCGGAGTTGGCGGCCGAGCTGCGCGAGCGCCTGACGCGCATCCCCGAAGACGACCTCGAACAGCAAATGGAGGCCCTGCGCCATTTCAAACTGGCGCACAGCCTGCGCGTGGCGGCCTCGGAAATCGCCGGCAGCCTGCCGCTGATGAAAGTCAGCGACTACCTGACCTGGCTGGCCGAGGCCATTCTCGACCAGGTGCTGGCCCTGGCCTGGCGCCAGAGTGTGGCGCGCCATGGCCAGCCCAAGCGCAGCGACGGCAGCCTGTGCGACCCGGGCTTCATTATCGTGGGCTACGGCAAAGTCGGCGGGATCGAACTCGGGCATGGCTCGGACCTGGACCTGGTGTTCATCCATGACGGCGACCCGCAGGCGGAAACCGACGGCGCCAAGCCAATCGACAGCGCGCAGTTCTTCACTCGCCTGGGCCAGCGGATCATCCACCTGCTGACCACCCAGACCAACTCCGGCCAGCTCTACGACGTGGACATGCGCCTGCGCCCCTCCGGTGCCTCGGGCTTGCTGGTCAGCTCGCTCGGCGCCTTCGAGCGCTACCAGCAGAACGAAGCCTGGACCTGGGAGCATCAAGCCCTGGTGCGCGCGCGGGTGCTGGTCGGCTGCAAGCAGGTGGGCGCAGCCTTCGAGGACGTGCGTGCGCGCATTCTCGGCCAGCCGCGCGACCTGCCCAAGCTGCAGGCCGAAGTCAGCGAGATGCGCGCCAAGATGCGTGACAACCTCGGCACCAAGGCCACGGCGGCGGGCACGGCGGCGAACGCCTTCGACCCCGGTGTTCCCTTCGATATCAAGCAGGATGCCGGTGGTATCGTCGATATTGAATTTATGGTGCAATACGCGGCCCTGGCCTGGTCCCACACGCACCCGGCGCTGTTGCGCTACACCGACAACATTCGCATCCTCGAGGGGCTTGAGGAGGTCGGGCTGATGCCCGCCAGCGATGCGGTGCTGCTGCGTGAGGTGTACAAGGCGTTCCGCTCGGCCGCGCACCGTCAGGCCTTGCAGAAACAGGCCGGGGTGATCGACGCCGGGCAGTTCGCCAACGAACGCCGAGATGTACGGCGGATCTGGGCTGAACTAGGGTTGAGCTGAATTCACGCAGGCGGTTCAGGCGGCAGGAAGCTGGCCACGACCACAGCCCTCACTGAGTGGCGTACACTGGTCGCATCAAGCCTGATTATAAAGAGGGGAGGCCAGGCTGTTGGCAAACAGGCTGCAGCCTCCCTGATCGTTTCTGGATAAAGCATGAGAATTTTGATCATTGGGCCCAGCTGGGTGGGCGACATGGTAATGGCCCAGACGCTGTTCCAGGTCCTGAAGCAGCGTCACCCCGAGTGCGTGATCGATGTGCTGGCGCCCGAATGGAGCCGGCCTATCCTCGAGCGCATGCCTGAAGTGCGCCAGGCCTTGAGCTTCCCGCTCGGCCACGGCGCGCTGGAACTGGCTACGCGGCGCACCCTCGGCAAGTCCCTGGCCGGCCAGTACGACCAGGCGATCCTGCTGCCCAACTCGCTCAAGTCGGCGCTGGTGCCGTTCTTTGCCGGCATCAAGCAGCGCACCGGCTGGCGCGGCGAGTTCCGCTACGGTTTGCTCAATGATGTGCGCAAGCTGGATAAAGCCCGTTATCCGCTGATGATCGAGCGCTTCATGGCCCTGGCCTACCCGCCAGGTACCGACCTGCCCAAGCCGTACCCACGCCCGAGCCTGCAGATCGAAGCGGCCAGCCGAGATGCCGCGCTGGCCAAGTTCGGCTTGGCCCTGGACCGCCCGGTATTGGCCCTGTGCCCCGGCGCCGAGTTCGGCGAAGCCAAGCGCTGGCCGTCCGAGCACTACGCCAAGGTCGCCGAGATCAAGATCCGCGAAGGCTGGCAGGTGTGGCTGTTCGGCTCGAAGAATGACCACGCGGTGGGTGAGTCGATCCGTGAGCGGCTGATCCCGGGCCTGCGCGAAGAGTCGATGAACCTCAGCGGTGAAACCTCGCTGGCCGAGGCCATCGACCTGCTGTCGTGCAGCGATGCCGTGGTGTCCAACGACTCCGGCCTGATGCACGTGGCCGCCGCGCTGAACCGCCCGCTGGTGGCTGTCTACGGCTCGACCTCGCCAGGCTTCACCCCGCCGCTGGCCGACCAGGTCGAAGTCGTGCGCCTGGGCCTGGAATGCAGCCCGTGCTTTGAGCGTACTTGCCGTTTCGGCCACTACAACTGCCTGCGCCAGCTGGAACCCGAGGCGGTCGCCGCGGCGTTGCAGCGGCTCGATGGCCCGTCGCTGGTCGATGTCATGGCCGAGGTCGATTAAGTTGCGGGTACTGCTGATCAAGACCACTTCCCTGGGCGATGTGATCCATGCGCTTCCGGCGCTGACCGACGCTGCCCGGATGATCCCCGGCATCCGCTTCGACTGGGTTGTCGAAGAAGGCTTTGCCGAGATCCCCAGCTGGCACCCTGCGGTCGACCGGGTCATCCCGGTGGCCATCCGGCGCTGGCGCAAGAACCTCTGGCAGACCTTCAAGAGCGGCGAATGGCGCCAGTTCAAGCAGCGTGTGCGCGAGCAGAAGTACGACCTGGTGATCGATGCCCAGGGCCTGGTGAAAAGTGCCTGGCTGACCCGTTACGTCAAGGCGCCGGTCGCCGGCCTGGACCGTTACTCGGCCCGTGAAGGGCTGTCCAGCCGCTTCTACGACCGCCGTCTGTCGGTTGCCCGTGGCCAGCATGCCGTGGAGCGGGTACGCCAGCTGTTCGGTTTGGCGCTGGGTTATGACCTGCCCTCGGGCGTGGGCGATTACGGCCTGGACCGCAGCCGCCTGGAAACCATCGGCGCCGCGCCGTACGTGGTGTTCCTGCATGGCACCACCTGGGACACCAAGCACTGGCCGGAAGCCTATTGGCGCCAATTGGCCGAACGGCTGGGCCGCGCCGGGCTGAATATCTGCCTGCCGTGGGGCAACCCGGTCGAGAAGGCCCGCGCCGAACGCATTGCCGAGGGCTTGAAGAACGCCACGGTACTGCCCAAGTTGAACCTGGCGGGGGTCGCCCGCGTGCTGGCCTCGGCCAAGGCCTGCGTGGCGGTCGATACCGGCCTTGGGCATTTGGCGGCGGCACTGGATGTGCCGACCCTGTCACTGTTCGGCCCCACCAACCCGGGCCTGACCGGTGCCTACGGCAAGTCGCAGGTGCACCTGGCCAGCGATTTCGCCTGCGCCCCGTGCCTGCAAAAGAAATGTACCTATAAACCGAGTGCCGAGGATCAGCGCCGGTTCGATCTCAAACGTGAGTGGCCGTTGTGCTTCACTCGCCTGAATCCCGAGCGTGTAGCGAGCCAGTTGAGCGCGTTGCTGCGGGCTGAGGATGTTCATTGATGCAACTGGCCTTTGTGCTCTACAAGTATTTCCCCTTCGGCGGCCTGCAGCGCGACTTCATGCGCATTGCCCTGGAGTGCCAGGCGCGTGGGCATCAGATCCGTGTCTACACGCTGATCTGGGAAGGCGACGTGCCGCCCGGCTTCGAAGTGCTGGTGGCACCGGTCAAGGCGCTGTTCAACCATCGGCGCAACGAGAAACTCAGCGCCTGGATGGAAGCGGACCTGGCCAAGCGCCCGGTCGACCGCCTGATCGGCTTCAACAAGATGCCCGGGCTGGACGTGTACTACGCCGCCGACGGTTGCTTTGAAGACAAGGCGCAGAACCTGCGCCATTCGCTGTACCGGCGCTGGGGCCGTTACCGGCATTTTGCCGAGTACGAGCGGGCGGTGTTCGCCAAGGACGCCAAGACCGAGATCCTGATGATCTCCGAAGTCCAGCAGCCGCTGTTCATCAAGCACTACGACACCCCGGCGGAACGCTTCCACCTGTTGCCGCCGGGCATTTCGCAAGACCGCCGGGCGCCGGCCAATGCCGCCGAGATTCGCGCCGAGTTCCGCCGCGAGTTCAAGCTGGCAGACGATGAGCTGCTGCTGGTGCAGATCGGTTCGGGCTTCAAGACCAAGGGCGTGGACCGCAGCCTCAAGGCCCTGGCGGCCTTGCCGTCGGCCCTGCGCAAGCGCACCCGGTTGATGGTCATCGGCCAGGACGACCCCAAGGTCTTCCAGCTGCAGAGCGCGGCCCTGGGCCTGGGTGAGCAGGTGCAGTTCCTCAAGGGGCGCAGCGATATCCCGCGCTTCCTGCTCGGTGCTGATTTGCTGATCCACCCGGCCTACAACGAGAACACCGGTACGGTGTTGCTCGAAGCGCTGGTGGCCGGCCTGCCGGTGCTGGTTTCGGCGGTCTGCGGTTACGCCCATTACATTGCCGAGGCCGACAGCGGCCTGGTGCTCGACGAGCCGTTCGAGCAGGAGCAGCTCAATCGCTACCTGCAACGGATGCTCGAAGACGACGGCGCGCGTGCCAATTGGGCGCGCAATGGCCTGGCCTTCGCTGACAGCGCCGATCTGTACAGCATGCCGCAGCACGCTGCGGACGTGATCCTGGCACAGGAGCCTGCATGAAACTGATATTGGCTGAACCGTTCAAACAGCTGTGGGCCCAGCGTGACGCCTTCGAGGCCGTGGAGGCCCTGCAAGGCGAGGTCTACCGCGAGCTGGAAGGCCGCCGCACGCTGCGCACCGAAGTCGACGGGCGTGGCTACTTCGTCAAGATCCACCGTGGCATTGGCTGGGGCGAGATCTTCAAGAACCTGTTCACCGCCAAGTTGCCGGTACTCGGTGCCCGCCAGGAATGGCAGGCCATCCAGCGCCTGCACCAGGTCGGCGTGCCGACCATGACCGCGGTCGCCTATGGCGAGCGCGGCAGCAACCCGGCGCAGCAGCATTCGTTCATCGTCACCGAAGAGCTGGCGCCGACCGTCAGCCTCGAAGACTTCAGCATCGATTGGGTCAAGCAGCCGCCGCAGCCCCGCCTCAAGCGGGCGCTGATCGGCGAAGTGGCACGCATGACCGGCATGATGCACCGCGCCGGCGTGAACCACCGCGACTGCTACATCTGCCACTTCCTGCTGCACACCGACAAGCCGGTGACGGCGGAAGATTTCAAGCTGTCGGTGATTGACCTGCACCGCGCCCAGACCCGCGCGAGCATCTCCCGCCGCTGGCGTGACAAGGACCTGGCCGCGCTGTATTTCTCGGCGCTGGACATCGGCCTGACCCGACGCGACAAGCTGCGCTTCCTGCGTGGTTACTTCCAGCAGCCGCTGCGCCAGATCCTCGCCGAGGAAGCTGCACTGCTGCGCTGGCTGGAGGGTAAGGCACAGAAGCTCTACGAGCGTAAACAACGGTATGGGGATGCGCTCTGATGGCGGGTTGGACACTGGAGCCTGCGTACGCGGCCCTGGCGAAGGATTTTGGCAGTATCGAAGCGGTGTTCGCCCTTGAGGGCGAGCGCCTGACCCGTGACCCGCTGAGCGAAGTGATTCGCGTCGAGCGCGATGGGGTCAACTATTACGTCAAGCGCTACACCGGGGCGGGCAAGGGCCTGCGCCGCTACGTCGGGCGGCCGCGCATCAAGGCCGAGTGGCAGAACCTCAAGCAGTTCGCCAAGTGGGGCATCCCCACCGCTGAAGTGGTGGCCTGTGGCCTGGAGCGCAACGGTGTCGCGTTCGGTCGCGGGGCGATGATCACCCGTGAGCTGCCGCGTACCGAAGACCTCTCGGCGCTGGCCGAGCGCAATGATGCGCGGCTGTCCGACCCACGCTGGGTCGATCACGTCAGCCAGCAGATCGCCCGGCACACGCGGATGATGCACGATCACCGGTTCACCCATAACGACCTGAAATGGCGCAACCTGCTGGTCGATGATCAGGGGACCATATTCTTCATCGACTGCCCGACCGGGGATTTCTGGATCGGCTTCATGCTGCGCTACCGGATCACCAAGGACCTGGCGTGCCTGGACAAGGTGGCCAAGTATCACCTGTCGGCCACCCAGCGCCTGCGCTTCTACCTGCAATACCGGCGCCGTGAGCGCCTGAATGCGGCAGACAAGCGACGTGTGCGGCACATCGTGACGTTTTTCGAGGGACGCGAATGACTGATTTCCTGGCCAGCGCCGAGACGGCGCTGCTTGAGCGCCATGGCCTGAACGGCTTCGATCAGCTGTGGACACTGCAACTGGACGCGGTGGACGAGCCCAATACCGGTCGGGGCGGCTGGAGCAGCGTGTTCCGCCTTGAGCTGGAGGGCAAGGGCTACTACCTCAAGCGCCAGAGCGACTACCTGACGCGCACCTTGCACCGCCCATTCGGCGAGCCGACCTTCGCCCGCGAATTCCGCAATATCAGCCGTTACGAAAAGCTGCAGATTCCCGCCTTGCAGGCGGTGTACTACGGCGAGCGCAAGGTGGCCGGCGAGTACCGGGCGATCCTCATGACCCGGGCGCTGGACGAGTGGAGTGACCTCGACCATCTGCTCGGCGAATGGCCGCAGCTGAGCCTTGAGCAGCGCCAGGGCATCCTGCGGGCCAGTGGCAAGCTGGCGCGCACCGTGCACGCGGCTGGCCAGGTGCATGGCTGTTTCTACCCCAAGCATATTTTCCTGCGTGAGCGCGGCGATGGCTGGCAGGCGCAACTGATCGACCTGGAGAAAACCCGCCCGCTGATTTTCGGCATGCGTGATCGCCTGAAGGACCTGGAGCCGTTGCTGCGTCGCGCGCCGATGTGGAGCGAAAGCGAGGTGCGCCTGATGCTCTCGGCGTACCTGGAGCAGCCGGCGGACAGCACCTTGGTCGACACCTGGTTGCAGCGCCTGCTGCGTCGCCGTCGTGAAAAAGAGGCTCGTTGATGCGTTTGTCTGAACTCAAGGACGCCGGGCGCAGCCCGGACCTGCCGTTGAGCATTGCCCTGGCCGATGCGGCCGGCCCGGCTGACCTGCAACTGCTCAGCCTGCTGCGGGTGTTGCCCGGCCAGCGGTATGTGGGCGCGGGCGTCTGGCGCGGCAAGCCGGTGCTGGCCAAGCTGTTGGTCGGTGGTAGCGCCGCGAAGCATTTCCAGCGTGAGCTGGAAGGCGTGCGCTTGCTGGCGAAGCAAGGCCTGACCACGCCGCTGTTGCTGGCCGATGGCTTGCGTGAAGGCGAGGGCGGCTGGTTGCTGTTCGAGTTTCTCGAAGGCGCGGTCAGCCTGGCTGATGCCTGGGCTGAAGTGGAGCAGTTGCCGCCGCTGGCGGACGAGCAGCATGCAGTGCTCGGCGAGGCCTTGGCCGCAGTGGGGCAGATGCACGCCCAGGGCCTGTGGCAGGCGGACCTGCACCTGGACAACCTGCTGCGCCACAACGGCCAGCTGTACCTGATCGACGGCGCTGGTATCAAGGCTGAAACACCGGGCCAGCCGCTGTCGCGCCAGCAGGTATTGCAGAACCTGGGGGTGTTTTTCGCCCAGTTGCCCAAGCGTCTGGAACCGTTCGTTGAAGAGCTGCTGGTGCATTACCTGCTGGCCAACGCCGAACATGCGTTGCCGCTGGAAGCCTTGCAGAAGCAGATCGACAAGGTGCGCAGTTGGCGCTTGAAGGATTACCTGGAGAAGGCTGGGCGCGAGTGCACGCTGTTCAGTGTCGAGCGCGGGGCGTCGGGTTTGCGTTCGATTCGCCGCAACGAGGTGGCGGCGATGTTGCCGGTGCTGGCGCAGGCTGATTCATTGGTCGACCAGGGGCACCTGTTCAAGACCGGTGGTGCGGCGAGTGTGGCGAAGGTCGAGGTAGCGGGGCGCCCGTTGGTGCTCAAGCGCTACAACATCAAGAACACTGCGCACTGGCTCAAGCGTTTCTGGCGTCCGAGCCGGGCCTGGCATTCGTGGATTGAAGGGCATCGCCTGGAGTTTCTCGGGATTGCCACGCCCAAGGCGCTGGCGGTGCAGGAACTGCGTTTCATGGGGCTGCGCAGTCGCGCGTACCTGGTGACCGAGTATGCCGATGGGCCGGACCTGATTGCCTGTTTTGCGCCCTATGTGGACAGTGCCGAGGTGCCTGAGGTGCAGTTGCAGGCTTTGCAGCAATTGTTGGGGCAGCTGATTCACGAACGTATCAGCCATGGCGACATGAAGGGCCACAACCTGTTCTGGCAGGACGGGCAATGGTCGCTGATTGACCTGGATGCGATGTGTCAGCATGCCACGCAGATGAGCTTTGCCCAGGCTTTTGCCCGCGACCGGGCGCGTTTGCTGCGTAACTGGCCGACGGGCAGTGCGTTGTACCAGCGTCTGGATGAGTGTCTGCCGAAGCTGGCTGACTGATATGTAGCCGCTGCCGTGAGGCTGCGCTCGCCTGCAGAGCAGGCGCCGCCTTTGGGAGCCCTGCGGGACTCCAGCGCAGCCTGACGGCAGCGGCTACAAAAGCTGTGCAAGGCAATTGCCCCACAGAGAGGGAGATCCTTGTGGGAGCTGGCCTTGCCAGCGATTGCTATCTGGAGGTTGGCCAGAAACCCCGCAGGCTGAACCACACCGGCAAGGCCAGCCCCAGCCAGGCCAGCGAATCCCACCAGCCATCCCCCAGCAACGCGGCAAACAGCCCCACCGCCCCGAGCACGCCAATCACGCAGGGCACGCCAAACACCTTCCACAACGACGACGTGCGTTTCATCGCGCTACCTCCCGCCGCCGCACCCACCACAGGTACACCCCGCTGCACAGCACGATGATCGTCAGCACATCGAGCAGCGCCCAGAGGATCTGCATCGGCCGGCCGCCGTAGTCACCAAAGTGCAGCGGCTGCGACAGCCCCATGGCATCCATGTACCACGGCCGATCACCCACCGCCGTCACCCCCAGCGTGCTCGCATCGATCAGCACCGGCGTCAGCAGGTGCGCAGTCAGGTGCGTCCCGCCCTTCATGAACACCGAGTAGTGGTGCTCACTGGAAAAACGCGTCCCCGGGAAGGCGATGAAGTCCGGCACCATCCCCGGCGCCGCCTCGCTGGCGATGTCCAGCACCCGGCTGACCGGGGCCAGCTCGGTCAATGGCGGGGCATCGCGATACGGCGCGACCATTGCCGTCAGGCTGTCGTTGCGCCAGGCGGCAATCACCAGGTCCGACAGGGCACTGATCACCCCGGTCACCCCGACGACCAGCGCCCAGGTCAGGGTGACGACGCCGATCAGGTTGTGCAGGTCCAGCCAGCGCAAGCGCCGCGACTTGTCGTGGCGCACCGCGGCGAACTCCAGCCGGCGCATGAACGGCGCATACAGCACCACCCCGGAAATGATCGCCACCACGAACAACAGGCCCATGAACGCCAGCCACAATTTGCCCGGCAAGCCGGCAAACATGTCCACGTGCAGGCGCAGCATGGTCATCATGAAGCCGCCATTGGCCGCCGGCATTTCCACCACCTCGCCAGTGCGCGCATCGAGCATGAAGGTGTGCGAGGAGTTCGGCTCGGTGCCGGCGCTGGCGGCCATGATCGCGACCACGCCGTTGCTGTCGTCCTCATCCCAGCCAAAGTACTGCATGACTTCGCCCGGGCGATGCGCCTGGGCCTTGAGCACCAGTTGCTGGAGGTCCAGCTTCGGTGTGTCGGCCGGCATGACCTTGAGCTCGGGCGCATCGCCCAGCAGGTGTTCGATTTCATGGTGGAAGATCAGCGGCAACCCGGTCACCGCCAGCAACAGCAGGAACAGGGTGCAGATCAGGCTGGTCCAGGTATGCACGAAGGACCAGCGGCGAATGGTTCGGCTTTTCATCAGGGCTCCAAGGCAAAAGGCCGCCTATGCAGGCGGCCCCTTACGCACGGTTTTACGTCTTAGAATTTGTAATTGACGCTGGCGACCACGTTGCGTTCGTCGCCGTAGTAGCACCAGTAGCCATCGCAGTTGGCCAGGTAGTCCTTGTTGAACAGGTTCTTCGCTTCCACCGCGACCGTCATGCCCTTGAGGGTGTTGATCTTGCGGCCCAGGTCGTAATGCACCGAGGCGTCGTAGACGGTGTAGGAGCCGACGTGGGCGACTTCGGTGTTGGCTGTGTTGCCGTAGGTGTCGCTGACATAGCGCGCGCCGCCACCGATGCCGAAGCCGTCGAGCACACCGCTGTTCCAGGTGTAGTCGGCCCACAGGGTCGCCTGGTTGCGCGGGATCAGTGCCATGCGGTTGCCTTTCTCGTTGGCTGCGCCCTTGAGGATCTCGGTATCGGTGTAGGTGTAGGAACCGATCACCTTGAGGTTGTCGGTGACCTGGGTGGTGGCTTCCAGCTCAAGGCCGCGCACCTGCAACTGGCCGACCTGACGGGTGAGGTTGCCCTCGGTCACTTTCACGTTGTCCTGGCGCAGGTCATAGACCGCAGCGGTGTAGAGGTTCTTGCTGCCCACCGGCTGGTACTTCACGCCGACTTCGTACTGGCGGCCTTCGGTCGGTTTGAACGACTGGGCGGCCGAGGCGGCGGCACCGCTGGTCGGCTGGAACGACTCGGTGTACGAGACGTAAGGCGTCACGCCGTTGTCGAACACATAGCTCAGGCCGGCGTTGCCGGTGAAGGCCTTGTCACGCTCGGTGCTGGTGGCATCACCGGCGTTGTGGAAGGTGGTGCCGGTGTGTACCCAGTCTTCACGCCCGCCGAGGGTCAGGCGCCAGTTGTCCAGGGCGATCTGGTCCTGGACATAGAGGCCGGTCTGGCGGGTTTTCTGGCTGAAGTCCTGCAACGCGAAGTAGCTCACGTTGGACATGTCCTGGCCATAGACCGGGCGGATGACGTTGATCGGCGGAACGTTGTTGCCGGTGATGTTGCCGTTGCTGTCGTAGTTGTACGAGCCGCCGTACATCCACTGGTAGTTGGTGTTCGAGCGCTGGTGGTCGAGGCCGATCAGCAGCGTGTGGCTCAGGGCACCGGTCTGGAAGTCGGCCTGGAAGTTGTTGTCCACGGCGAACTGGCTGATGTCTTCGTTGACGATGCCGGCTTCACGGTTGACGTTGCCGTCGGCGTCCACGCTGTTGAACGTGGCCACGTTGACGGCGCGGAACGACAGGTCGCTTTTGGTATAGCGCAGGTTCTGGCGGAACTGCCAGACGTCATTCAAGCGATGCTCGAAGGCATAGCCCAGTGCGTAGTAGGTGCGGTCGTAGAAGTCCCAGCCCGGCTCGCCGAGGTTCTTGTGGTGGGAAATCTCGGCGCCGGCAGGCGATCCCAGCTTGGTGCCCTGCAGCGGCAGGAACTGGCCGGTGATGCCGGTATCGTCGCGGGTGAACTGAGAGATGAAGGTCAGGCTGGTGTCTTCATCCATGTTCCAAGTCAGGCTGGGCGCGATGTTGTAGCGCTTGTCCGGGATGTGGTCGACCGGGGCGTTGCTGTCGCGCACCACGCCGCTGACGCGGTAGAGGAAGCGACCTTCATCATCGATCTTGCCGGTGCTGTCGAAGTTGATCTGGCGGTGCTCGTTGCTGCCGACCTGGACTTCAACCTGGTGGGCACTTTCGGCTTGCGGGCGACGGCTGACCATGTCGAGCATGCCGCCCGGTGGCGTCTGGCCGTAGACCGACGAGGCCGGGCCGCGCAGGACGGCGATGCGTTCCAGGTTCCACGGCTCGACTTTCGGGTTGGAGAACGAACCTTTGGGCAGCGGCAGGCCGTCGAGGAACTGCGTCGGGTCGAAGCCGCGCACGCGCAGCCAGTCGGCGCGGGAGTCCGAGCCATAGCCGCTGCTCTGCACGCCAGCGGTGTAGCGCAGGGCGTCGTTGAGGTTGAGTACCTGGCGGTCGTCCAGTTGCTCGCGGGTGATGACGCTCATCGAGCGTGGCACTTCGACGATCGGGGTGTCGGTCTTGGTGCCGGCGGCGGTGCGGGTGGCGGTGAAGCCGGTGGCCGGGCCCCAGGCGCTTTCATAGTCGCCACGGGCGTTGACGCTGGTTTCCGGCAGGGCCAGGGTGCCCTCCGGGGTCGCGATCAGGCTGTAAGTGCCGGCGCTGCTCTGTTGCAGTTGCAGGCCGGTGCCACGCAGGGCGGCTTGCAGGGCGCTGACGCCGTCGAGTTGGCCGCTGACTGGTGCCGAGGTACGGCCACTGGCCAGGCTCGGGTCCAGGGCCAGGGCAATGCCGGCCTGGCTGGCGATCTGGTTCAGGGTCGTGGCCAGGGGCGCGGCTGGGAGGTTGTAGCTGCGCAGGTTGCCGGCCTGTTCGGCGGCGATGAGCGGGCTGCTCGCCAGGGGCGCGGCAATGGCAATGGCCATGGCCAGCAGGCTGGGACGCAGGAAGCTTTCGATTGAGCGGGTCATGCGATTCCTCGACGGATATGTGCTTACTAGCCTCCTTGCCGAGCGAGATTGAAAAAGTGATAGGGGCGACTGAAAATTATTTCCATTCAGATTCGTTGCAGCCCAATCGCCGGCAAGGCCGGCTCCCACAGGGGGCTGCTCCAATACTGTGGGAGCCGGCCTTGCCGGCGATCAGGGGCTAAGGGGTCTCGCGCCGAGCCACCAGCGTCACCCACCACGGCGTGCGCTGCTCAACCTGCACCGGCAGGGTCGGCAGCAGCGACTTCAGCGCCAGGTCGGTATTGTTCAGCGGGAAGCTGCCGGTGATGCGCAAACCCGCCACCTCCGGCGCCACGCCCAGGTAACCGCTGCGATAGCGGCCCAGTTCCTCGACCAGTTGGTCCAGGCGCACGTTGTCTACTACCAACATGCCGCGCGTCCACGCGTCGGCACCGGCCGCCACAGTGTCGACATGCCCCAGCTGATCATGGGTCATCAACACCTGCTGGCCTTCGCGCAGGATCTGTTCGTTGCCACTGTCTTGCGGCTTGGCCGCCACGGCCGACTGCAACACGCTCAGGCGCGTGCCGTCGTCTTCCAGGCGCACCAGGAAGCGCGTACCCAGTGCCCGCATGCGCCCATCGCCGGTAGCAACGACAAACGGCCGGTCATCCTTGTGCCCGGTCTCGATGGAAATCTCGCCTTCGTGCAGCACGATCAGGCGTTCGTGCTCGGTGAAGCGCACGTCCACGGCGGAATGGGTGTTCAGGCTGATCAGCGTGCCATCGGCCAGGCGCAGGCTGCGCTGCTCGCCGGTGGCGGTGCGCTGGTCGGCCAACCAGTAGCCCAGCGACTGGTGTGCACCCAGCCAGCTCAGCAGGCCACCGACCAGCAGCACACTGGCCACGCCGCTGCCCAGCTTGCGCACCCGTCGGCGGATCCCCGCACGCGATTGCAGGAAGGCCTGGCGCGCCGGCCCGGCGGCTGCGGCAAAGCGCTGGTCGAGCATGCCCAGTTGCATCCAGGCGCGCGCATGTTCTTCATCGGCAGCATGCCAGCGGGCGAACTCGTCGCGCTCGGCACCGCCACCGTCACCCGAGTCCAGGCACAGCTGCCAGGCAATCGCGGCATCCAGCACCCGCGCCGAAACCGGTTTGGCGTTGAAGGCGCTCACGTCGGCTCCCCATACAGCGCGACATAGCACTGACGCATGCCCTGGGCCAGGTACTGGCGCACGCGCGGCACCGACACGCCCAGGCGCTCGGCGATCTCGGCGTGGCCCAGGCCATCCAGGCGGTTATAAAGGAAGGCCGCCCGGGCCTTGCTCGACAGCTTGCCAAGCAAGCGATCGATGGCCTTGAGGTCTTCGAGGATCAGGTGCTGGGCTTCCGGCGAGGGCTGTTCGGCCTCGGGCACCTGCATCAACTCGGCGAGGTACGCCTGTTCCAGTGCACTGCGGCGGAAATGGTCGAACAGCAGGCCCTTGGCAATGGACACCAGGAAGGCCCGCGGCTCGCGCGGGGTCGTCAGCTCATCACGCCCGAGCAGGCGCACGAAGGTGTCCTGGCTCAGGTCTTCGGCGCGGTGCGTGCAGGCGATATTGCGCCGCAGCCAGGCGAGCAGCCAGCTGCGATGGTCACGGTACAGCGCACCGACCAGCTCACTGTGTGGGCTTTGCACAGACGACAAGGCGTTCCCCGAAAAAGATGTGTTAACTAACGAGAATTATTCGCGATTGTCGCAGAGCGCGACAAACTGTGCAATTAACGCTCATCGGATGACTTCGGGGGGTACGTCTAGAAACTGTGGCTCATCTGTCGCCTTCTACGCCAATTACCCAGGCGTTGCTCCAATTGCAACGGGCTGTCCAGCCCCTGGCGGCGGGCCTGGCTGAACAGGATCAGCGCCAGTTCTGCCGTGACCAGGGCGTCAGCGCTGGCATGATGCCGTTCGGCGGCTTGCAGGCCGAAACAGGCGGTCCAGTCGTCCAGGCCGGCATCGCGCAGGACCACGGCCGGGTTGAGCAGTGGTGCGAGCTCGGCGACATCGAGGAAGCCGTGCTGCAGCTTGTAGCCCAGGTTGTCCTTGAGGGCCCTGGCCAGCATGCGCTGGTCGAAGCTGGCGTGGAACGCCAGCAACGGGCTGTCGCCGACGAAGTCCATGAAGTCCAGCAGGGCATCCACCGGGTCGCAGCCGGCGGCGATGGCGCTGGGGCCCAGGCCATGCAAAAGGACGCTGGGGCTGGTCTTGTGGTCGGGTTGGTGCAGGGTGCGCTCGAACTGCTGGGCGAAGTCGATGGCGCCGTCCTCGATCACCACCGCGCCAATCGACAGCACCTGGTCGCGGTTGAGGTTCAGGCCGCTGGTTTCCAGGTCCAGCACCACCCAGCGTTGCGCACGCAGGTTGTGGTCGTGCCAGTCGACCGGGGCGGCCAGCTGGGCCAGGCGCTGGCGCTGGATGTCGGTCAATGGCGAATGGTTGGGGCGCAGCCAGGCAAACAGGCTCATAGCTGGTACCGCAGGGCCAGGCTGCTTTGCAGGCGCTGGGCCTGGCGCAGGGATTCACGCAGGATGCGCCGGTCCAGGTTGTTCAGGCTGTCCGGGTCGACGCGGTTGGAATAGGGCTGGTTCTGCCGGGTTTGCGCCTGATGCTGCTGCATGCGGGTCTGCTGGATGAACTGGTAGGCCTCTTCATAGGCGCCGCCGTCGAGCGGGTCGATCACCTCGCGGGTGACCAGCTGGCGCAGCCGCTCCAGGGTGTTGTTGGCGCTGATGCCATTGGCCAGGGCCAGCAGCCGTGCACCATCGACAAAGGGCGTCAGGCCCTGCACCTTGAGGTCCAGGGTGGCGGCCTTGTCGTTGCCCTGGCGGGTCAGCACGAACTCGCGCAAGCGGCCCACCGGTGGGCGCTGGCGCAGGGCGTTGCCGGCCATCATGCGCTGGAACAGGCGGTTGTCGCCGACTTGTTCAAGAATGCTCTGGCGCAGTTGCTCGCAGGGCTGTTCATCGCCCCACACCACGCGCAGGTCGAAATAGATGCTCGAGGCCAGCAGGTTCTCCGGCGTCGCCTCGCGGATGAACGCGGCAAAGCGCCGTGCCCATTCGGCCCGCGACAGGCACAGCTCGGGGTTGCCGGCCATGATGTTGCCCTTGCACAGGCTGAAGCCGCACTGCGCCAGACCCTGGTTGATGTGCTGGGCCAATGGCAGCAGCACGCCGCGAATCTCGGCTGCGTGCGCGGCGTCGCGGGCTTCGAAGAGGATGCCGTTGTCCTGGTCGGTGTGCAGGGTCTGCTCGCGGCGGCCTTCGCTGCCAAAGCACAGCCAGCTGAAGGCGACACCGGGGTCGCCCTTGTCCTGGATCGCCAGCTCGATCACCCGGCACCCGGTGTGGTCGTTGAGCAGGGTGATGATATGGGTGATCTGCGTCGAGGACGCGCCATGGGCCAGCATGCGTTCGACCAGTTGGCCGATTTCACCGCGCAGCGAGACCAGTTGCTCGATGCGTGGCGCGTGGCGAATGGTCCGCGCCAGGTGCACCAGGTCGATGCGTTGCAGGGAGAACAGGTCGCGCTCGGAGACCACGCCGCACAGGCGCTGGTCTTCCACCAGGCAGACGTGGGCGATATGCCGCTCGGTCATCGCGATGGCCGCATCGAAGGCGCTGTGCTGGGGTGTCAGGGCAAATGGCGCAGCGGTCATGTGCGTAGCGATGGGGGCGGCAAAGTCGGTGCTCGCTTCGGCCACCACCTGGCGCAGGTCGCGCAGGGTGAAGATGCCGATGGGCGCGCGCTGCGGGTCGACAATCACGATGCTGCCCACCTGCTGGTCGTGCATCAGGCGCACGGCTTCCCGCAATGGGGTGTCCGGATCGCAGACCACTGGGTGACGCATGGCCAGCTCGCCCAGGCGGGTGTTCAGCGAATACTGGTTGCCCAGGGTTTCCACGGCGCGGCGCTGGACCTGCTGGTTGACCTGGTCGAGCAGGCTGCTGACGCCGCGCAGGGCGAAGTCGCGAAACACGTCGGACAAGGCGAACAGGCGAATGAACGCGGCCTTGTTCAGTTGCAGGCAGAAGGTGTCTTCAGCCGCCAGGTGTTCGGTGCGGGTGGCCCGCTCGCCGAGCAGGGCGGCGAGCGGGAAGCACTCGCCACTGGTGATTTCGAAGGTGGTCTCGGTACTGCCCTTGACCCCATGGGTGCGCTCGCCGACCACCCGGCCCTGCTTGACGATATGGAAGTGTTCGACCGGGCCGTCGGCCGGTTTGATGATGCTTTCACCGGCCGCGTAGAAACGCAGCTGGCATTGTTCCACCAGGTAGGCGAGGTGGGCGTTTTCCATCTGGTTGAAGGGTGGAAAGCGTTGCAGGAACTGCATGGTCCCATGGATGTTCTGCATCACTGCAGTTTTCCCGGCCTGGGCGAAGGCGTCCATCTTGCTCATGAGCATTACCGCGTCTTTGTTGTCGGCGTCTGTCGGCCAACGATGTTGTTATCGGCCTTCATGGTCGGTTGCGCAGCGGGCAGTGCCCATTGGACGTAAGTCTAAACGCCGGGTCAGGTAGATGAGCTATGGGCTCGGCTGGAGGGTCGTGGGCAACTGTCCGACGAAAGGCAGTTTGCGTGAGCGGCAAATGCGGTCTGAACTTGATGAAAGGACATTCGCAGGTCATAGACGGTGAGACAGCCATGTCCGATCACGAAGACATTTTGAGCGAGGCGGAGCGTGAAGCGTTGGCAGCCGCCACGGCCCCGGCGGCTGCGCCGCAGAAAATCCTGATCGTCGACGATGACCCGTATGCCAGCGAGCTGCTGGCCGAAACCCTGGAGTTGTATGGGTTCGAGTGCCTGGCGCGCAACAGTGCCGAGGCGGCGCTGGACCTGCTGGACAAGAATCGCGGTATTGGCCTGCTGATCACCGATCTGCGCATGGAGCCGTTTGATGGTCTGGTGCTGATCAAGCGGATTCGCGAGTCGGACAAGGCGGCATTGCCGATCATCATCGTCTCGGGGGATGCGGAGGTGGCGGATGCCATTGCGGCGATGCATTTGAGCGTGGTGGACTTTCTGCTCAAACCGATCGATGTGGACAAGTTGGTGAGGTTGGTGCGTCAGGAGCTGGGTATTCGATAGCTCGCGGCGCCAGCATCGCCGGCAAGGCCGGCTCCCACAGGGATCAATAGCAGTCAGGATTCCTGTGGGAGCCGGCC
>NZ_JAMDGY010000025.1 GCF_028656955.1 Pseudomonas fontis
GGCTGTGAGGCCCTGGCGAGCCCCTGTTGGGTGACTCGATGGAGTGAATTTAAGCAAGCTGAAATGCTCGTGTCAAGCATGCTGAATAAATAAATTCAGATTGCTGAAATCTCCAGGCGTAAAAAAGCCCGCTCAGTGGCGGGCTCGGTTATGCGTCGCAGTATTCTCGCCAGCCGATCCTGACGGTTCCGCCCTCCAGGATATCGACACGGACGCCGGCTGTTTCGCTTATCTCATCCAGAAGGCGTTGCCAGTCTTCGGGAGCTTCATGCTCCAGCCTACACACTGTCACCGCCTGGTACTTTTGAACGCCTGGAGAGGCGATCAGAGCCTGCAGGCGACGGCCTGCCGACTCGTAGGAGGATGGTGGTTTCGAGGTGGTAAACACTGGACTTTGCATGCGACTCTCCTGGTCGTTACTGTATACATGAACAGTATTGATGCCTGGAGATATTGGCAAGCTGCATTTTGACGTAAAATGCATTTATGCATAAATATTCTAAAGGCGACTATCCTACGCGCAAGAAAAAACCCGCAAACGCGGGCTTTTTTGGCTTGGCGGTATCAGTCGCTGATCGGGGGGTACTTTCCGCTCACCGAGTCCCTGTAGACGATCTCGCTGAATAGCCGAGGGCCTTCGCGCATTGCGATCAAGGCTTGCTTGGCCTCTTCCTTGCTCCCATATGGGCCTGCACCGACGGCCAGGCCCATCATAGAAACAACTGGCAAGCCGGCGGCCACAATGGCCTCGACCGTTCTCTCCCGCTCTTCTTCATCACGGCATGCAGTCGAGGCTACCCATCCATTTTTCAGCTTCGGACGGCGTGCTGGCTCAACGTCGGCCCCGCAGTGTTTGCACTTCACGGCAGCTTTCTTGATTGTCTCGGCGCAGAACGGGCAGTCGCGGAGGTCGCTAGTCTGCGCGCCAGCGGAACCCGTTGACGCTTCAACCCAGCCCTTACGAAGATATGAGTTAGTCAGAATGCCGCTGATGCCAATCGCATACCCGATACTGGCTAAGGGGAGGGCGATGATTAGCCCAGGGCCGCCAGTCAGAACCGTGAAGCCTCCAACCAACAACAGCCAGATAAAAAAGTGGCCCCACAGCCCTTTATAGGCAAGGTAGAAAGCCCCGAAAACAATTACCGCGAGCCACGACATCCCGCCAACACTTTCAATGTGGCCGTTTGCCGGATTCCTGAATTCTCGTTCCATTGGATCCCTCCCGTAATTGAGCCCGCACTTTACCATTCGTGGCGTACAGCCACCATCAAGGGAGGGCAGGGCAGATACAAGAAGCCCGGCGCTGGGCCGGGCTTTGTATTCAATTGGTTTCGGCGAACCTGAAGCTTTGCTTCAAGTCATTCATCCAGGACACTTCTATCAAGCCATCGTGCTGAAGTCGACCCACGACAATTCCCGGGTGAACTCCGATCTGACGTGCAAAGGTCTGTACCGCATCCCTGGTCTTTAACCCAGCCAAGGCGTGCGAATACTGCTTTGGAATCATAAAGTTTCCTGCCCAATCGTTCGCCTCTATCTCTTTTGGATCTTCGTTGTTTCGCTTGCTTGGATCGTCAAGGTAAACAGACTTCTTTTCGTTAGCATGAAGCAAAATATGTGCTGACTCATGGAACAGAGTGAACCAAAACTTATCGTTCGTTTTTCCGTAAAGGGACATCTGGATTAGCGGCCTGTGAGGGTTAAGCCACCTGGCAACGCCGCTTACATGGGATCTCGGGATGGCAGGTACGAGTACGAACGCTACGCCAGCATCGGTGAAAAGCGACCTCATTCGAGGCTCAAAGTCTTTGGGGCTCTTTGTGGTTAGGAAGCGAATTTCAATCAAGGCTTTTTCAAATTTATCTCGATCGTATTTCGGTCCAGAGAACTGTTCAGCCTCAATCTCACCCATTCGAAGCCAGGAGGAAATAGCTGCAATATCGCTTTGGTCCTCTCGGCTACGCCGGAATGCTACCTGCATTCCAGAATAGTGATCCGTCCACTCGTCAGGAGATGCAACGCCGAAAAACTTCAGACATTGCTCTACTAGTCCGGGCTTGTTTTTTTCAACAATTCGACATTTTTCAATAGCGCCTGAAGACATCAGCTCCTTTAAAGGGAGGCAGTCAAGCCAAGACGTCCACTGGCCAAGCTTCGCCTTGGACTCTGCACGAGATAGCTGCTCCCTATAGAGCGCCTCTCGTGAAATCCAAAATGCAGCAGTACTGCCTAGTACGCGCTCCAGCTTGAGGGCTGTATCCTGACTTAAGGCTGCCTTGCCTTTGATTAACTGGTTTACAAGCTTTGCCGACACCCCGAGCCTTGTAGCGAGCTCATCCTGAGTCCATTCCTTCTCCTCGATGAGGTCGAGGATGGTGTCGCCAGGCGGGGACACCCAATCTGGCGTAAACGAAACGGCCAAATCATTCATGGTAATCTCCGATAAAAATAACTTTCACATCAAATACTTGAGACCAGTCCAAAGACTGATCATCGCGCAGCGGGAATGGGTCGTGATCGGGCTCGAATACAATCCTGCATCCGCCGGCCAAACTGACTGAGAACTGATTTTTCCTGTCGCCCTTGAGGGGGTGAGGGGCGCCAGCAACGAGATCGAGAACTGTGGTCGCGGCTTCAATATCAGAAAGCCTAGATCTCAATTTACGGGCCGAATCAGCTCCTAGCTTTTTCTCCGCAACACGGCTTTGCTCACATAGATCGCGAAGCTTTTTGTCTTTGAAGTCCAGTTTCAAGCTTCACTCCTAAAGGCTACCCTTCTTTACCTATTAGGTAAAGATTAGATGCTATAAAGCGACGAGAAGTCACAAAAAGGCAGTTTTATACATCACTGAGCCTTCCCTCGCCCAATCCTTCCCGCCTTCACCTCATCCGCATAACCCGTGAGCTTGTCCTCCACATCCGGAAACCCCGAGATGATCGTCAACAGCTCCCTGGCATCACTCTCAAACCCTGCCTCAGACAGTCGTACGGCCATCTTCATCAGATCGACGCCCGACCACTTGAGCAGGGCCGCAGCCTCTTTCAGGTCGCGGCGCAGCTGCTGATTGGGTTTGGTCAGGGCCATCACGGCCTCCGCACTCAGTAGTGGAATTTCTGGGTAGCCTGGACAACTACGCCGACTATCCGGCAATTCTCATCAAACACTTCAGTCGGATATCCGGGATTCAGCGGCTTCAGGTAGAGCCTGCCACCATCACTTACCAGCTTCTTGAAGGTCGCCTCATTGCTGTCTGGCAGCTTGGCCACGACAAGTTTGCCCGGTGTCGCCTCGACTTCGGTGTCCACCAAGATCAGCGATCCCTGAGCGATGCTCGTGCCGACCGGAGACGTCATTGAGTCGCCTTTGACCTCAAGCCAGAACGCGGGGCCCTTCGAGTTGTATTCGGAAAACTCGTAACGGTCTGAAATACCAGCCGGGTAGGGCTCCACCGCTTCAGACCAGGCGCCAGCAGATACCCAGCTAATAACCGGATAGCGGAAGGATAGGGCTGGCTGCGCAGTACTGGAGATGTTCGACTCCGAGACCTCTTGCTCTTCCCCTTCGCCGATGGCAAGCCACTCGGCTCTAAAGCCCGTGGCTTTTGCCAAGGCATAGAGGTTCTCTGGTCGTAGGCTTTTGCTCTCACCAGTAATCCATTGAGTAACGGCAGAATTTGCGACGCCACAAAGCGACGCAATTTCCCCCTTCTTTTTCCCGCTGAGCTGTATAGCCCGGGCAATACGTTCGTGTCTTTCCATGGACTCAATATTAAGTTAACTGAATTTAAGCATGCAGTAGGCAGAAAACGCCGTTGACTCGATAACTTAAGCATGCTGAAATTGCGCCAGAGTCGAACGAGGATGCGAAATGAATACGCATGAAGTCGCCGAATTCTTCGGCAGCAAGACAAAGCTGGCACTGGCCCTGGGCATTCGCCCAAGCGCCGTGACCATGTGGGGAGAAACCATTCCCGAATCCCGGCAGTACCAGATCCAGGTTCTTTCCAAAGGCAAGTTCAAGGCCGCAAAGAAGGTCCAGGCCGCGTAAGCGACGTCCCTGTCTACCGTTCCATTGAAGCAATTCTGACCGCAACCGAACCAAGGAAAAACTAGGACATGAAAACGCCCGTACTAGAGACCCGCCGCCAAGTAATGGCAGCTGTGTCCAACGCTTTCCCTGGTGGGATGGATTGCGCAGCTGCTCGCCTTGGCATCAAGGACAAGCGCCTGGAAAACCAGATCTACGAAACCGCCGGGTGCAAGCCGCTGAGCGATGCCGAGATCTTCGTGCTGGAAAGCGAAACGAAGACCGAGCACCTGCCGGACTACATCTGCGCGATGTACGGCGGTGTGTTCGTGAAGATCCCGGAAGCGGGGGAGTTGGACAACGTCGATCTGTATCAGCGCTCGCTGGCTGCATCCGCACAGCGTGGCGCGCTTGACCAGATGGTGGCTTCTGCGCTGGAAGACGGCGAGATCGACGCGAGCGAAGCAAAGAAGATCCGCGCCCTGCACGCCAAATACATGTCGGCGAGCCTTGAGGCTGTAGCGGCAGTAATTGAGTTGCACAAGGCAAGAGCCTGAAACCATGCCGCGCCACGTTTTCACGCTTTGCAAAATGTGGCGCAAAACCCCAACCGCAAATCGCGGGCGCAAAAAAGCCAAGTTCGTGGCCTGGCTCATTGCGTAACTAAAGGAAAATCTACATGAGCAATTTAACCCAAAACGCCATCAGCGTAAACGGTCCAGCAATTACCGTCGAGCAGGTGACGCCAGAGATCGCCCGTACGTGGCTTGAACGTAACACTGGAAATCGCGCGGCAAGCATGGCTCATGTCGCGAAGCTCGAAAAAGCGATCCGTGATGGCGGCTGGAAGATGACGGGCGACCCTATCCGTTTCTCAAAGGGTGGCAGCCTGCTGGATGGTCAGCACCGCCTGCATGCCATTCTTCAATCTGGTATCACCGTAACTTGCGTCGTAATGCGAGGGTTTGACGAAAGCATTTTCGACGTACTCGACAGCGGCAAAGGTCGTCAGAAGTCGGATGTGCTGTTTGTTCAGTTGGGTCTCCCTGTTGAGACCTGCAAGATGCTGGCGACCGCCACCACCTGGGTCATTGATTACGAGAAAGAGCAGTTTGGTTTTCCCGGTAAAGCAGAGAAGACCGATGTTCTGGAGTTCGTTAAACGCAACCCGTTGCTGATCGCCGCCGCCGAATACGGTCAAACCCTTCCTCGGCAATCTCCCGTCCCGCGATCCATTGCGGCGATGTTCTATTTCTACGCAAGCCAGCGCAACCAGCCCTTGGCTGAGCGTTTCCTTGAGCGATTCATGGTTGGCGCTGTCGAGGGCGTCAACGACAATCTTCTTTATCTGCGGAATCGCTGCTTTGCCGCATCTGTTGACCGTCGCCCCATCCACCGCAGCCAAGTCATTGGCGCACTGATTCGCACCTGGAACGCAGAGCTGCGTGGCAAGCCCATCAAGCACGCGACCAACGTTATGCGAGTCGACGACACCTTCCCGACCTTCATCTAAATAGGATGGGGGCGGGAAACCGTCCCCTGTCAAAAAATGGCCGATCAAATCATTCAGTGCCAGGCATCCCTGATCAAGGTCGCGAATCGATTCCGCAAGGACTTCGGCGACATTGAAAGCCTGGCCGCAAGCATTTCAGAGATTGGGCTCTTGCAGCCAATCGGCATCGACTCCGGGTATCGTCTCGTTTTTGGTGAACGCCGCCTGCGCGCTTGCCTGTCCCTCGGCTGGGAAAAGATTCCAGTCCGCACCGTTCACCTCGATTCGATCTTGCAAGGCGAACTGGCCGAGAATGAATTCCGCAAGGACTTCACGCCGTCCGAGCGAGTCGCCATTGGCGAGGCTATTGAGCGCGAACTTGGGGAGCGAAATGGCCAGCGTAACGACCTCGAACCTCCGGAAAATTTTCCGGAGGTTACGAAAGGTGATACGCGGGATATCGCTGCAAAGGCAGCCGGTTTCGGAAACGGGAAGACCTACGAGCAGGCCAAACGTGTCGCTAACGAGGCGGCCCCAGAACTTGTCCAGGCAATGGATGAGGGGCGTGCCTCTGTATCTGGCGCCTTGGCGCTGTTGGTGCTGCCAAAGGATCAGCAGGCATCTGTTGCAGCCGGAGACAAGAAGTCGATTCAGCAGGCCTCCAAGGCTGCCAAGGCGCCCCCTAAGGAGCAGGCTCGCGCATCCGACCTCATCCTCAGCGTGATCACTCAGGTGGAGCTTATAGGTCGCTACGTCGAGCGCAGTGAGGTTGGTGTGCCTAGCTTTGCTGGTCAGTTTCTATCTGACCTGATCGAGGCAGACGCGACCATTCAGGCGCGACTTTCCGCCATTCTTCCGGTACTGCAAGGCCTCTCAGATATCGCTAGCGCGGTGGAGGCCTGACATGCAGTTCACCCTATCGATCAATCAGGTCAAGTCGCTTGAGTGGGGCCTGAACTCACAGCAGGCGCTTCTGTTCGCGTTCGTGTACTCGTGCCCAAGCTGGACTACTCCAGTAAAAACCGAAAACGGCATTTTCTTCGCGTTGAGCAAAGCGAAGATCGTAGAAGAATTGCCTCTGCTGACCGACAAGCCTGATACCGCTTACCGCATGCTGAAAGCCTTGGAGGAGGCGGGCTTGATTGATCTGTCCAGCACCGCAAACATCACGTTGTTCCGCCTCACCAAGAAGGCCGCCGAGTGGAACAAGAAAGAAGACGGGTCGGAAAAATATCCGACCACTCCAACCTCAAAGGGTCGGAAAAAAATCCGATCTACCTCGGATAAATCTCCGAGCAAGGTCGGAAAAAAATCCGAGCAAGGGTCGGATAAATCTCCGACAAATCAAGATACCAGTAATCAGGATACCAATCAGGATACCAGTCACAGCTTTCCGGAAGGCTCGGACAAGCCGACCCAGTCCGGCACGTTGGTGCTGGTGGTTGATCGTGCCGAAGCCCCCCGCGTCGAAATCCCAGCCGACATGCCTGGGCCCAAAGACCAGACCTGTAAAACCTTCAAGGCTTGGGCGAACTACGCCATGGCGTATCGCAAGCGTTACCAGTGCTGGCCGGTGTGGAACGCTGCAGCCGGTGGAATCCTCGGCAAGCTGGTTGACCGCCTGGGCGTCGACGTTGCCCATAGCGTGGCCGCGTACTACCTCACGATCAACGACGCCCGCATCGTCAACGACTGCCACAGCCTGAACAACCTGATCGCTAAGGCCGAGGCATACCACACCCAGTGGTCCACCGGCCGCCAGATGAATTCCCGCACCGCCCGCCAGATCGAAGACACCCAAGCCAATATGAACGCCGCGCAGGAAGCCGCCCGGCTCATTCTCGACGGGGAGAAACGCAATGCTTTCCTCTGAAAACCTCGCAGAGCTTGCAGCTGGTATCTGCGCTACTGCGGAGACGCTGGGTCAGACCATCAGCGCTACCGCTGCCAAGCTGATGGCCGAAGACTTATCCGTATTCCCGCCGAAGGACATCCGCAAGGCGCTGCAATCTTGCCGCCGCGAGCTGACAGGCAAGTTCACCCTCGGCGCGATAATGCAGCGCATCCAGGCCGAGGACGGCCGTCCGGGCAAGGATGAAGCTTGGGCCATCGCCATGACTACCAACGACGAATTCGAAACCGTGGTGCTGACCGACGAGATCCAGCTGGCACTGGCTGCCGCGAAGCCCATCCTGGATGGCGGCGACAAAATCGGCGCGCGCATGGCGTTCATCGACGCCTACCAGCGGTTCGTGGGCCAGTCCCGTGATGACGCCAAACCGGTCAACTGGCACGTGTCTGTGGGCTTCGACGCAAGCCGCCGGGTACAGGCCGTCACGAAAGCGATGGAACTGAAGCGCATTCCCCGCGAACACGCCCAAAAGTATTTGGCTGACCTGAGCGTTGTTCCCGTTTCGGAAGATGGTCGCGCCATTGCTGGCCTGCTCACCGGCGCCGTAACTCAGCCTGCGCCGGTTCTGCGCAAAAAGCTGGAGCTGGTGAAGAACTCAATGATGGAAATGCGCAAGGCCAGCGATGAACGAAAGCTTGAAATGCGAATTGAAGCGGCCACCTCGTTGGCGGATCGACGGGCGCTGCTGATCAAGCAGGCACAGGAATTGGAGTCACGAGCATGAAACGAGCAAACCCAGCACAGCTGCGCCAATCCCTTGAGATGGCCAACACCATGGCCAAGCACGGAATCCGTTTCGTGTGCATCCCGGTGGTGGATGAGGCTGACTGCCTGAACTTGGCCAGCCAGGCCACCGAGCGCATGGAGCGCATGGCATTGATCGCAGAAGCAGCGGAGCAGCGGACATGACCGACTACACCGAATTGAATCGCAAGGCGCAAGCGGCCATTGACGCCATCGGGACCCTGTCTCGCGCACGGCGGGAAAGGGCATTCAACGACGTGTGCACGCCGCATCTCGTCCTGGCCCTGATCGCCGAGAACGAGCGCGTCAAAGCTCGGCTATGCATGTGTCGCGACTGCGGTGGTCGGGGCGAGATCTATTCCGGTCACAGCTCCTATCAGGGTTACAACCAGCCGCCAGAACCGGACATGGATATGTGCGGCACCTGCGGCGGTGATGGCTTTCTTGGACCATTGGAAGACTTCGAGGCGCTGGCTGCCGCGCGAGACCAGCTCAAGGCCGAGAACGAACGCCTGCGTGAGGATGACGTGCGATTCATCGCCCTCATGGCCCAAGGAGAGCAGTCATGAGCCCGATCATCACTCACCAGATGCAACCGTGCCCGTACAGCTGCGTGTCGACCTGCATGGCAATGATCGTTGGTCGGCCGGCACAGGAAGTCATCGAAGAGATGCACAAGCCCTATCGCGACGGGGATCTGACCCTGCGGCAGATGCTGGAGCGCCTCGGCGTTGAATACACGGCGTTCTTCAGCCTGGATTGCCCGCCGCTGACCGATGAGGGCGCTTATCTGTGCACGTCACCGTCGCTCAACATCGAGGGCGGCAACCACCAGATCCTGATCGAGGTCACCGACAGCGGTTACTTCGTATTTGACCCGGTGCAGGGGCGCGACGACCGTAAATATTACGTGGCGCGCGGGCGGGGCGAGGGTATTCCGCTGGCGATCGACCTTGGCGGCTTCGTCGTCGACGCCTTTATCTCGCGTGACCATCTTTTGGCCCGGCGCAACGGCGAGCCTTTGGCGGAGGTTGCAGCATGACCAGCCTCCAGATTCGCAACGAATCAGACCGCAACAAGGCCATGGGCTACATCGCCGGCCTGGACCTGGCCAGGCCCAAGAAGCTTGCCATCACTGAAGTGGACCGCAGCGGGGAGCAGAACAAGGCCCTGCACGCGGCCCTGGCCGATATCGCCGCCCAAGTCGAACACGCCGGGAAGAAGTGGGATGTCCTGATCTGGAAGCGCCTACTGACGGCCGCCTGGCTGCGCGAGACCGGCGATCAACCGCAGATGATACCGGCGGTAGACGGCCACGGCTTCGACGTCATCTACGAACGCACCAGCAAGCTCACCGTGAAGCAGTGCGGCGAGTTGATCGAGTGGGTTCACGCCTTCGGCGCGGAGCACCAGGTGCGCTGGACACAAAAGGACAATTGGGGAGGGCGCTACTGATGAGCTGTAACTTCAAGCCGGGCGACCTGGCACTGGTGATTTCAGGTGGGTACCTGGGCGAGACCGCGGAACTGGTGCGTTTTGTAATGCCTGGTGACCTGATCGTCTCACCCACCACGGGCAAGGTTTACGAATTCAGGCCGGCCGCCAGAGTAGGTGGATGGTTGTGCAAATTCAGATGCAGTCATGCGGTAAAGCACGAAAAGAACCTGATGCCCTTGCGCGGCCGATTCACCCCAGAGCAGCAGAAAGCCAAGGAGGCTGTATGACCATCGAGCGGAAGCCGGCCAAACCGAAGAAATGCCGCGTTGATACGTGCAGGACCTCATTCGTCCCCTCGCGGATGGGGCAGGCGGTGTGCAGTCCGGCCTGCGCAATGATCGACGCGCCCAGGCATGAGCCGAAGGCGCGCAAGGCGCTTGCCCAGGTTGGGCGCCGCGAGATCAAGGTCCGCAAGGAGAAGCTGAAGAGCAGGGCGGATCACCTCAAGGACACACAGCAGGCGTTCAACGCCTGGGTCCGCGCCCGTGACGCGGCGCTGCCATGCGTTAGCTGCGGCCGCCACCACGCAGGCCAATACCACGCCGGCCACTACCGCACTGTAGGAGCGAACCCAGAGCTGAGGTTTGAGCCGCTGAACGCCTGGAAGCAGTGCGCCCCGTGCAACAACCACCTCTCCGGAAACCTGATCAATTACCGGATTTCGCTCCTACAGCGAATCGGAGAGGACAAGGTGCTTTGGCTGGAAGGCCCTCATGAGGCCAAGAAATACACCGTGGATGAGCTGAAGGCGATGACCGCCGACTACCGGGCAAAGACAAAAGAGCTGAAGAAGGGGGAGGCAGCATGAAGATTAACTCGGCGCGACAGGTTTGGCATGACTGCAAATACAACCCTGCCCCTGGCCAGTCCTCAGATGCTGCTGAGCTCGGCGTGGTTGTGCAGAGCACCGAGCGCGGGCCCACGGCAAATCACGCGGTGCACGGCGCCTTGGCCGGCCATATCCAGTCGGCAATCGCCAGGCTACACCCGCAGATCCGCGTCTTCGGCGACTTCATGTACGCCGCCGAGCAGAGCGACGACATCCGGGAAGCGGCGGAAGAGGTCGTGTTTCTTCTGGTGCAGAACCGCTCACCGCGCATGACGGCGGCAAAGCGCGAGAAGCTGGAGTTCGTCGTGAAGGGCGTACTACGCCGGTACCAGCATATGCACCAGGGCGGCCAGTCATCCAATGAAGACCCGCTGGCCAACGCCGAGAAGTTCCGGGCATGGATGTGGCAGGTCTATGAAGTGCGGCTGGAGTCGTGCAACTGGGAGCGGGATTGGGGTGGAATGCTGCAGCTGATCTTCGAGTGCTGCGAGGATCTGGATCGCCGCGCACTGAGCCCCGTTGCAGCGGTAATTTACGAAATGCGCGAGGCCGCATGAGGGCCTATTGCGTTCCCGTGCGGCTGGTGATACTTTATCGCCACTGCTAGAGTTTTGCCTTCGGCAACTTACTCTTGAAACACTAAACCCGGCCACTGTGTCGGGTTTTTTATTGCCTAAATTTCGCCGCCATAGCTCCAGCGGTAGAGCAGTCGCATTGTAAGCGAATGGCCCGGGGTTCGAATCCTCGTGGCGGCACCACATTGGTGAGTAGCACAGCGGCAGTGCAATCGGCTGTTAACCGATCGGCCAGTGGTTCGATCCCACTCTCACCAGCCAGTTTCAGCTGTAGCCAGGATAGTCCTCGGGGAGGCCTGGACGTCGATAGCCGGATAGTGCGACGTACGGAATCAGCACCGGCAGCCTGTGTACTCCGACCTCAGATGCTTTCGGGGTAGCGCGAGACTGGATCAGTGAGATCGATGCAGTGGGGTGTCGACGTTGAGAAGGCCTTTGGCGGACAGCGCGGAGAGACGCGCACACTTATTTCAAGGCTCGCCATCTGGTGGGCCTTTTTCATTTCTTGCTCCCTGATCGGGGAGGACACCGGATGAAGCCCATGCCTGAAAAAGACCCTTCCTTCTGGGCCCTGGTCCTGACCGCGCTCCGAGAGAACGGTTTGGCCATGGTGCTCACCTTTGCCTTGACCTGGCTTCGTATCCAGTACGACGCAAAGGAGACTAGGCCTTGGCGCCAGTTCATCGAGGCAACACTTGGCGCGTTGATCGTGATGGTGGTTGGCCTGACCGTTAAAGAGTTCGGCTTCAGCATTGCCTGGTCATTCGCCACCGCTGGTTTCGTTGGCGTGCTAGGCGTTGAGCAGGCCCGCCAGCTCGGCAAACGCTGGGCAGAGCGAAAGGCGGATGAGATCTAGGTCACGCGACACGTTTCGCAAGTGATCAAAACGTGTTGTGACTCGGGGTGGCAGCTAGCTCGGATCAGTTTCTATTTCTTCTTGGCCTTAGCCTCTGCGGCAAGGCACTCAAGAGCAAACTGTTCTGTGTACGTCATCTGAATGGCAGTTGTTTCTCCCTTGACGGTCCTTTCGCCCTCAAGAATGTATCGAATGCGCTTGTCGGTCACTCCGATGCGCTTTGCGATCCATGAAGGTGTTTGTCCGATGCGCGAAATCAACTTGTCGGCATATTCAGTGGAAGGGTTATAGAACTCGGCGTTGGGTGTCATGTGAAGTCCAGATAAAGGTTGGTCTGCGATGCGTTCGCGGACTGTTGGGCAAGGTGCACCAATTATTGGATGGTGTCGCGACCTAAATGAAGCTACCTAGCATCCGCGCCACATTTTCGAATGCGCCAAATCGTGGCGCGAGGTTTTGCAGATGAGCAACGTCACCCGCCTGCGCCACGCGCTCCCGATGAGCCCGGACATCAATGCAGCGGTAAGCGCGCTCGACAAGGCTATTGCCGATGCAGTGGATGCCGCCAAGGATGCCGGGCTGCCCCAGGGACTGATCGTTGGGTTGCTTCACGGCCATTCCCACGCACAGACACATCAGATGGTGACGCAATGACAGCCACCATCCACGACATCGCTGACCAGCGCCCGCACCTGATGGTGGTAGCCAGTGATGGTGCCCACTTAATCCCGCGCGCCCTGGTGCAATCAGTCATCGCCGGCGACCAACCTTCCTCAATCCTTACTGAGCCCGTGGTGAAGCGGATTATTGAAGAGTGGCTGCAGCAGGTGACCAAATGACCATCAAGGTTCTGGAGTTCAAGCGGGAGGACTGGCGCGACGCCGCCAAGACCCTGCGCAAAATTGCCGATGACCTTGATGCCGGCGAGCATCCCGAGTGCACTGTAGGCGCCTTGACGCTGATCGGTGCGAAAGGCGAGGTGACGGTGTTCGGTCTCGGACCCAAGTGCGACGACCTGCAATGCCTGGGTGCGATGCGCCTGGGTGAGCAGAAGCTTATTGATGTGCTGGTTGGTGATAAAGAAGGTTAGGCGTGCTATTGAAGTGACATTACGCGGCCCCATGTATGTGTAAACCAACAATGGAGCTGTGAAATGTCAAATATTGTTAAAGGTGATTTGGTTACGCTGAAAAGTCTTGGCCCTGCAATGACGGTAGCCGAGGTTAAACACCAGAAGGTAATTTTCAACGTGCCCGAATCGATTAATGCGTTTTGCCAGTGGTTTGATGGTGATAAGCCGATGGAGAAGTGGTTCGACGTCGAAGTGTTAAGGCTGATTGAGCCATTGCCAGAACTGAAGTGACAGAAGCCTCGCCAAGTGCGGGGCTTTTTATTGGGAGGTGATCCATGGGTAGGCCATACCCTCCATCGTCGGTACTTGAGCTGTCCGACCTCTCCGACTTCGGTATCCGCCTGACTCCAGCACCTGAGCTGTGGGAATGGCTCCAGGCTGAGATCCTCGCCGACACCGGCAGCATTCACAACGAAGACCATGCCCACCTACTGGATGCAGACATCCGGGTCATGTGGGCATCGTCGAGCTTCGAGAAGCAGGGTAGGACGGTCCTGGGCCAGGCCGAGCAGGTAGCGTTCCGCGCTGGTGGCTGGCAGAAGGCGCGTATGGAGCAACAGATGCGTGATTGGTTCGGCGAAGTTCCGACCTTCATCATCACCTTGGCTGCCGACTACTGCGCCCAGTGCAGCGACACCGACTTCTGCGCACTGGTGGAGCATGAGCTGTACCACATAGCTCAAGCCAAGGATAAGTACGGCGCGCCCAAGTTCACTCAGGAAGGCTTACCCAAGCTTGAGATGCGCGGACACGACGTTGAAGAGTTCGTCGGTGTGGTCCGCCGCTACGGTGCAAGCCCTGACGTTCAAGCGTTGGTGGATGCTGCAAACAGTCCTGCTGAGGTGGGGGAATTGAACATTGCGAGGGCCTGCGGAACCTGTCTGCTCAAGTCGGCCTGATATGAGACAGGCATGAGACGGAATCCAATCTATGGCAGCCCTGAAAAACGATGTGAAAGCCTTCATCGTTCAGGCTTTGGCGTGCTTTGACACTCCGACGCAAGTCTCACAAGCGGTGAAGCAAGAATTCGATGTTGATGTAACCCGCCAGCAGGTCGAGCAGCACGACCCAACCAAGCGCGCCGGTGTGAACCTGGCTGCTAAGTGGCAGACCCTGTTCCACGATACCCGGAAACGATTCCGAGAAGAGACAGCTGATATCCCAATCGCCAACCGAGCCTTCCGCCTCCGCGCCATGAACCGTTTCGTGGAGAAGGCCGAGACGATGAAGAACATCGGTCTGGCCATGCAGATCCTCGAACAGGCCGCGAAGGAAACCGGCGACATTTATGTGAACCGAGCCCGGAAGGAAGAGGCCGGCGACGAACCGGTGATCCCGACCCGCATCCAGGTCGACGTAGTGGATGCGAGGAAGCCGAATGCCGAGCCTTAACGTTCCGCAGTCGCAGTTCCTCCTGTTGCCCCACAAGTTTCGAGCATTTGTTGCTGGCTTCGGCTCTGGGAAGACCTGGGTCGGATGCTCGGCCCTGAGTAAGCACTTCATGGAGTGGCCCGGCGTCAACGCTGGTTACTTCGCACCGACCTACCCGCAGATCCGGGACATCTTCTATCCGACCATGGATGAGGTGGCCTACGACTGGGGGCTGAAGACCAAGATCAACCAGGCGAACCACGAGGTTCACATCTACAGCGGCCGCCAGTGTCGCGGCACAGTGATCTGTCGATCGATGGAAAAGCCGCAGACTATCGTCGGTTTCAAGATCGGACATGCCCTGGTGGATGAGCTAGACGTGCTGACGGCCATCAAGGCGCAGCAGGCTTGGCGCAAGATCATTGCCCGGATGCGTTACAACCTGCCTGGGCTGAAGAACGGGGTGGACGTCACTACGACACCGGAAGGCTTCAAGTTCGTCTTCCTGCAGTTCGTGAAGCAGTTGCGCGACAAACCTTCGCTCAAGGAGATGTATGGCCTGGTGCAAGCCAGCACGTTCGACAACGAGCTGAACCTGCCGGATGACTACATCGCATCCCTGATGGAGTCGTATCCGCCACAGCTGATCATGGCGTACCTCAAGGGCCAGTTCGTCAACTTGACGTCGGGCACGATCTACACGGCCTACGACCGAAAGCTCAACGGATGCTTCGACACTGTGCAGCCCGGCGAGCCGTTGTTCATCGGTATGGACTTCAACGTCGGCAAGATGGCGGCCATCACCCATGTCAAACGCGACCAGGGGTTGCCCAGGGCTGTGGATGAGTTGATCGACGGCTACGACACGCCCGACATGATCCGGCGCATCAAAGAGCGCTACTGGCAGCACGACGGCAACGACTTCAAGAAGACCTGCGAAATCAGGATCTACCCGGATGCCTCGGGTGATTCGCGCAAGTCCGTGAACGCCAGTATCACCGACCTGGCCATGCTCAAGCAGGCTGGGTTCGCCGTCATCGCTCCAGCGGCAAACCCGCCGGTGAAGGACCGAATCAACGCTATGAACGCCGTCTTCTGCAATGCGCAGGGCGAGCGCCGCTACCTGATCAACTCGCTCACCTGCCCAACCTACGCCGATGGCCTGGAGCAGCAGGTGTGGGGTGCGAACGGGGAGCCTGACAAGACCGCCGGCATCGATCACGCGAACGACGCTGGCGGCTACTTCATCCATCGCGAGTACCCGATTATCAAACCGGTCACCGCTATCAAAATGGGGTTCGCCCGCTAATGGCAGACGTCACATACACCCGCCCGGAATACGACGCGGCAAAGTCCCGTTGGCGGCTGGTGCGCGACGTGTGTAAGGGCTCCGAGACGGTAAAGGGTCGCGGCGATGTTTACCTGCCCAGGCCCAACAAGCACGATACTAGCCCGGAAAATCTTGAGCGGTACAACTCGTACAGGCAGCGGGCAGTGTTCTACAACGCCACCGGGCGTACGAAGCACAGCCTGGTCGGTGCCGTGTTCCGCACCTGGCCAACCCTAACTGTCCCCGGCGCACTCGATTATGTGTCCACTGACATCGACGGGCAGGGCGTGAGCGTCTATCAGCAGTCGCAATCGGTCATCGGGCACCTGCTCGAAGTCGGCCGGCATGGCCTGCTGGTGGACTACGCCGCTGTTCGGGGTGGCACGGTGAGCAAGGCGGACGAGCAGGCGGGCCGCGCGCGGGCGAGTGTTGCGAGCTACCCGGCTGAATCCATCAGGAACTGGAAGACTCGCAAGGTCGGTGGCCAGCACCTGCTGAGCTTGGTGGTTCTGCAGGAGTCCGTGGACATCGACACCGATGACGGCTTCGGTAGCGAAAAGGTTACGCAATATCGCGTGCTGCGCCTGGATGACACTGGAGTTTATACCCAGGAGGTGTGGGAAGAGGGCAAAAGTCAGACGGCTATGATCATTCCGCCCTTCACCCCGCTGAACGGCCTGGGCCAGCCTTGGCGGATCATCCCGTTTCACTTTCTCGGCAGCGAGAACAACGACACCAGCATTGACGACGCACCGCTGTACGACATGGCGGTGCTGAACATCGGCCATTACTGCAACAGCGCGGATTACGAAGACTCGGTCTGGTTCTCTGGGCAGCCTCAGTTCTGGATCTCTGGTCTGGACGAAGCCTGGCGCGACCACCTTGAGGCCAACGGCATCTACGTTGGCTCCAGGGCACCGCTGACGCTCCCTGCCAACGGATCGTGCGGGTTTGCTCAGCCTGAGCCGAATACGCTTGTGAAAGAGGCCATGGACGCCAAGAAGCAGGACATGGTGTCCCTCGGCGCCCGGCTGATCGAACGCGGTAGCGCGGTGAAGACCGCGACCCAGGCCGACAACGACAGCGCCGCTGAACACAGCGTTCTCTCCCTGGTGGTGAGCAACGTCAGCGAGGCCTACAGCCAGTGCCTGGAATGGATGGCTGAGTTCGTGAACGCCCCCGGCGAGGTGGTCTACAAGCTTAACCAGGACTTCAGTCAAATTACCCTGGACGCCACGATCCTGGCGGCGCTGTTCAATGCGGTGCAAGGCGGCAAGCTGCCCGAGGGCGACTTCTGGCAGTACCTGCGCGATCGCGGAGTGATCAACCCAGAAAAAACAGACGACGAAATCCGGGGCGAACTGGAAGCGCAAAGCACTGGGCCTGACCTGGATGACGACGAGGCGAACCTAAATGGCGGCAAACCAAGCAATCCTTGACGCCACCATCCGGCACGCCGTCTTCCTGGAGCAGCTCAAGTCGGGGGAGGTCGCTAAGTTCGCGCCGTTCCTCAAGGAGATCGACCGCTCGATCCGCGATCGGCTGACCCGGGCCGATCTGACGGATTACACCGTCGCTCGGCTTGAGCGGCTGCTGAGCGAGGTCGACAGCCTGCTGCTGGGCATCTTCGACCGGTATAGCGAGAAGCTGAACCTTGATCTGGTGGATATCGCCAATTACGAGGCCGAGTTTGAAGCGACCAGCCTGACCCGGGCGGCCCCGGTTGGGGTTTCGTTCGACGCTGCGGTGCCAGGTGCGGCGGCAATCAGGGCGGCAATCCTCACCAATCCACTCAGCGTGCGCGGCGCTGATGGCGGGAAGCTGCTCAAGTCATTCATTGATGGCTTCACCGCCACCGAGCGGCAGCGCCTCACAGGCGCGATCAGGCAGGGCTTCTTCGAGGGCCAGACGAACTTCCAGATCATCAAGAATATTCGCGGTACCAAGGCGCTCCAGTACAACGACGGCATCCTGGCCACGACCAACCGCAACGCCGGCGCCATCGTGCGGACGGCGGTGCAGCACGTGGCCACCCAGGCGCGCATGGAGACGCTGAAGGAAAACAGCGACGTCGTGCAGTCAGTGGAGTGGGTCAGCACCCTGGATTCGAAGACCACCAACCAATGCCGGACGCTGGATAAACGCAGGTTCAAGCTTACTGAGGGGCCGAGGCCGCCGATCCACATCAACTGCCGCTCGACGGTGGTGGCGGTGACGAGGTTTAGCGCTTTGTTCGCCAAGGACGCCACGCGTGCCTCTATCGGCGACAGCGGTGCCCAGCAGGTGAGGGCAGACCTCAGCTACTATGACTGGCTCAAGCAGCAGCCGGCGGCGTTCCAAGACAAGGCTATCGGTCCGGTTCGGGCGAAGTTATTCCGCGAAGGTGGTTTGAGCGTCGAGCGTTTTGCCGAACTGCAGCTTGATCGAAACTTTGCACCGCTGACGCTTGTGCAGATGAAGGCGCTTGAGCCTCTGGCATTCGAACGTGCGGGTTTGATAGATTAATAAGCCTTCCGTTCAATATGAAGTCAATCATGATTTACAGCCTGAGAGTCTCCGAAAAATATGAGGTTGAAATCTGTATTTACTTTTTCCAATGCGCAATTGACGCAAATAATTGGCCGGCAGCTTTAGATCAATTGGCAATGCTTGGCGGGATTGTTCAGAAAGCAATTGCCGCCGGAAGACTGGATAATGATGCCAAGGAAATTATTTTATTTGTTGCTACATTTCCTGATCTCCTCCAGAAAGCCAAGGTGCTTTGGGAAGGGCTGGATGACTTAGTTATCAAGGCTGACGGACAGAAACCGTATGGGGCTCGTGTTGCTGAAGTTATACGAATGAGCTACATCAAATAACAGATGAAAAAGACAGACCCGCTTCGGCGGGTTTTTTTATGCCCGCAGGCAGGGCCTGCACCTAAGTCTCTGGGAGACAATCAATGCTGAAATTCCAACTGGATACCCTGGAAGGGGTAGATGAAGCCGTGCGCGCTCTTTACACCGAGAAGGACGGCAAGTTCGTACTCGGCATTGAAGGTCTGCCGCAACAAGAAGATGTAACCGGCCTGAAGGCCAAGGTTGATGAGCTGCTCGGCGAGAAGAAAGCCTCCGAGAAAGCTCGCAAGGACGCCGAAGAGCAGGCCCGACTGGAGCGTGAAGAAGCCGCTCGCAAGTCGGGCAACGTCGAAGAGCTTGAAAAGTCCTGGTCTGAAAAGTACAGCCGCCGTGAAGCTGAGCTGAACGGCCTGCTGGAGCAGGAGCGTGGAACGCTGAGCACTCAGATCCGGGACCTGACCGTCGGCCGTACCGCGACTGATATCGCGTCTGCCCTGGCAATTCCTGGCAGTGCAGAGGCTCTGTTGCCCCACATTGAGCGTCGCTTGAGTGTCGAGCAGCGCGACGGGAAGCCTGTAGTTGTCGTGCTCGACAAACAGGGCAAGCTCTCGGCGTCTTCTCTGGAAGAGTTGAAAGCAGAGTTTGCAAACAACACGGCCTTCGCGCCGTTGATCGCGGGTAGCAAGGCATCTGGCGGCGGGGCTGCTGGTGCTGGAAATGGCGGTGGGGCCGCATTGAAACGTTCTGAAATGACGCCAGTGGCCAAGCGTGAATACATCACTGCTCACGGCCAGGACGCGTACTTGAAATTGCCCAAATAATGGAGTGACTCATGGCGACTACCGTCAACTCGGACATGATCGTTTACAACGATCTTGCTCAAACCGCCTACCTGGAGCGTATCCAGGATGTTATCGATATCTTCAACGCTTCCTCGAACGGCGCACTCATTCTCGACAACGAACTGATCGAGGGTGATCTGCGTAAGCGCGCCTTCTACAAACTCGGTGGCTCGATTGCCCACCGGGATGTGAATTCGGTGGCCACGGTTGCAGGTCAGAAAATCGGCTCCGGCGAAATGGTCGGCGTAAAGGTGCCGTTCAAATACGGCCCATACGAAACCACTGAAGAGGCCTTCAAACGTCGCGCACGTTCGCCGGAGGAGTTCTCCGAACTGGTTGGCCAGGACTACGCAGATGCGGTGCTCGAGGGCTACATCCAGTACGCCATGGCAGCGCTGAAGGCGTCCATCGGCGCTAACCCCAACATGGTGGCGAAGGCCAGCTTTGCCGTCGATGGCAAGAAGGCCCTGACCAAGGGCATGCGTAAGTTCGGTGATCGCTTCGGGCGGATCGCGTTGTGGACCATGGATTCGGCCACCTACTTCGATATGGTCGACCAAGCCATCACTGAGAAAGTTTACGAAGAAGCTGGCGTGGTCATCTATGGCGGTCAGCCGGGAACCATGGGTAAGCCGGTTCTGGTTTCGGACACCATCCCAGCGGAAACCATCTTCGGCCTGCAGGCCGGTGCGATCAAGATTACCGAATCCCAGGCACCTGGCTTCCGTTCGTACAACATCGACAACCAAGAAAACTTGGCGATGGGCTTCCGTGCGGAGGGCACCTTTAACCTGGACCTGCTGGGCTACAGCTGGAAGGACTCCACCGGTGGTGTGAATCCGAACCTGGCTTCGATCGGTGCCGGGGCCAACTGGAGCAAGTACGCGACGAGCGACAAGGTCACCGCTGGCGTGTTGATCGATCTGTCGGCGCCGTAATCGGCTTATTCACAGCGGGCGTCCTGTATGGGTCGCCCTGGAGGTTTCATGGAACTCGTTTACTCCGCTCAAACTACAGACTTCGATCCAGAAAAACGCTATCGCAACCCTGCACACTTCGACCGTGCGGAGGCAGGCGTAACTCACGTTCTGGTGATGGGCGAATGGCCGAAAGTAGTCGAGGCTTACGAGGCAGTGGGAATCGAGGTCTCGGTGACGAAGTCTTTGGCTGTCGAGCTGGTTTATTCGAACGATGCCATCATTGCCGACCTGGAACAGGAAAACGACAACCTTCGCGGCGAGCGCGACGGCATCTTGCGACTAGTTGAAGCTGTTGAAGGTCTTTCCCCGCTAGAGCATCCGAGAGCCGGCGAGCTGCCGATCCGATTGTTCAATGCACTGGATTCCGTGCACGGGCTCGTTACCTCGGTGACGAAAGAGCGCGACGATCTGGCGGGTGAGGCTGAATTACTCCGTGCTGAAGTCGTACACCTCAAGGCAATGGCCGATCAGCCGGTCGACAACGTCGAGAAGATCGCAGGTCTCAAGGCGCAGCTCGATGCGGCCAGCGTGCAATATCGGGCGAATGCCTCGGTAGAATCGCTGGAAAAGGCGGTTGCGGAACTGCCAAAGGCGTAATAATCCGGGTACCCGTTCACCGGCGCCCGAATCAAACCACTAAGCGAGTTGACGCATGACACTCATCATCGAGGACGGCTCCGGCAAGCCTGACGCCGAAAGCTACGCATCTGCCGAAGACTTGGCCATGTACGCCGTGAAGTTCGGCGTGGTCATCCCAGAGGAAGTGCCAGTACAGGAAGCGCTGCTGCGTCGTGCCGCCCTGGCGATGGATGGCATGACCTGGAGAGGTCGCAAGACCAGCAGCGAGCAGGCCTTGTCCTGGCCGCGCCGGGAAGTGCTGCTGGATCATGAGATCAAGCCGAACAACTACCTTCCGGCGCGGATCCAGTATGGGCAAATGGCCCTGGCCGCTGAGATTCATCAGGACGATATTGACCCAGTTGAGAAGCGCAAAGGCGCTGTCTTGCTGGATCGTGTTGAGGGGGCCGTGACGCGGCAGTACGCGGCCATCCCAAACACCAGCAATCGGCTGCTGCCGGCGGCGCCAGACCGGCCAAGTGCAACGCAGCTTGCGGATTATCTGTTGAAACGCGGTCTTTTTGCAGTCAGAGCTTGATCAGATATTAGATACGTCGTGGCACCACCAATTGTAGAAAAGGTGTTGCGGAGCTAGTTCATCTGCACTTCCTATCAGTACGACTAGGTGGATTGCTGCCTCATAGTTGACGTGAAGGCTTTCCTCGTTAGAAAAGGGGCAGCAGCGATACTGTGCCCTGGAGACGTAAGGCTGAAGGGCCGTTTTTTCAAAGGTATCCTGAATCGCCAACATTAACTCATAGCGATAAAAACGCTTCAGATCCGTGCGACATGAGATGTAGTTCTGCAAGGCACCGAAGATCAGTGCAGCTCGCTGCTGGTTGTTCATGAATCCCTTCCTTGGATGAGACTGTTTATGGGTTTCTACGACAGTATGGCCTTAACGGCACTAGCTATGATCACGGAATTCGGTCAGCCCGTGACCATCAGCAAGACTGAGCCGGGCGAGTACGAACCCGAGACGGGAGGCGAGGCGCTAGGCGGAACCGTCGAGCAAACGGCCCAAGGCATCCTGCTCGACTTCACCGGCCAAGAATTCCAAAACAACAGCCTCATTCGCCAGGGCGACAAGAAGCTCAAGATCGCCGCGCAGGGATTGGCCTGGGCGCCCGACCTACTCGACAAGGTGATCGCCCAGGGTCGCACCTGGTCAATCGTTCCGCCGCTGAAAGAGATCAACCCCGCCGGCACGCCGATCCTGTATGAGCTGCAGGTGCGGTCATGAGTCGGGCGGGTGCAGGACAATCCGGCAGTTTCGCCCTGAGCCTGGCCGAGTTCGCCGCTCAGACAAGTGAGGCCATTGACGCCAGTGTGCGCGAGATCATCATCGAGATCGGCAGTAGCATTATTCGCATATCGCCCGTGGGTAACCCTGAGATATGGGCTGCCAACGTTGCTCATCGCGAGGCCAACTCCCGCGCTGCCGATGACTACGACTTCAAAGTCGCTGTACGCAATACGCTCATCAACCTGAACGAATCGAATTTCACGAAGGCGGGCAGCCTCAAGCGCGGCGTGAAATATGCCAAACCGCTAACGAAGACCGAGCGCGACCAGAACTTCAGCGTGAATGGCTTGGTGGCTGGCCGGGACTATGTTGGCGGCCGCTTTCGGGCGAACTGGAATTTCTCCATCGGCTCTGTCGACAACAGCTTCCGTATTCACCCAGACCCGACAGGAACCGAGGCAACCGCAAGGCTTGTGGCGGGCGCTATTGAGTTCAAGGCCGGGCAGACAGCTTTCATCGTCAACAACTTGCCCTACGCGATCCCGCTGGAGTTCGGTCATTCGACCCAGGCCCCCGGCGGCATGGTCCGGGTAACCGTGGCTCGCTTTCAGCAGATCGTGCTGGAGGCCATCAGGAACAACCAGGTATGAGTCACGCAATCATCGCCTCAATCTACGAGGCAAAGCTCATCGCCTGGAACGCTGCCAGGGTGGAGAAGCTGAAGATCGTTTTCGAGAACACCGCCTACACCCCGGCGACTGGCGAAACGTACCTGCGGGCTTTCACGATCCAGGGTGACACTGCGAGCAACACGCTCGGCGGTGATCACCGGCTGTACACCGGCGTGTTTCAAGTGAGCATTATCGCGCCGGCGGGCACCGGCAAGACCAAAACAAACCCGATTGCGGCGGAGTTGACCGAGATGTTTCCGCTTTATGTGCGGGATACGAAAGACGGCGTCGTCGTTACACCAATGACACCAGTTGACCAGGGCCCCGGCATTACTGGCGACTCAACCTACACCGTCCCGCTGTCGTTTTCATACAGGTCCGACACCACGCCATAACCCGCCCGTTGGGCAAATCCTGAACCCGCCCTGTGCGGGTTTTGTCATTTCTGCAAAGAGGAAACCCCATGTCTGTTTACTTCCCCAACGGGGCAACACTGGCAATCTCCACCGGCTTCGCAGCTGCGAAAAGTATCACAAGCATTACAAACGCAAATCCAGGCGTGGCTACGGCCCTTGCGAACGGTTTCGCGAACGGTGACATTTTGCTGGTCACTTCTGGCTGGGAAGACATCAACGAGCGCGCCGTGCGTGTCGCTGCCGCTGCTGCTGGCGCCTTCACTCTGGAAGGTATCGATACCTCCAACACGTCGTTCTTCCCGGACGGCATCAGTGCAGGCACTGCCAAAAAGGTTACTGGCTGGGTTGCAGTGAACCAGGTGATCGGCAACTCGATGTCCGGCGGTGAGCAGCAGTACTGGACCTATGCGCCGCTTGAGGCGCGCCGCGACAAGCAGATTCCAACCACCAAGAGCGCTCAGGCGTTCTCATTCCAACTCGCTGACGACGACAGCCTGGCCTGGTACGAAGAGCTGGATAAGGCCGACCGCGAGAAAGAAGTACGGATCTTGCGTATGTCCTTGCCCAACGGCAAGACGATCTACTACGCCGGCTACGCGTCTTTCAACAAAAGCCCGACCCTGGTGCGTAACGAAGGTGCCGCCGTAGCGTTTGGCTTCACCATCAATGCAGAGATCACCGCGTATCGCGCATCAGCTGTTGCTGGCGGCGGGGCTTAATCATGGCGAAATTCAAGATTGCCCAATCGCCGACGTTTCTCGGGGCAGTGATGATTCCGGTAGTTGGCCAGGATCCGGTGAAGGTTGAGTTCACTTTCAAGTATCGAAACCGGATCGAGCTGGCTGCGTTGTTCGATGAATGGAATCAGCGGCGTAATGATGGTGCTGAGCGTTTTGGTGAAAAGCCGACGGTGTCGGAAATTGTTGCCGCTGATACCGAGAATCAGATGCAGCAGATTAAGGATCTGGTCGTCGGGTGGGAGTTCGACGACAAGTTCGATGACGAGAGCATCAAGGCGCTTGTGACCTCGTGTCACGGAACAACCGAGGCTGTGGTGGACGCTTACCAATCGGCTTTTGCTAAGGCTCGCACGGGAAACTGATCCGCGCCGCCCGCGCCCTGTATGAGCCTCCCCCTGATGCGGAGCAACTCGCCGCATTTGGCTGGGATGCAGGGGACATGGAAGAGGAGTTTGAGGTTTGGCCGTGTCTTTGGCCGGCATTCTTCTTATTCAACCGCATGTCGACTCAGTGGCGTGCAGGCGCCGGCGGCGCGATCGGCCTCGACTACACATGCATTCGCGACGTGGCCGGCTTCCTCGGAATCAAGAAAAAGAAACTCGCTGAAATCTTCCCGGACCTCCAGGTGCTGGAAGGCGAAGCCCTGCGCGTTATGGCGGAGGAAAGAGAAAACCGTCCGTAGCCACGGGCGCCTATTCAAGGTGAGTCGATGAATATTGCAGAGCTCGGCGTCAAGATCGACTCGGCCGATGCAATCCAGGCAAAAACGAGCCTGGATGAAATGGCGAAGGCCGGTGGCCGTGCCGAGCAGTCAGCCGTTTCGCTGATGAACGAAATGCAGGCGCTGGAGAAATCGCTGTCCACCGGTGCCAAAACTACCCAGGACCTGGCCAGGCAGCGTGAAGCACTCGCGAAGCTGACGAAGACCGGGGCCTATGGTGAGGCTGAGGCGGCGAAGATCTCCGCGCAGCTCGATAAGCAGCAGGTTGCGCTGGCTAAATCTGCGATGGATGAGCAGAAAGCGCTGAATAGCCTGCTGGGGGCGATTGACCCGGCCCGCGGCGCGCTTGCCAAGCTGGACACACAGGTCGAGCAACTGGGCAAACACCTGGACGCCGGCCGCATCAGCCAGGATCAGTACAACACCGCCCTGAGCAAGATCGACAAGGACTACGCCAAGCTCGAAAAGACCACCACCGGCTTCGACAAGCTGCGCCTCGGTACCCGCCAGGCGCAGGAAAACGTCGTGCAGTTGGGCAATGCGCTTTCCTCTGGTGACTGGGGAAGTGGCGTGCGTGCGGTTGCTCAGTTGGGCGCCGGGGCTGGAGCAGGCGCTGCCGGGCTGCTCGCCATCCTGGGGCCACTGGCTCTAGCCACCGCAGCAGTGGGCGGCCTGGCGGTTGCCTACTACAAGGGCAGCGAAGAGCAGGACAAATACAACAAGTCGCTGATCCTCACCGGCAACTACGCGGGAGTGAGCGCTGGCCAGCTGGGGGATATGGCGCGCCAGGTGAGCGCAACGGTCGGTACCACTGGCCAAGCCGCAGCCGTGCTGGCGCTGCTGGCTGACAACGGCAAGATCGCCGGGGACAGCTTCACCGGCATCACCCAGGCCGCCGTGTCGATGCAGGAAGCCACCGGCAAGGCCGTGAGCGAGACTGTCGCCGAGTTCTCCAAGCTGGCAGACGACCCGGTAAAGGCCTCTGCTGCGCTGAACGAGCAGTACCACTACCTGACGGCCTCGGTTTACTCGCAGATTGCCGCACTGGAGCAGCAGGGCGATCACGCCGGAGCTGTGAAGCTGGCCACCGATTCGTACGCCGATGCAATCAACGAGCGCACCCCCAAGATCCTGGAAAACCTGAGCTTCTGGGAGCGGGCGTATAACGCAGTTGCCAAGGCGGCAGATGGACTGAAAAACGCCGGACGTCGTGACATTAATTCGGACATTGAGGACGCGAAGGCCGGATTGCTCGAAGCCCAGAATATGGATGGGTTGTTTCAAAACCAAAAGTCAAAGGATGCCCTGATTGAGTTCCGGCAGAATCGCCTGAACATGCTTGAAGACGAAAAGGCGGCCCAGGCCGATATCGCCAAGTGGGAGGGCGAGCAGGCCAAGGCACAAGGCGATGCTGTTTCGTCGATGGCCAAGATCGATGCCCTGACCAAGTCGTCGTGGACGAACGAACAGAAGCGCACCGAGGCGATCAAGGAATACAGGCGGCAACTCGACGATATCCGCAAGGTTGACCCGAAAGACTCGCGGCTCGATCAATCGGAAGTCGACAAAAACATCTCCAACATCAACGACAAGTTCAAGGACCCGAAGGCGGCTGCAAGTCAGGTTGACCTGACCGGTTTCAACAACGCCAAGAACAACCTGGCGGCCATCGTTGATGAGTACAAAAACACCCAGAAGCAACTGGACGCGGCAGAGAAGGCTGGGCTGATTTCTCAGTCCGAATACGCACTGAAGCGCGAAGCCCTGATCGGCAACCAGCGCGACGAGGTGACCGCAGCCTACGAGGCTGAGATTGCTGCGCTGGAGGCCGTCAAAGGCAAGAAATCCACGACTGCTGCCCAGAGCATCCAGCTGGACCAGAAGATAGCTGACGCGCGCGCAGGGATGGTCAAGGCGCAGAAGGAGGCCGACAGCCAGCTTGAGGTGTTGGCCACCAACGAGACCGGGCGCCTGGCCAAGCAGGAGCGGGCGATCACCACCTACGTGCAGGCCCTGGCTCAGCAGCAGCGAGCGCTGGAACTTGCTGGCCAACGCGCAGTACTCGGTGTGGGGCAGGGTGACCGCCAGAACGCACTCAACGGCGAGCTGAACAGCCAGCAAGACCGGTTTGCTCAGCAGTCGCTGGAGTTGGCCAACCAGAAATCCGACCCATCGCGCAACATGTCGGAAGAGGAGTTCAAGAGGAAGTCGCAGGCGCTTGCCGATGCGAATAAGGCCGCTACGGACCAGATCCGGCAGAATTATGCGGACGTGGAGAGTGCTCAGGGCGATTGGACCAAGGGTGCGACAGCTGCCTGGGACAACTACCTGGACTCAGCGCAGAACATCGCCGGTCAGACAAAAAGCCTGTTCAGTAACGCCTTCAGCTCCATGGAGGACTCGATCTTCAACTTCGCCATGACTGGGAAGCTTTCCTTTGCGGACTTCACCAAATCGATTTTGGCGGACATGGCGCGGATTGCGACCAGGCAGGCGAGTTCTGCTCTGCTCGGCAGCCTGGTTGGAGCAGCGGCCAGCTATTTCGGCGGCAGCGCTGGTGGCGGTAACGGATTGGCTGCCGGCTCTGCTGGCGCAGCTTCGTCGAATCTTGGCGCATCTCAAGCTGGTTACACCGGGGCATACGCTCAAGCCAAGGGCGGGGCCTGGTCGGGCGGTGTGCAGATGTTCGCCGACGGCGGTGCCTTCACCAACTCAATCGTCAGCAAACCAACTGCGTTCGGCATGGCCGGCGGCAAGACGGGGATCATGGGCGAGGCGGGTGATGAGGCAATCATGCCGCTCACCCGAACAGCCAACGGCAAGTTAGGCGTTTCTGCGGTTGGAGGCGGCGGTGGCGGGGTAAACCTCAGCCTCAGCATGCCGATCATTCTGACGGACCAGGAGGCCGGCCGCCCAGACGGGGCCGAGTTCGACGCCGAACTGTTCCAGCGCAACATGGAGTCGCGCACCCGGCAAATCGCAACTGAAGAGATCGCCAAGTCTTGGCGCCAAGGCGGCGTGAGTAGCCGAAACGTAAAAGGATGATTTATGGCAATTGAGCGATTCACCTGGGCCACTGAAAAAGGCGTAGAGGGGGACATCAAGCAGCGCGTACGCACGAAGCAGTTTGCCGACGGCTACGCGCAGTCGACCGAGGACGGGATCAACAACAAATCCCAGTCCTGGCCGGTCACCTTCACCGGCATGAAGGGCCGGATCAAGGACATCACGGACTTCATCGACCGGCACAAGGGTGCAAAGGGCTTCCTCTGGGAGCCGCCCCTGGGCGATCTTGGCCTCTATAAGTGCAACGGCTACAAGCCCGTGCACCGTGGCGGCCAGGTCTACGCGATCACCGCGACCTTCGAACAAACCTTCCACCCCTGAGGTAACCGCCCATGGCGCTGATTACGGACGTCCAGAAACTGGAGCCCGGTGGAGAGATTCGCCTGTTTGAAATTGACGGGACCGAATATGGCGCGGATTACCTTCGTTTCCACGGTCACGCCATTCCGCACACACCGGAAGAGTTGATTGCGTATGAGCATTCAGAACAGGATCTGCCGGCGAAGTCGATCTGGTGGCAGGGCGAGGAGTACGCTGCCTGGCCGGTGCAGATCGAAGGCATCTCCTCGAGTAGCGACGGCACAGCTTCTCGGCCGACGTTCGCCGCCGGCAACATCAACGGCCGCGTCACGGCGCTGTGCCTCGCATTCGAAGACCTTCTGAAGTTCAAGCTGACGGTTCGCGAAACCCTCGCCCAGTACCTTGATGCGGCGAATTTCCCCGAGGGCAACCCAACTGCCGACCCGACCCAGGAGGCGCTGGAAATCTGGTACATCGACCAGAAAACCAGTGAAGACGGCGAGGCTGTGGTCTGGGAGCTGTCTTCCCCGGGCGAGATCGACAACCACGGGCTTCCCGGACGGCAAATGACAACCTTTTGCCACTGGGCCATGACCGGTGGATACCGCGGACCTGACTGCAACTACACCGGTGCGGCAATGTTCGATGACGAAGATAACCCTACGGACGACCCGTCGAAGGACCAGTGCAAGGGCTGCCTGTCGTCCTGCAAATTGCGCTTCGGAGAGAACAACGAGTTGTCCTTCGGCGGCTTTCCTGCCGTATCCCTGATCGCACGGAGCTGACCATGCGAAAGCACATCATTGCAGCCATCCAGGCGCACGCGGCGGCGGAGTATCCGCGCGAGTGCTGCGGTCTGGTCTTGGCTGAAGGTCGCAAGCAGATCTACGTCCCTTGCACCAACACTGCGAGCGAGCCTGCTGAAGAATTCCGCATCGCGCCCGAGCAGTACGCCGAGGCCGAAGATCAGGGCCAGGTGATCGGCATCGTGCACTCACACCCGGACGCCACCAGCAGACCCTCGCCGCGCGACTTGGCCATGTGCGAAGCCACGGCTTTGCCCTGGCACATTTTGTCGTGGCCGGAGGGGGACATGCGCACGATCACACCGACGGGGGCAACGCCGCTGCTGGCCCGGCCATTTGTACATGGCGCCTGGGATTGCTGGCAGGTCTGTGCCGATTGGTACAAGCGCGAGTGGGGGCTGGAGTTCCCGGCCTATGCCCGGGAGGAAGGATGGTGGGAGCAGGCGGACGGCCCGAGTCTTTATGAGCAGGCCTACGAGGCTGCCGGTTTCTACCAGGTGAGCCAGCCTCAGCGCGGTGACATGATCGTCATGGCTGTCGGGCGCACCGCGCACCCGAACCACGCTGGCATCTATCTTGGCGTCGAGGCCAAATTGGCGGAGGAGCATGCCCAGGTCTTCGGTCCTGGCCCCTTCATGCTGCACCACCTGCTGGGCAGGCCATCAGAAATCATTGTGTTCGGCGGCCCCTGGCTCGACCGGACGCGCCTTGTGTTGCGTCATCGGGACGCGAAATGAAGCGGCCATGCCGCAGGAGAAATGATGAAAATCAAGAAAGCGCTTTTGCCGAGCGGAAAGGTTGTAATGTGCGGAATAGATATGGGTGGCGGCAGACGAGTGTCTGCCGCACAGCCCGTTACTTCAGGCAGTCTTGAACCATCGAAATTGCATCGGTGTAAAGGCGCTGATTGCCGTTCTCGATGTGAATGCGCTTGATCTCTTCAAGCTCGTTTTGCAGGGCGCTTCGGTCAAAATTTGGCTGATTATTGAGCGTAGTCACAACCGCCATGAGGGTGTTCTGCAGGGCAGTCCCTACGGAATTCAGGGCTTGCTCAAGCTCTACCACTCGCTGATCTAGTGTTTTCAAGTAGACCTCCTAGGTCATCAATGCCCCAGTCCATGGGCTTTCCGGCAACGGACTGGGGCAGTTCGTTGGAGGTGCAACGCTACTATGGCGGAATGATGGCGTGGTACTGGCTTTCCATCCACGCTGGATGCCCGGACAGGCTTCTTTCGAGTAGTTATTAGGTCTGTTCGATCTTGTGATGGCGCAGTGCTAGAGTGCGCTACAAATCACAGGAGTTGAAAGATGGTGCGCACGGTAGCTGTTTTGATGGGTTTCGCTTTTTTGGCTGGCTGCGCTAACACGCAGGAGGTTGACGCTTGGCGATCGGAGGCCCAGCGAACGACGCCCGTATGCACAAGCGAAAATCAGTGCCAGGTGATGTGGTCTGCAGCGCGCAGCTGGGTTTTGAGTCATGCCGGGACGAAAATTCAAAACTACGGTACTGATTATTTCGACACATACAATCCGATACCGAACAGCCCCTCACTGGCCGCGCAGGTTTCCAAGGACGCCCTGGGCTCTGGCAAGCACAAGATCAGCGCAAAGCTATGGTGCGATAATATGTTCGGCTGCCAGCCCAATGCATGGCAGGCGCTTTTAGACTTCAACCGGACGGTGAATCAGGCGGGCTCCGGTCAGTGACCGATTCGAAAAGGAGTACAGAATGCGGATTTTGATAGCGGCGGTAGCGGTGGCGATGCTGGCGGGATGTGCCTCATCGGCGATCTCGGTGCGGGATGCGAAGCCGGTTCCGTCGGACGAGGTCTATGCCTTCCAGACTAAACCGGCTGGAGAGAGCGGAAAAATCACCGTGGTACGCGACTCCGGCGCTGCCGGCTCTGGTTGCGACATTGTTGTTTATGTCGACGGCCGCAGAGCTGCAAAAATCGGTACTGGTCAGCGAGCTACATTCTACCTTCCGCCGGGATCGCCAAATCTCGGCGCTGGCCTGGCGGGCTCAGGCTTGTGCGCAGGCGCCGCAATTCGAACCATCGCGGCTACGGTGCAGTCGGGCAAGGAAAGCCTTTACCGTATCAGCGGCGACATGGCTGGGTTCTACATAGGGCCATATGTCGATTACAACTGAATCAAGAAAACCTTGAAGCCGCCTCCGGGCGGTTTTTTATTGCTCCGGAGAAAGTGATGCAGACATCAGCGATCAACTACCAACCCATGACGACGATTCGCCTGCACGGGCAACTCCGACAGTTCGGAAAGTCCTTCAGGCTCGCTGTGAAATCGCCGGCTGAGGCGATCAAAGCACTATGCGTGCAAATCCCTGGATTCGAGCGGTTTCTTTCGAATGCCAAGTCACGCGGCCTTGAGTTCGCGGTGTTTCGCGATAAGCGCAATATCGGGGAGAAGGAGCTGAGCTACAACGGTGCCGGAGATATCCGCATCGCGCCGGTGGTCGTAGGCAGCAAGCGCGGCGGTATTCTTCAAACCATTGTCGGTGCGATCTTGATTGTTGTGGGTGTTATTTTCTCTGCAACGCCTTTCGGCACTCCGCTCATAGGCGCGGGCATTGGCCTTGTCGCCGGCGGCGTAATCCAAATGCTCAGCCCCCAGGCAGGCGGCCTCAAGACCAGCGCCGCGCCAGAGAACACCCCCGGCTACGCCTTCGGCAGCGCCAAGAACACCACGGCCTCGGGCAACCCGGTGCCGCTCTGCATTGGCGAGCGGCGCTGGGGCGGGGCGATTATCAGCGCCGCCATCTACGCCGAAGACCAGATGTAGAAAATCCCCGCACCACCGCAGCCGCCAAGAGGCGGTTTTTTTATTGCCTGGAGAAAAGCATGGGCGCAGCACGCAAGATTGACATCCACGGCGCCAAGGGCGGCGAAGACAAACCAAAAACGCCAACGGAAGCCCCGGACAGTCTGCGCTCGGTCGCTATTGCCAAGATGCTCATCGCTATCGGTGAGGGTGAATTCGAAGGCACGCCTACGGCGCGCGACATTTATCTCGACAATACCCCACTGCAAGACCCCCAAGGCAACATGAACTTCCCGAACGTAAAGTGGGAGTGGCGCACCGGGGCGGTGGATCAGACCTATATCCAGGGGATCCCGTCGGTCGAGAACGAAACCACAATCAGCACTGAGCTGCGCAGCGGCACGCCATGGGTCCGGGCGATCAGCAACACCCAGCTTTCCGCCGTGCGCGTGCGCTTCGCCTGGCCGGCGCTCCAGTCAGTGGATGCCGGCGGCAACATCAACGGGTACCGGATCGAGTACAAGGTTGAACTGGCAACCGACGGCGGCGCTTACCGGCAGGTGCTGAGCGAAGCTGTCGACGGCAAGACCACCAGCGTGTACGAGCGCACCCGCCGCATCGATTTGCCGAAGGCTACTTCTGGCTGGCTGATGCGCATCACGCGCCTGACGATCAACCAGAACAACAACAAAATCTCCGACACGATGCAGATCGCCGGCTTCACGGAGGTGATTGACGCGAAAATTCCCTACCGCAATACGGCTCTGCTCTACATCGAGTTTTCAGCCGAACAATTCCGCAGCATCCCAGCAGTTACCGTCGCCTGCAAGGCGCGTAAATGGCAGGTCCCAAGCAACTACGATCCAATTTCGCGCACATACAGTGGTATCTGGGATGGGACGTTGAAGGAGGCTTACACCAACAACCCCACCTGGGCTACCTACGGCATTACCACCAACGACCGCTTTGGCCTTGGCCGCCGCATCAAGCCGTGGATGGTCGATAAGTGGGAGCTGTACCGCATCTCGCAGTACTGCGACCAGTTGGTGCCGGATGGGAAGGGCGGCATGGAGCCGCGCTTCATCTGCAACTTGAATCTGCAGAGCAAGGCCGATGCCTGGTCCTTGCTGCGCGACATCTCGGCGATATACCGGGGCATGACTTACTGGGCTCAGGGCCAGGTGTTCACCCTGTCGGATATGCCGCGGGCCACTGACTTCGATTTCGCCTATACCCGGGCGAACGTCATTGACGGAAAGTTCACCTACTCCAGCGCGTCGGAGCGCACGCGCTACACCCGGGCGCTGATCAGCTACGACAACTCGGCGAACAACTACGATACCGATGTAACAGCCGTTACGGACGCCAAGCTGCAGCGCCGCTACGGCGACAATCCTCTGGAGATCAGCGCTATAGGATGCACTCGTGAGTCGGAGGCCCAGCGCCGCGGCAAGTGGGCACTACTGACCAACTCCAAGGACCGGGCTGTTACCTTCAGGGTCGGTCTCGACGGGCGTATTCCGCTGCCTGGCTACGTGATCCCGGTTGCTGACGAACTGCTGGCTGGTCGTCCAGTTGGCGGGCGCATCTCGGCGGTGAATGGCAGGCTCATCACCCTTGACCGCGACACCCAGGCCAAGCCTGGCGACCGGCTCATTCTCAACCTGCCCGACGGCAAGTGCGAGGGGCGTACAGTGCAGTTGGTCAGCGGCCGGCAGGTCACGGTGACCGTTTCCTACTCCGTGGCGCCCGAGCGTGAACTGGTGTGGGCGCTCGATGCTAACGACCTAGCTATTCCTTTGTACCGGGTAGTGAGCGTGGCGAGGCCAGAGCCAGGCGTGTTCGAAATCTCGGCCGTGCAGTACGACCCGAGCAAGTTCGCTCACATCGATACAGGCGCTCGACTGGAAGAACGCCCGATCAGCGTGATCCCGATCACTGCGGTGCCGCCACCGGCCAGCGTCACACTCACCTCGGCCTACGCGATCTCGCAAGGTATAGCCGTAAGCACCATGACAATCGCTTGGCCGTCCGTGAATGGCGCTGTGGCTTACGATGTGGAGTGGCGCAAGGACAATGGCAACTGGATCAAGCTGCAGCGCACCGGGGCGACCTCAGTCGATGTAACTGGGATCTATGCGGGCGCATATCTGGCCCGCGCTCGAGCGGTCAGTGCCTTCGACATCTCGTCGACCTGGAAAAGCTCGAACCTCACGGAGCTCAGAGGCAAGGAGGGGCTGCCGCCAGCAGTCACCCACCT